>JBFIJN010000307.1:0-10431 GCA_041600735.1 Nannocystaceae bacterium
ACCCTCCAGATGGAGGGCCGCGCCAACAAGATCAACGACGACTTTGGCATCACCCTGGTCCAGGCGCTCGAGTGGCTGGAGGGACTCACGGGGCTGAAGGGCGTGATCGTGGCCTCGGGGCACAAGGACTTCTGCGTGGGGGCCGATCTCGATCGCCTCTATCGCGAGCGCGACCCGGCCGAGCTCATGGAGCGCCTGCGCGGGCTGCATGGCGTGTTTCGCCGGCTCGAGCGGCTGCCGGTGCCGGTCGTGGCCGCGCTCACCGGCTCGGCGCTCGGCGGCGGCTACGAGCTGGCGCTCGCCTGTCACCACCGCATCGCCCTCGACCACCCGAGCCTCCAGCTCGGCCTGCCCGAGGTCGGCCTCGGCGTGATTCCGGGGGCCGGCGGCACGCAGCGGCTGCCGCGGCTCATCGGCATTCAGAGCGCGCTCGAGCACATCGCCCAGGGCAAGATCGTGCGCGCGCCCGCGGCCAAGAAGGTGGGCATGGTCGATGCGCTCGCGCCCGATCGCGAGGCGCTGCTCGCCGCCGCGCAGGCGTGGATCGCCGCCAACCCCAAGGCCAAGCAGCCGTGGGACGACAAGCGCTTTCGCTTCCCCGGGCCGCAGCCCGGCAGCGACGACGCCCGCAACATGTTCATGGCGGGCTCCGCGATGCTCTACAAGAAGACCGCCGGGGCGTTCCCCGCGGCCGAGGAGGCGATGGCCGTGGTGCAAGAGGGCTGCGCGATCGCCTTCGATGCCGCGCTGCTCGTCGAGATGCGCGCCTTCGCCAAGCTCGCCACCTCGGATCAAGCCAAGGACATGATCCGCACGCTGTGGTTCCACCGCACCGCGGCCGAGAAGCACGAGGGCCTGCCCAGCGCCAAGGAGCATGGGTTCGGCAAGGTGGGGATCCTGGGCGCCGGCATGATGGGAGCCGGGCTCGCGTTCGTGTGCGCCAAGGCGGGCATGCAGGTGGTCCTCAAGGACGTGCGCCAAGAGGCGCTCGATCGCGGGCTCGCCCACCTCGACGCGCAGCTGGCCGCCGAGCGCCACATGCCCGCCGACGTGCGGCAGGCGCTGCGCGGGCGAGTGAGCGGCGCGCTCGAGGTCGAGGCGCTGCGCGGGTGCGATCTGGTGATCGAGGCCGTGTTCGAGAAGCTCGAGCTCAAGCACTCGGTCACCAAGGAGACCGAGCCGGTGCTGGCCGAGGGCGCGGTGTGGGCCAGCAACACCTCCGCGATTCCGATCACCGATCTGGCCGCGGTCTCTGCCCACCCCGAGCGCTTCATCGGCATGCACTTCTTCTCGCCGGTCGAGAAGATGCAGCTGGTCGAGATCATCACCCCCGAGGCCACCTCCGAGGTCACGCTGGCGCGCGCGCTCGCGCTGACGCGTGCGATCAAGAAGCTGCCGATCGTGGTCGGCGACGGCTACGGCTTCTACACCACGCGCGTGTTCTCGGCGTACATCCTCGAGGGCGCGCAGCTCGTCGCCGAGGGCCACGATCCGGCCACGATCGAGTGGGCCGCCCGCACCGCGGGAATGGTCGTCCCGCCGCTGCAGGTGTTCGACGAGGTCACGCTCACGCTCGCGGTCAAGGGCTTCGCCCAGGGCCGCGTGTACGGCCGCACGCTCGACATCGCCGGCGTCGCGCTGGTGGAGGCCATGGTCGCCCAGGGCCGCGAGGGCAAGGCCGCCGGCAAGGGCTTCTACGACTACGGCAAGGATGGTCGCCGCCTGTGGTCGGGCCTGCGCGAGCTCGCGACGGGCACCCCCGCGCACACCGGCATGGAGCTCATCGGGCGCCGCTTGCTGGGCTTGCAGGCGCTCGAGGCCGCGCGCTGCGTGGAGGATGGCGTGATCAAGAAGCCCCGCGATGCGGAGGTCGGTGCGATCTTCGGGGTCGGGTTTGCCCCGAACACCGGCGGTCCGCTCTCGTACATCGACCGGCGCGGGGTCGCGACGTTCGTGGCCGAGATGGACGAGCTCGCCAAGACCCAGGGCGACCGCTTTGCCCCGCCCCAACTGCTGCGCGAGATGGCGGCCAAGGGGCAGCGGTTCTTCGACGAGGTCTGACTCGGGTTCATGGGCGACGGGCCGCCCGCGCGCTCGAGTTTTCTCTGGCCGGGGTGAGGGAGTTCGCGGCGGCTCGCGTTAACCGGGCAATGCCCCGCATCAACCCCACGTCATCCGGGCGCCGACTCGGCCGCGTTGCCTTCGCAGGCGCCCTCTTCCCAAGCTTCCTGCTGCTGCTGGCCCCGGGCTGCGACCGCTCCGAGAGCGCCGCCGACGGAACCGCGGCCAAGGCCGAGGAGGGCGCCAAGGCCAAGGCCGCCGACGTGGCCGCGCCGGGGCCCAGCTCGCGCAAGGCCGTCCAGGTGGCCGCGGGCCACAGTGCCGCGTGCGCCTTGATGGACGATGGCACCGCTCGTTGCTGGGGTCGCAACAATGGTGGTGAGCACGGCATCACGGCCTCCGACATCGATGCCGCCACGCCGGTCGCCGTGCCCGGAGTCACCGATGCCACCGACATCTGGATGGGCGGCGACTCGGGCAGCTCGGGCGACATGATGTGCGTGCGCACCAAGGGCGGTGCGATCGCGTGCTGGGGTGGGGTCGGCAACCGGCCCAAGACCGAGGGCAAGAAGTGGACGGCCGCGGTCGAGCCGATCCCCGAGCTCCAGGGCGCCAAGGACCTCGCGCTGGGCGGCGGCACGCAGTATGCGGTGCTGCCCGACGGCAGCGTGACCGCCTGGGGAAGCTCCGCGTTCAACTCGATCGGCGACGGCGACACCAGCTCGAACGACAAGGGCCTGACCAAGGTCCCCGGCGTCGCAAAGGCGACCGCGCTCGCGGCCGGGCAGAACCACGCGTGTGCGCTGATCGAGGGCGGTACGGTCACCTGCTGGGGCTACGTGGGTCCCAAGCAGGCGGCCAAGCCGATCGCAGGGCTCGCCGACGTGGTCTCGATCGCCGCGGGCTCGGGCAACAGCGACACGTGTGCGATCACCAAGGACCAGAAGGTGCACTGCTGGGGCGAGCCGCAGACCCCCCGCGAGGAGACCGGCCTCGGCGGCGCGACGCTCGTGCGCGCGCGCAATCACAAGTGCGCGCTCGCGGGCGATGGCAGCGTGCGCTGCTGGGGCGGCAACGATCGCGGCCAGGCCGGCATCGGCGGGACCGAGGGCAACAACCCCAAGAAGGACCCGGTGGTGGAGCTCGGCAAGGCGGTCCACATTGCGGTGGGCATGAACTTCGCGTGTGCCGCCCTCGATGACGGCAGCGCCAAGTGCTGGGGCTGGAACAACCGCGGACAGCTGGGCAACGGCACGCTCATCGACGCCGACAAGCCGGTCACCGTGGCCAACCTGCAGGCCGACACGCTGCCCGCCGCCAGCGATGGATCGGACCAGGCCCAGGAATCCAGCGTCGAGATGGACTGGAGCGGGCTGCCGGCCGCGTGCACCAAGCCGAGCAAGATCGAGGCCAAGGACTCCCACCTGCACGGCGACTTCGATGTGGCGAGCGCCTATGCCAGCTCGAGCGGCGAGGGCAAGTACATCAATGTGAACCTCGCGACGTTCAAGCTCGATCCCAAGCGCAGCTACGAAGGCCCTCGCGGCAAGCAGTTCGCGCTCGAGCTCAGCTTTGGCAAGGTGAACCTCGAGTCGAAGGAGGCGTTCCCGGTCGACGTCGGCGAGTACATCTTCGCGTTCGACCAGGAGCGCAAGGTCTCGAGCTCGGTCAAGCACAAGTCGGGCAACAGCATGCTCATGCAGCTCTCGCTCGCGGGCGCGAGCCCGGGCTCGGTGACGATCGACCACATCGACGACACCTGGGTCTGCGGCCAGCTGAAGCTCGCGACCAAGGAGTCGAGCTTCACCGGGCCTTGGGCCGCGCGAATGGTGAAGTAGTCGCGAGAACGCGGCGGCGCTCCCCCCAGCGCCGCCGCGTCGACTTGCGTGGGACCCCTGTGCGTCGCTCAGGCGCGAGGGGCCGCGCGGGCGCGCCGCTGCGGCAGCCCAGCCAGTAGCCCGCGCGGCGGGACGCTCTGCACGGGGAACCCCTGTACGCCGAGACCGTCGAGGATCGCGTTGGCCGCGAGCAAGCCCGCGGAGTAGGCCGCCTCCATGAGCATCGCCGGGAACGGCAGCCGCACCCAGTCGCCGGCGAAGTAGAGCCCGGGCACTGGCGTGTGGACCTCGGGGCGCGTGGCGTGCATGCCCACGTGGAACGCGGTGAAGTTCGAGCGCACCTGGACGTGGTGACGCACCACGCGAGCGCGGGCGAGCGCCGGGAACGCGCGGCCCGCCTCCCCGAGGAGGTCGCGCACGAGCTCGGCCTCGTCGAGCACGTCGTCGGGGACGGCGTAGCAGTGCAGCTCGAGCACACAGCCGCCGTGCTCCCGCGCCCACGTGCGGCTGTCCTCGTCGATGCGATGCAGCATGGTGACGGCATCGAGGACTCGCGTGCGCTCGGTGATCACGAACACCGGACCCTCGTCGGGCACCGTGGCCTCGCTCCACACCCGCAGCACGCAGTAGCGCTGCCCCGGCCGCAGGCCCTCCACCGCGGTGCGCAGCTGGGGCACACGCGCGGCCAGGGGCGAGGCCTCCACGATCGCGCGCGTGCTGGTCGCGTCGCTGGCGAGGATCACCTCGTCGAAGCGCTCGCCCGCCACGAGGAAGTCACCCGGCTCCCCGCCGATCTGCGTGACCGCCTCGCCGGTGCGGATCGAGACCCCGCCCGCGAGCATGCGCTCGCGCAGCGGCTCGAGCAGGTCCGCGTGATACGAGCCCTCGAGGTAGTCATAGACCAAGCCGTGATCTTGGCTGAGGTAGTAGAAGTGAAAGCTCTTGATGAGCTCGGCCATCGAGATCCGCTCGGCGTCGGCGAAGAACGCCCGCGCGAACGTGCTGAACACCAGCATCAGCGAGGGCGGTAGCTGGGCCTCCTTGGCGAAGCTCGCGAACGAGACGTGGTCGTAGCGCGCCGGCGTCTGGGCCGGGTCGTAGCGCAAGAACGCCTCCAGCTTGGGACCGGCGGGTCCAAGTGCGACCTCGGTGAGGCTGTAGAGGCCGTGCTGCGCGAGCGAGACGAGGTTGAGCACCGGGGTGGTGTCGACCCCGTCGAAGGACACGCGCCGGCCCTCGCGATCGACGATGACGTAGCTGCCGATCGACCGCATGCGCGCGTCGAGGCCCAGCTCGCGCAGCAGCGCGCCGAGGTTGTAGTAGTGGCGGAAGAACGCGTGGAATCCGTGCTCGACGGCGACCTGCGAGCCATCGGAGGCCTCGTCCGTCCAGGCGCCCAGCTTGCCGCCGAGGTACGGCTCGCGCTCGAACAGCGTGACTGCGACCCCGCGCTGCGACAGCCGGATCGCCGCGCCCATCCCCGCCAGCCCGGCGCCGACGACCGCAACGCGGTGCCTCGGGGCGCGCCGCGGGAGCGTCGTGTCGACCGCGGCGAAGGTGTGTCGATAGCCTCCGAAGGCGCGCGCGATCCCGCGGGCGGGCCAGCTGGGCAGCAGGCGTCGGCCCTGCGAGCGCTGGTAGACGATCATCGCGGCCCACACGAGGGAGAGCCCGTAGGCGAAGTCCTCGACGGGCACGGTGCCGATGCGCACACCGAGGATGTACGGCTCGCCGTAGTGCACCACCGGCCGGCCCGTCAGATAGCTGTTGAAGACTAGCGTGAGGCCGAGCACCACCACGAACCACGCCTGGGCCCGGCGCGCGACGAGCAGCCCCGCTCCGAGGGCGTGGTCGAGCAGCGCCACGACGCCGAGCGCGATCAAGCCGAGCCCCGTGTACTCGCGGCCGGCGAGCGCGACGGCGAGCCCCAGCGGCATGCACGCCCACAGCAGCGGATACAGCCAGCGGAGCCCCGCGCTCGCTCTCGCGCGGGGCGCGACGAGCACGGTCTCCCACGCGAACAGGCACGCGAGCGGGACCGCCACGAAGAACAGACACTCCTCGAGCGGCAGCCCGAAGAGCTCGGGGCCGAGCACGTAGCGCTCGTCGAACCACCAGTGGCGACCGGCGACCGCGGCGTCCCAGGCGATGAAGGGCACCGCAACGATGACGGTCGCCCGGAGGGCGGCGCCGATGCGGTCGTAGAACCACGCCGGTCGCCACGCACCGATCACGAGCGGCGCACTGAGCACGAGGAGGTCGAAGAGCAGGTACTCGGCTCGCATGGGGTCGCGGGGAGTCCCTAGCACCGAGTCGGCCATGCGCCTCCCCTGCCGCGCTGGAGCGATGCGGGCGCCCGCGATCGGATCGCTCCAGGACGCGCCCCTCCGCCCCGCGAGACACCGCGCCAGGTGTCTCGTTCGTCCCATGGGACGCGCAGCCCCCCGCGCACGCAACCTCGCGAGCCCCCGCCTTCGAAGAGCGGCTCGCGGCTTGCAGTCCCGCAGCGCAGGGCCCGAGTCGGGCTCGAAGGAAGAATCGAGACGATGCTGTTTTCTACCTTGCTGTTGGGCTCGGTGCTTGCGCTGCCCGTGGTGCCCTCGGCGGATGCCGAGGGGCTGTTCTTCGGCGACGGAACCGAGCGCTTTGGCTTCCAGCTCGCACACGGGGACCTCGACGCCGACGGCCACCTCGACCTCGTCGTGGGCGCGCCCGACCCGAGCGCGGGCAACCGGGTCTACGTGTTCTTCGGACCGATCGAGCTCGCTGCTCATCCGCAGCTCGGGCCGGCGGACGCAGACTTGATCATCGAAGGGCCCCAGGGCTCCGAGGCGGGCTGGTCGATCGCCGTGGGCGACGTGCTGGGGAGCGGCGACGACGATCTGATCGTGGGCGCCCCCGGTGAGGCCGCCGGTCGCGGCCGCGTGCATGTGTTCGCCGGACCGCTACAGCCCGCGACGCTGCCGCTCGGCGCCTCGGATCACGCGGTGGAGGGGACCTCGGCCGGGGACTATCTCGGCTGGTCGGTCGCGGCGGGGGACTTCGACGGCGACGGGCGCGACGAGCTCGCGGCGGGTGCCTGCGGCCTGGATCGTGGCTGGGCGCTCACGGCCGGGAGCGCCTATCTCTTCGATCTCGACGTCGCCAGCCCGGCCACGGCGGCCGCGAACGCCACCGCCACCTTCCTCGGCGTGGGGAGGACGGGCTGTGCGATGTCCTCGGGCGGCGACTTCAATGGCGACGGGTTCGAGGATCTGCTCATCGGCTCGTACGGTGCGTATCAGACCACGTCGTTCGAGGAAGGCGGCTCGGTCGCGCTGGTCTACGGTCGCAGCGCGTTCGCGGCCACGTATGACCTCTGGTATGGCGATCCGGTCGCGATGGACATGGCCGATCTCACCGCGCAATCGCAGGGCGCCAATCTCGGCTTCGACGTTGCGCCGGCCGGCGATGTCAATCACGACGGCTACGACGACCTCATCCTCGGCGCTCCCGCGTATGACTGCCGCGACTGCACGTTCCCGGTCACCGACAAGACCGGTCGCGCCTACCTCGTGCTCGGCACCGCCGATCTCGGCCCGGGAGGCGGCGCCAGCCGGGGGCTCGCGGGGCGCAGTCGTATCGACGAGGTCGCCGCGCTGATCTACGAGAACCCAGACGCCGACGATGGCACCGGGTTCTCCGTTGGCGCGGCCGGGTTCGCGGGGCCCACCTACAGCCGGGTCAATCACCCGCTCCAACCGCAGCCCCAGTATGGCGAGGTCTTGCTGATCGGAAGCCGAAGCGATCGCGCGTGGGCGATGGCCTACGATCTCTCGCCGAGCTATCGCGGGGTCGCCTACAAGTGTGATCTCGATCCCGACGGACGACTCACGTGTGTGATCGATGCCCCCGCCCCGCCGATCCAGCGCATCGACCTCGGCCAGGCCCTCATCGGCGGCCACGAGCTGCAAGGCGCCCCCGACGAGGTCTTCGGGCTCGAGGTGCTGGGCGGCGACTTCGATGGCGATGGGTGGGGCGATCTGCTCATCGGCGCGCCCAACCAGCTCGATTTCGAGGACCCCGCTGGCGAGGGCGTCGCGTACGGGTTCCAGGGTCGCTAGGATCGCGGCATGCGGGCCGGCTCCACGCTCCTCATCATCCTGGGTCTCGGCGGATGTACGGGAGCGCGGAGCAGCCCGGAGCGCGTGCAAGAGGACGCGGTCGCGCGCAGCCAGACGTTCGTCGTCGAGGAGCGCCTGTGCGTACCCGAAGAGTGGACGGTCGAGCTACCGGCGGATCGGCAGGCCGCGGTGGACGACCCCGTGGGTTCCTGCAAGAACTACGTCGGCGAGGCCGCGATGAAGGCCAACCCGATCGCGTGCGGCCCGTGCGGCTTCACCTTCGACGCGGGGGTGACCCGCAGCGCGCGGTTCCAGCGTGCGGATGCATGCTGCTACGCGGTCTCGTCGCCGCCGCCCCCGGAGGGGTCGCCTTCGGTGGAGCGCACGGTCGCCGCCCGTGACGGCGCGCCGCTCGTCGTCGAGGCTCGCCACGGCTTCGTGCAGGTCGAGGACTCCGGCGACGGATCGGCGGGACACCTGCGCCACTCGTCGCCGCCCGGGAGCGCGTGCATGGTCGACATCCGCTGGTGGCGACCGATGCCCCCCGATCCCGGGGGGCCGCTCGTCGAGGCGAGCCGACGTGCGGTCACCGTCGACGGCGTCGAGACCCACGTCATCACGACGTCGATGTTCGAGGGAGCAGAGCAGCAGGTCGACGCGGTGTTCCTGAGCGGCAAGAACCACCAGATCCGCATCGTGTTCGAGGACTGCGGGCAGCTCGAGGAAGATGGCTTCCTCGCGGGGGTCCGCATCCTCGGCTAGCCGTCCGGCAACCTACTCGAGCAAGCCGAACGCGAAGCTCGAGAACGAGAACCCATCGAAGCCACCCACACCTACGCCACAGCTGTCATCGCAGTTGGCGAACACAGCGCCGCACGCTTGCACGATCCCGTCGGCGTCCACGTCGAAGTAGGTGGAGTACTCGTCCGCGGGCTCGATCGCGAGTAGCTCACAGCAACCTTCGTACTGCGCTTCCATCAGTAGCGCGGGCGGGTCGTAGTAGCCCGCATCATGGCTGTTGATCTCGTCGCCTTCCTCCACGTAGGGCTCGACACACTCGCTCACGTCTACGCCTTCGGGGACCTCGGTGATCTCGAACGTGCGCCGCACGATCACGCCATCGATCACCTCGACCACCGTCAGGTACGAGCACGTGAGCTCGAACCCCAAGCCGCCGGTGACTTGCGTGTACCAGTAGGTCGAGCCCGCCTTCTCGGCCGCGGACTGGTAGGTCGCGTAGGAATCGTCCCAGCCCGCTGCTTCACACGCGGCCGGCACCCCACCGCCCGTGCTGTCGTCGCCGATTCCGCTGCTACTGCCTACGCTGACGACGCCCGTCGCGCCCTCGCCCGTGGTACCCGCGCCGGTGTCCTCCGAGCCGCTGCTGCCCCCGCCGTCGCTGCCGGTGTCCAAGTTGCCGCCGTTCTTGGCCTCGGGCACGCACGCCAGCAGGGAGCCGCTCATCAGGAGGGTCACGATCGCCTTAGTGTTCATGCCGGTCTCTGCACCGCTGCGCCGCGTTTCCGTCACGGGCCCGTGATTTCTGCTTCGCAGGCCGGCGCAGACGCATCGACCGCGCCCAGCCGCACGAGTCGATCACGGGCCGCCGTTGCGCGCACCGAGAGCCCGGCCGCGCATGCAGCCTCTCGCTCGAGCCGCAGGCGCTCGCGCGGCAGCGGACCCTCCGCGTGATCACGCACCAGCGCATCGAGGATCGCGAGCGCCTCGGCCGGGCGCCCCTCGCGAACGCGGCGCTGGGCGGCGCGTAGCGCCTCCACGCTCGCCTCCAGTGGATCTGGAGCCGCGGGCGCTCGTGCCTCATGGGGAGCGTTTGTGGTCGCCGTGGGGCGCGGGCTCGCGGCGCGGCGCGGCGCGGGCGAGGGTGGATCAGGTTGCGCCGAGACGACAGGCGCTTCAGTCGACGATGAAGCGGCGGCGGGCAGTGGAGTCGGCGCGGGCCCAACGGAGGGCGCGCCCCCGGCTACTGCACGATCGCTAGCTTCACCGACCACGACCGCTCGCGCGCGGCCACTCCCCGTATCGGTCGCGCGAACGACCGCCGCCGTCGTCACCACGCCCGCAGCCGCCAGGCCCCCGGCCAGCAACCACTTGAAGCCGAGCGAGCCGAGCGAGCCCGTGCTCGTGGCTGCGACCGGAGTCAGCGCGGGCAGCTTGGCCGTGATCGCCAGCCACGCATGGCGCCGCTCGCTAGGGCTCGGGGCCTCCCCGCGCCCGGCCTGCTGAAGCTGCCGCGCGGGGTCGGGCCCGAAGTGGTCGTGGAAGCGGCGTCGCGCGAGCCGCAGCCGCGAGTAGAGTGTGTTGAGCGGAGCATCCACCACGTGCGCGACCTCGGGCACGCGCATGCCCAGCAGATCGGAGAGCACGAACACCTCGCGCTGATCATCGTCGAGCCCGTCGAGGAAGCCCTG
>JBFIJN010000308.1:0-10419 GCA_041600735.1 Nannocystaceae bacterium
ACGAAGCCCTCGACCGCGCCGTCCTCGACGCCTACGACCAACCCCACATCGCAGTCCCGCCCTACTGCGGCGCCACCCCGGCCGCGCTCGAGCAGTTCGAGGACGAAGTCCTCGACTTCCTCTTCGAACGCAACGAGCTCCTCGCCAAGCAAGAAGCCCGCGCGAGCAAGCGCGCGCAGTCCTGACGCACACCAAGAAGGAAAACCAATGCCACGCAACATGGATAATCCGACGTTCTACAAAGCCGTGTGCGGTGTTCAGAGCCTGCAAGATGTGCGCGCGCGACACGGTTTTTGCGTCCCTGAGTCCGACTCGCAACGTTTTGGGGCCGTGCTCAAGCTGAGCAAGGAGTCGTGGCTGATTCATCTCGGCAACCGCAAAAAAACAGGTGTCCACGTTCATTTCGAGTGCACAAGAGACCACAACAAAAAGTGCAGATTCCATCTTCACATCGAAACCTATCCATATGTCGAGTCGATTTCCAAGAAGCCCGATGTGCTGGCTCAACGACAACCAGAGCTCGAGCTCCGCGAGCGGCTTCATTGGGCAATACGACCAGCTTTGATGCACATAGAGACGATCAAAGTCGTGACGCCTAGTGCTCGCTATCGGCCCGGCAGTCCCTCGGCCAACTCCGCCGGAAAGTTCTTGCCGAGCGACCTTCCCGAAGACTACACGGTCCAACAATACGCAGGCTTCCTGGCCAAGGTCATCGAAGCGGTGGTGCCCACCGTCGATAGCTTCATCGCCAAAGTCTGAAGATAACGCCCAACTCACAAGCCTGAGGGGTCCTCTCGCAAGCTCACCGCTCCCCCATGACCCTCGTGCTCGGCATCGACGCGGCCTGGACGGAGCAGCGAGTCAACGCCCGTATCTAGGGACGCTACTCGAACCCATACATCCAACCCATACATCCAACCCATACATTCAACCAAATGTATGACCACCCGCTACGAAGTCCCCATCGATCTCTGGACCCCCGTCCGCGATGAGATCCTCCAGGTCCTCCGCGACGTCGCACGCGGGAAGACCACGGTCTCCTACTCCAGCCTCGCGGCCGAGGTGACCCGCTTGAGCTAGTGCACCGCGCCCACGCACCCTCCCGTTGACTGCGTACTCCTCGGTCGGCGACAGCGGCGCTTTCCGAGCCCCCGGTGCGGCCGGCTCGATAATCCGCTATGCTCGTCCCGTTGCCGCCCACTCCCACCGCTCGGGAGCTCGAGCGCTCGCTCTCGCTCCGGGATCCAGACGTCGTCGAGGCCTCCTACGAGGTCGATCGCACGCTGCTGCGGTGGTCGCTCGGGCTGACGCCGCTCGAGCGCTTGCGTTCGTCTGCGGGCACGACGACTACCCTCGAGAACCTCCGTCGTGGGACCTTCGCCCGCTGATCTCGAGGGTCTGCTCCGCGCGCTTGGTGATCGCGATGTCGCGTTCCCCTTCATGCCAAGCCATCGCAAGTGAAGAAGTACCGGTATGCGATCCTCCCCGTAGCGCGATCCGCAGCTGGACGATCTTGACCCAGCGACGCCATTCTTGCCGGCTGCCTGCGCCAAACGGCAGTTGTTCCCCGTAGGCGTTCCCCCTAATCTGCCTGAGCCCTCTGCGAAAGGCTCGGCCATGCACCGCTCGTCCCACCCCCTACGCGCCGCCATCGCCCTCGTGCTGCTCTCATCCTGCGGCCGCACCATCGACGACGAAGAGCCCCGCGAGCTGGTCGAGCATCGCATCGAGGCGTGCACGCAGTGGTGTACGCCCATGATGAGCCCTGAGTGCGGGGGGAATCCCGAAGACCTTGCGTTCCCCACCGTCGACGAGTGCGTAGAGGACTGTGCCGCGGTGAAACCCGTGTACGCGTGGCCATGGGGGCGCCAGGCCGACGGGACCGACGCATGCGCCAATGAATGGTTCGCAGCGGCTGACTGCATCGACGCTCTCACCTGTGAAGAACAACGCACCTTCTTCCGCCGCATCGATCCGGACCCGAGCTCCGTGTATCCGTGTGATGCCGAGCTCGACGCCCGGCGACGCTGCTACTCCGACGCGGTCGAGCAAGGAGATGGCTAGACATGAGACCCCGCATGTTGGCGCTGTCGTTTGCCCTCGGCGCCCTCGCCTGCTCGAGCCCATTTCCTTGCACTCGCTACTGCTGGAGTCACCAGCAGCTCGTCCCGGACCTCACCGATGAAGACATGACCGGCGTTCCAGACGGGCGCTTCGACGTGACCTGCACGAGGTTCTTCGACCTCGACCAGTGGTACCCGCCGCTCCCCCCGTTCGGCTGGTATGCCGCCGAGCAGTGCGTCGACGCCGACGTCCACCAGATCCTCGCCTCGACCATCGCCTCGATCCAAGACCCCACCATCGACGCGAGCCAAGCCTGCGATGTCACCGATCTCCAAGTCTACGCCGACTTCGCGCAGACCCTCGCCCTCCAGGCCCGCGATGCCTGCGTTGCCCATCTCAGCTGCAACGGCGCACCCGCGGGCTGCGACATCGATCCCACCACCCCCGAGAACGACGCCTGTACCGTCTCCACCGCCGAGGCCCTCTGCAACCAGGTCGTCCTCGCCCCCGCGCTCGCGGCCCTCACCGATCTCACCAACGGCCCCACCGCCGCCCAGCCCCAGCGCGACGGCACCGTGATCCACTACGTCCAGGATCCCGAGGATTGCCAGCCCATCCTCCAGGGCGACACCGACGGCACACCGAGCTGCGACAACCCCGCGGGTGGTGGCGATGGCCTCGACGAGAGCGGCAGCAGCGATGGCAGCGGCGGCTCCATGGTCGGCCCCTTCGGCGACCTCGCTACGCTCGTGACCTGCACGACGAGCACCACGTGCACCCTCGACCCCGCGCTGTTCATCGCCGTGCAGAGCAACTTCGGCATCTTCCACGACGAGGGCCTCCGCCTCGAGCTCGTCGACCTCCCCGCGCTCGGCCGCGGCCTGCGGCTCTCCGGTCTCGATCGCGACACCGCCTCCGCTTCGCTCCTCACCGCCCTCGGTCTCGCCAACGGCGACGTGCTCACCCACATCGACGGCGCGTCGATCCTCGCGCCCACCACCCTCGAGCGCCTGCTGCTCGAGCTGCCCACCACCGCGTCGTGGAAGTTCACGGTCCGACGGCCCAGCGGATCCACCTGGCAGACACTCGCGGTCACCCTCACGCGCGGGCCGTAGACCTGGGCGGGCGCCGTGGAGCAGCTCGACAAGCTCGACTTTTCCCCGTGTTCGTCCGCTCGACCGGCGATGCGAACCGTGCACTCGATGCACTATTGGAGCGGGGCGCCCACCCATGGCCCAATCCTTCGGCGCCAGACAACCTGCTCGAAGTGCTCTCGGAGGCTGTCGTTCTGCCAATGCTCGATGAGCCAAAGAGCGAGACCGAGCTCGCTGACCTGCTCGATGTCACCGAGGGACAGATCAGGGAATGGTTGCAACGCATGGTCGAGCGAGGCCTAGTGTGGCGTGACTCACGTGCCGCGTGCTATACGACGGTCCGCCAGCCAGACGGGGCTGTGACGGGTACGTAGCTGCGAACCCGTTCGGTGGCGAAGTAGGCCTCGGTGCACTTCGGGTCGTAGGACAACAGCTCGTCGAGCTTGGCGAAGGCGTCACCAAGACGGAGAGCCTGCGGTGTATTACTGTTGGAGTCGCCCCGAGCCCCACGCATGCCGCTCCCCCGCGCCCACCTCCTCGAGTCCCTCCGCGCCGATCTCATCGGCCCCTACGACCCGGAGTCGGGCCACGAGGTGCTCGTGTTCCCCCCGATCCGCTGGTACCTCACCGGCTTCCTCGTGCCCGAGGCCTCGGCGCGCAACGAGGTGGCGAGCTCGGGTGACGAGGACGAAGACTACGCGGCCGGCGACGAGCCGGGGGGCGAGGACACGCCCTCGAGCGAGCCGGAGGCGAAGCACCGGCCCATCCTCCCCAGCTCGCTGGGGCTGAGCGTGCTCTTGCCCGTTGCGCCCGCTACCGGGCCCGACACCGTGCGGGTGCAGCTGTCTTGGGGCGAGTACGTGCCAGCCGCCACCAACGACGAGGTCGAGGCGCTGTGCGCTGCGCGAGGGCTCGACCCGCGCAAGCACGTGCGCGAGGGCAGACCGCCCAAGATGCTGTGGGACCGCGTGCCGATCGCCGACAAGAGCGTCACGCTCGAGCTCTCGGCCGGCACGCCCGGCGCGCTGCAGGTGCAGGCCGTGCCCGATGCGCCGGGGGTACGCATCGAGTATCGCATCGAGACGATCGCGGCCGCCGATGCGACGGCGCTGCGCATCGGCGAGCCGGGGCAGCCGGCGCGGGCGCTGTCGGTGTTCGTGGTCAACGCTCGCTCGATCGCGGCCGACCCCCGCGACGACCCGGCCGGGTACTCGCGCGCGCTCAACCGCGAGTCGCTGTTCCAGCTGCAGCTGGCGCTGCATGCATCGCAGCCGCTGCTGCCGCGACCCGATGCCCACTTCGCGTCTTCGCCGGACTTCGACGATCAGATGGTCGATCTCCAGTTCCGCCGCGAGGTCGAGTGGGTCGTGGGGCACGGCATCGCGGCTACGCCGCTGGCGGCCGATCCCGCGCAGCCGCTCGATGCCACCACCAACCCGGCCGTAGGGGCCCGCGCGACCTGGATCCCCTCGACCACGGTCGCCCGCGTGCGCCCGTGCGACGTCGAGGGCGTGAACGTGTCGATGCACGATCTCGCCGCCGTGACCACGCCCGAGGACATCGAGCGCACCCTCGGTGCGCTGCCTCGCACGTACGCGGCGTGGATCGACCAGCAAGCCGCGATCCCGCTGGCCAGCCCCGACCACCGCAAGACGCAAGCGACGCTCGTCCAGCGCGCCCGCTTTGCGCTCGCGCGCATCGAGGCCGGCATCGCGCTGCTGAAGAGCGATGCGGAGCTGCGCCAGGCGTTCGCGTGGGCCAACGAGGCCATGGCCGAGGTCGCCGTGCGACGGCTCGGCGTGGCCCGCCCGCGCTGGCGCCTGTTCCAGCTGGCCTACCTCGTGCTCAACCTCCGCGGGCTCGGCGATCCCGGCCACGACGATCGCGATGTGGTGGAGCTGCTGTTCTTCCCCACCGGCGGCGGCAAGACGGAAGCCTACCTCGGCGTCATCGCGACCACGCTGCTGCTCCGGCGCATGCGCGGGCAGTCCCGGCCCGACGACGGGCTCGGGGTCGCGGTGCTGCTGCGCTACACGCTGCGGCTGCTCACGCTCGATCAGCTCGAGCGTGCATCGGCGCTCATCTGCAGCCTCGAGCTGCTGCGCCGCCGGCATCCCGAGCAGCTCGGAACGCACCGCTACTCGATCGGTCTGTGGGTCGGCCGCTCGGGCTCGCCCAACACCATGCTCGACGCCAAGAAGGAGCTGCAGGCCTACAAGGGCAAGACGGCGGAGTCGAAGGGCTCGCCGTTCCCGCTGGTGCGGTGCCCGTGGTGCGAGGCCCCGATCGAGGGGCGCAACATGCAGACGCTGCCGCTCAACGCCAAGGACCCCACGCGCACGCAGGTGACCTGTGGCAACCGAGCCTGCGAGTTCTCGGGGATCGGGCGCGGCGACCCGGGCAAGAAGGTCGGCGAGCTGCCCGTGCTGTTCGTGGACGAGCACATCTACGACGAGCTGCCTGCGTTCGTGGTCTCCACCGTCGACAAGTTTGCGCTCGTCACCCACCGCGGACAGGCGGGCAAGCTGTTCGGCAAGGTGCACAGCTACACCGATCAGCGCGGCCAGCCTCGCACGTTCTGGGGCGGAGGTGACGGCGACGACTACATCGCCGTCCCGGCCTCGGCCGAGCCGCTTCCCGGCGGCCTGCGCCCGCCCGAGCTCATCATCCAAGACGAGCTCCACCTCATCTCCGGCCCGCTCGGCACGATGGTCGGCTTGTTCGAGACGCTCGTGGAGGAGCTGTGTCACTACACGGATCCCGACGGCAAGCGCGTAGGTCCGAAGATCCTCGCGGCCACGGCCACCGTGCGGCGCGCGAGCACGCAGGTGCAGGCGCTCTACGCCCGGCGCGCCGACCAGACCCACTTGTTCCCGCCGCAGGGCGTCGATGCGTGGCAGACGTTCTTCGCCGAGCGCGACCCGGGGGCCAACGAGCGCATGTACGCCGGGATCGCAGCCACCGGCCGCGCGATGAAGCGGATCCTGCTCACCACATACCTGACGCTGCTCGGGGCCAGTGAGCACCTGTACTGCGACGAGGCCTACGACCAGGCCAAGACCGACCCGTACAAGACGATCGTGGGCTACTTCAACAGCTTGCGCGAGCTCGGAGGCATGCGGCGGCTGGTAGACGACGAGGTCTACGCGCGCGTGCGCAAGCTCGACCAGCGCACCCCGCTGGGCGTGTCGGCCGGACGCTACCTGCGTCAGCGTGCGATCGGGGATCCGATCGAGCTCACCAGTCGCGTGCGCACCAGCGACATCACGCGCGACAAGGCGCGCCTCGACACTCGCTTCGACGAGCACGAGCGCGACAAGGCGGCCGGCTCGCTCCCCGCCGACGCGCTCAAGCCCGTCGACGTGCTGCTCGCGAGCAACATGATCTCCGTGGGCGTCGACATCGACCGCCTCGGCCTCATGATCGTGGCCGGCCAGCCCAAGACCACCAGCGAGTACATCCAGGCCACCAGCCGCGTGGGCCGCGACGACGATCGACCCGGCTTCGTGCTGACCGTGTACAACATCCACAAGCCACGCGACCGCTCGCACTACGAGCACTTCATGGCCTACCACGAGAGCTTCTATCGCTACGTCGAGGCCCAGAGCGTGACCCCGTTCTCGTTGCCGGCCATCGACCGCGCGCTCGCCTCGGTGGTGGTGGGTCTCGTGCGCCACGGCGATGGGCCGCAGCTCGCCGCGCCGCGCGGTGCGGGCAAGCCCAAGCTGGTCGGGGCCAGTCTCGAGCGCGTCAGCAGCGTGCTCCGCGAGCGTGCGGCGGCGCAGCCCAAGGGTGGGGGCCAAGACATGGCGCCCTTCGTCTACGGCCACGTTCGCAACGTGGTCGACAAGTGGCGCGAGATTGTCTCGCCAACGGTCGACAGCCAAGGCTCGAGCCACGCGTACTGCTACTCGCCGTGGGAGAGCAAGCGCGCCAAGGCCAACAATCTCATGCGTACCCCCGAGGACGACGCCAAGGCAGCCGAGCACCTGCGTCTGCGGCCCAACGACCCGCAGTATCTGTTCGTCGCGCCCACGTCGATGCGCGACGTCGAGCCCAGCATTGCGATCTGGGTGCGCCGCCGCCCCCAGAGCGAGGAGACCTGACCCATGGCCCGAGCCCCCACCAACAAGCCCAAGGGCGGCGCGCCGCGGCCCGATGGCGAGCTGCGCCAGAGCCAGATGATCACCACCTTCGGTCCGGGGTCGCTCGTCGATCTGGTCAGCGACGCGGTGCTGATCCCCGGACTCGAGTACTGGCACTACACCGGCGCTGCCGGCTACGAGATCCACGAGCCACGCCTGGCCGAGAACCTTCGCCTGCGTGGCCTGCGACTGTCGCGGACCAACCCGTTTCGCTCCCCGCCGGTGAACGCCGGCGACGAGCAGCACCGCGGCTGTGGCATCGGGGCGGTAGAATTCCCCGGGTGGTTCCTGTGCCCGCAGCGCAACTGCGGGCGGCTCATCCACAAGCGCGATGCCGAGTACGTCGGCGGACAGCGTCGGCACCGGTGCGACACCGCGGACAAGCCGAGTCGCCTCGTGCCCGTGCGCTTCGTGACGGCGTGCCCCAACGGTCACCTCGACGACTTCCCCTGGAACTGGTTTGCCCACGTCGATGCAGGCCGCTGCAGCACCCCCGAGCTCGTGCTCTACGACAAGGGCAGCGGCGACCTCAGCGACGTCGAGGTCCGCTGCAAGAGCTGCGAGGCCCGCCGCTCGATGTCCAAGGCCAAGGGCCCCGGCGCGCTGCCGGGCTGCCACGGCAAGCGTCCGTGGCTGGGGGCCTACCCGGGTGATCCCAGCGTCGAGGAGGAGTGCCATGAAGCGCAGCGCTTGCTGCTGCGCACCGCCAGCGACAGCTACTTCTCGCAGGTGGAGAGCGCGCTGTCGATCCCGCAGACGAGCCGCCTGCGACCCGACGTGCTCGAGTTCCTCGAGCGCCATCACGATCGCGATCTGGTCACGATCGAGTCGCTCGGCGATGTGGCAATGGCGCGAAAATTCATCGCCCCCTTGCGGGATGCACCCGAGGCGGTCGCACGACTGTCCGACGCCGAGGTGTGGCAGTCGCTCGCGACGTATCGCGCCGAGAAGGCGTCCGACGAAGCCTCGGCTCACGTGCGCGAGACCGAGTACACCACGATGACGGCGGCCGCCGAGGAACGAGGTGACGGCGTCCATGCCCAGTTCAGCCTCGACGGCCAGCTCGACTTCCATGCCGACAAGCCGCGGCGCGAGACCTGCAAGCTCCCGCTTGGCATCGGCGATCTCGTGCTGCTCAAGCGATTGCGAGAGGTTCGGGCCCTCACCGGGTTTACGCGATTGCAGTCGGAGTCGCAGAACATCTACGGGGAGTTCAACCTCGGCTCGCGCCGGGCCGCGCTCGCCAGCGCCAGCGACTGGCTGCCCGCGTCGGAGATCCGCGGCGAGGGCTTCCTGCTCGAGCTGGACTTCGAGCGGCTGCGCGAGTGGGAGAGCCGCCCGGCCGTCGCGCAGCGCGAGAGCGAGCTCCATGAGGGGTGGAAGGCGCGCTTCCCCAATCACGCGGCGCTTGGGCTCCAGTTCCAGGGCGCGCGCTTCTACCTGCTGCATACGCTCTCCCACCTCCTCATCACGCAGGTGGCCCTCACGTGCGGGTATGCGGCCTCGTCGATCCGCGAGCGGATCTACTGCAGCCCCAAGGGGGACGCGGCCGCGCTCCCGATGGCCGGCATCCTGCTGTCCACGGGCACCAGCGGCAGCGAGGGCACGCTGGGCGGCTTGGTGGAGCAGGGGCGCCTGGTCCACTTCCACGTGACCGAGGCGCTGCGCCGGGCCAAGCTGTGCTCGCACGATCCCGTGTGCGGGCGGCAGCACCCCACGCAAGGTGCCCCCGGCCGGGCCTTGCTCGGCGCCGCTTGCCACGGCTGCCTGTTCATCGCCGAGTGCTCGTGCGAGCGCTCCAACCTCTACCTCGACCGCGCGTTGGTCGTCCCCACGCTCGGCGTCGACGATGCCGAGCAGGTTGCGTTCTTCCCCACGCCTGCCGCCTGAGGAGCTCGCGATGCCCGACGACTCACTGCTCTCGCTCGCCCGACTCTCGACCCCAACCATCGAGTCGCTGTGGCGGCAGCTGAACGCGCTGCCCGCCAAGGTACGCGTGCTCGAGGATCACCTCGCCGACGAGCAAGCGCGTGAGCTCCTGACACCCCTGCTTGGCCAGCCAGCGTGGCTGCTGTGCTCGGTGTTCGAGGCGGTGCTGTCGGAGCGAGGTACGTTCACCAAGCCGACGCCCGGTCCTACCACCAGCCAACCCGCGACCGTCTTCACGGTCGAGCGGCAGTATGGGACCACCTCGCCCGAGCTCGTGTGGAGCGGCGAGACGGGTGCACGCAGCTGCGCCCGTGCGACCCGTTACGTGATCTCCGACCTGTTTTCCTCAGTCCGCCACACCGTCTTGGTCGCCGGCTACAGCTTCTACCGTGGGACCGAGCTGTTCACGCCGCTGTTCGAGCGCGTCACGGAGCTTCACGCGCGGGGAGAGCCCACGCCGAGGGTCCGTGTAGTCCTGGATTGCTCGAATACGAACACCGACCAGCGCGGAGACGGTCCCGATCAGATCGCCCGTCGTGCCGCCGCGGATTTTCGCCGCACATGCTGGCGGAGCAACGTCCTCGAGCCCGAGATCCGCTTCTACCGCCCATCGGCGGACCGCGACGAGAGCGGCCGCGCGCCCAACAGCATGCACGCCAAGTGCATCGTGGTCGACGGCGAGACCGCGCTGGTGGGATCCGCCAACTTCTCCAACCGCGGTCGCGACGGACGCAGCCTCGAGGTTGGTGCACTGATTCGCGACTATCACTTCGTACAGACGTTGCTCGCTGCGTGGGCAGATGTCGAGGGCAAGCTCGAGCCGATCCCCAGCGAACCAGCGACCGCATAGGCTCCACCACGCGAGCTTGCGGAACGCGGCGCAAAGCGCAAGCGTCCGCTCGAGCTCACCCGCCCGGCGCATCCACGAGCCCATCCACGTTGCGCCGATGGCGTGACGGCGCTCGGAGTCACCGCCAGGTCCGCAGGACTGCTAACCTGGCCCCGTGGTGGAGCGCAGCCGCTGGCCAACGACCGCCGTGCTGGGCACGGCGCTTGTCGGAGCGCCCGCGTGCTGCGTGTGCGCCTCGACCCTGGTCCGCACGCCGAGCGGGACCCGGCGCCTCGGGGAGCTGAGGCTCGGCGACGAGGTGTTGTCGCTCGCGCTCGAGTCGGGCGAGTGGGTGCCC
>JBFIJN010000309.1:0-10408 GCA_041600735.1 Nannocystaceae bacterium
GACTTGCTCGACCCGGATCCCCGCATCGCGATCTACAACGCCAACGTCGGCGATACCTCGGCGATCGCCGCGGCGGCCGCGGCCGGCTTCGTGGTGCGGGCGTGGGACGCGAACGACGAGGCCGCGTGGGACGAAGGGGTGGGCGCCGGGGCCCACCACCTCGGCACCAACGCGGTGAATCTGCATCGCGATCCGTGGACGATCACCCACGACGCGGAAGGCTGGCCGTTCACCTGCCGCGAACCATGCGTGTCGGTAAGGCCCGAGCCGGGTGCGATCGTGGGCATGAGCGTCGACTCCGGCGACATCTGGTCGACCGCCGACGAGTTTCGCTTTGCCTACGTCGATCGCACGGCCGCCCCCGACGGCGAGTGGAGCGCGCTCGTCTCCACGGTGAACAGCTGGGTGGAGCCGTTCGCGAAGGGCTGCCTGATGGCGCGGGCGGGGCTGGGGCCCGGGGCGCCCTACTTCGCGGTGTGCAGGCCCGCCGACGAGGAGCCGCTGCGCGTGCAGATCCGCGAGACCGCGGGCGCGAGCACGCAGGCCATCGAGGACGACGTGGTTCCGTCCAGCACCGTCTCCCCCACGAGCGTCGCGTGGGTTCGCCTCGTGCTGAGCGACGACGGGCTGTGCGCGACCGGTCTGGGCGCGTGGCAGCGTGGGCAGTGGGTGGCGATCGGCAGCCACTGCTTCACCACCCCGCTCACCCACCAGGGCTTGGCCGCGTCGAGTCACGACAGCGGTCCGGTGAAGCTGCTGTTCGTCGATCCCCGTCGCGACGGATCCACGATCGACAGCGGCGCGCTCACCAGCGTGAGCGTGGGCGTGGCCAGCGGCCAGACGTTCGACGGACCGTTCCCGTGAGCGCACGCTAGAGCGGCACGGCGTTCGCGTTGCCGCGGTCGGGCCGGGCCGCGACCGTCGGCAGCCCGAACAGGCGATCATCCCCCGCCTCGGCGTGGCAACCCATACAAGAGTCGATCAAGCCCACCGCAGTGACGGTGGCCATGTCGGCGTCGAGGGTCGCGTACACCCAGCCCTCGTCGGTGCCCTCGGTCGGGCCCTCGGTCTTCATCATGAGGTACAGGCCCTTGCGCTCGCCGGCCACGAAGCGCTGCCCGTCGCGCTCCGCCGGCCGCAATCCGTGGGCCCCCGTGCCATGCATGCTGGTGCCGAGCCTGGCGTCGGCTTCCGCGTCGACCGGCACGGGGGAGAACGCCTCCTTCACGATCACCTGCGAGAGCCCCGCGAGCGGCGACGACATGCGCATCGCCGAGGGCATGGCTCCGTAGGCCTCCGGGTCCATCGCATACAGCGTGTAGAGCTTCTGCCCGTGGGTGCTGGCGTCATCGCTCTCGCTGACGTGGGCCGCGGCCGCGCGCGGCAGCCGGCAGAGGCCGGGCGCCCAGCGGGCCTCGTCGTCCACTCGACCCCAGCTCTCGTAGGTCGCGACGACGGCACGCACCTCGTCGGTCCAGCGCGAGTCGAGCGGCTGCACCTCGCCTCGTGGGGCCGCGTTCGGGGCGGCGTGGGTCGGTCGCGCGACGACCTGCGCGTTATGCGCAGGCGGTGATGATGATGCTGATGCTTGGGCGGACACGGCGGTGGGCTCTGCCTCATGGCCAGCGAGCTCCGTGGTGCCGGCACATCCGATCGCGAACACTCCCACGAGCAGCGAAGAAACAGCGGCGAAGTGCATGCCCCGAACCATACGCGCCCGCACGAGCCCGCGGTGTATCCGATTCGTCACGGCGCGCGGGCGCGGGCGCGGCGGTCGTAGAGCACCCAGCCCATGATCCCAAGCCACGTCAGACCCCACACGATCCACAGCAGCACCACCCCGGGCGGGCGGTAGTGGAGCTCGATGCGATGCGCCCCCGCCGGCACCGCGACCGCTCGGAACACGAGATTCACGCGGTGCAGCGAAGCGGGCACCCCGTCGATCCACGCCTCCCAGCCGGCGTCATAGCCCTCGGCCACGACCACGACGCCGTCCGCGGGCGCATCGATCTCGAGCGCGACGTGGTCGACGCCGTAGCCCAGCACGCGGGCCTCCACCGCGGCGGCTCGCTCGTGCGCTGGCGTGTCCTCGAGCGCCCGCACCTGCGTGCTCGCATCGCCGAGGTGGTCCGCCTCGAACACCGCGGCGGGAACGCGTTGCCTCCGCAGGATCTCGAGCGAGGCCTCGGGTCCGTCCACCACGCGCACGTCGGCGGTCCAGAACGCGAGCGGCCACGGGTCGCGCACGCGGTACAGCCCCCAGTCTTCACCTTCGATGGGCCGCATGCCGGCGCGACGACGACCGCTCGCATCGCGAAAGCCCGCCAGCTCCACATTCATCGCCGCGAGCAGCCACGGGTACTTGGGCGCGCCGCGATAGACCATGAGGTAGCGAATGTCGGTGAGCGCGGGCCGATGCCCGACCAGATCGCGCACGCCCTCGCGCGGGCCCGGGCGGTCGTTGGCCCAGCCGAAATCGGCGATGCGGTAGGCCACGCGATCGCCGAGCGCCGCGGCCATCGCCTGCCCGCGCGCGAGCTTGGGCATCGGCTGGAGGATCTCGGCCACCGGTCGCCCCACGACGAGCAGCTCGACCACCAGCGTGGCCATCACCCCCCATCCGAGTCGCGCCCGCCAGGCGATCGGCACCACGGTGAGACCGGCCACCGCGGCGGCCGAGAGCACCGCCACCACGCGCGAGAGCACGTCCTCGCGAGTGGTGAAGCCGAACGCCATGCCCAGCACGACGAGGGCCACCAGCGGACCGTAGACGCGCGGAGTGTGGGGCTGGGCCAGGCGCGCGAGCCCGAGCGGCCCGACCACCGCCGCGGCGATCGTGACGAGCGTGAGGTAGTGCCCCGCGATGCGAAACGAGCGAAAGCCCGGCAGCTCGGCCAGCGCGGGCAGCAGCGGCAGGTTCTCGCCGCACGCGAGCACGAACCCCACCGCGCCCACGATCGCGAGCACCACCGCCGGTCCGCGCGGGCGTAGGCCGAGGGCCGCGAGGATCCCCGCGGTGGTGGCCACGCCCACGTACATCAACAACCCGGTGGTGCTCTCGAGCGGCGCCGCCAGGCCGTGCCAGTGATCGAGCACCGTGCGCGAGGCGACCACGTCGGTGAGCCCGAGCTGCGCGCGCTGGGTCTGCGGCAGCACCCCGAGCGTGGCCCATAGCTGCGCGGCGCACAGCAAGATCGCGACGATCGCTGCGACCCCGAGCGCGCCCGCGAGCGCGCGCCCGTAGGCGCGGCGATCCTCGAGCGCGCGCGCGGTGACGACCACACGCCACCCCGCATAGGGCACCACCAGCAGCAGCAGCCGAAACGCGGTGGGCGGGTATCCAGCGTTGAACACCAGCGACGCGGCCACGCCCAGCCACAGCCCGCGCCGCGGGCTCGGAGCGCACAAGCAGCGCTCGAGTGCGAGCAGCAGCCATCCGACCCACGCGGTGGGCCACAGCGCCGACTGATCCTTGAGCTTGTCCATGCGCGGGCTCAGCACCATCAGCGTCGCGCCCAGCCCGACCGCCCAGCTCGGCAGCTTCAGCTCGCGCAGGAACGCGGCCATGCCCGAGCCCGCGAGCCCGAAGCTCAGCACCGACTTGAGCATGATGAGCCAGGCCGGGGCCGACCCGAGCAGCAGCGCCAGGCCGACCAGCGAGAGCGTCACGGGATCGAA
Organism: Nannocystaceae bacterium; assembly: GCA_041600735.1. GTDB lineage: Bacteria > Myxococcota_A > Polyangia > Nannocystales > Nannocystaceae > Paraliomyxa. The sequence goes on from JBFIJN010000309.1 coordinate 3,679, forward strand.
CATCCCGCTCTGCGGCTCGGCCAGGAACGGGTAGCCCACGCGGTCGTACGGGTTCCACAGCGGCAGGTGGCCCTCGGCGAGCGCGTCGCGAGCAAACGCGAGATCGGCCCAGAACACGCGCGTCGCATCCCAGCCCGGGCCCATCACCTCGCCGCCCACGCCCAGCATCGCGGGGTGGGCCACGAGGAAGGCTGCGATCGCGATGGCGAAGCTCGCGAGCGTCCAGCGCAACTCAGCCTCCTACGCGGATGCAGACCTTGCCCTGGTGCGCGCCCGAGGCCAGGTGCTCGAATGCAGCCCGGGCCTCGGCGAACACGAACACGCGATCGACCCGCGGTCGCAGCTCGTGCTGGGTGATCGCGCGACACATGGCCGAGAAGCCCGCGCGGTGGCCGACGAACACGCCCTGGATGCGCACCTGGGTCATCAGCACCGAGGTGAGGTTGACGTCGGCCGAGCCGCCCGCGAGCACGCCGATGAGGCTCACCGTGCCGCCGGGTCGCACCGCACGCAGCGACTGCGAGAGCGTGCCCACGCCGCCAACCTCGACGACGTGATCGACGCCCTCGCCCCCGGTGAGCGCGCGCGCAGCCTTGCCCCACTGAGGATCCGCGCGGTGATCGATGACCTGCCACGCCCCGCGCTCGCGCAGGTCGGCGAGCTTGTGCGCGCTGCCGGTCGTCGCGATCACGCGGGCTCCGTGCATGCGGGCAAACTCGAGGGCGAAGGTCGAGACGCCGCCCGTGCCCTGCACGAGCACCGTGTCGCCCGCCCGCACGCGCCCCAGCGTGACCAGGGCGCTCCAGGCCGTGAGCGCGGCGCACGGCAGCGTCGCGGCCTCGACGTCATCGAGGTGCTCGGGCACCGGCGCCACCCCGCGAGCGTCGAGGATCACCTGCTCGGCCAGCATGCCGTCGCGCGGCCCGCCCAGCGTGGAGCGTAGCGCCTCGGCCGTGGGAGGTCCCGCCGCCCAGCGCTGCGCAAACATCCCGGCCACGCGCTCGCCGACGGCGACGCCCTCGACGCCCGGACCGAGCGCCTCGACCACGCCCACGCCGTCGGACACCGGCACCAGCGGGAGTGGCTGGCGCGGGTTGTACTCGCCGCGCACCATCATCAGGTCGCGATAGTTGAGCGACACGGCCGACACCCGCACCCGCACTTGGCCGGGTCCGGGCTCCGGCTGCGCTCGCTCGGTGCGCTGCAGGTGATCGAGGCCAAAGCCGCCGCGAAGCTCGTAGGCTTGCATCGCCGGCGACGGTAGCAGGCCCCCTGGGTCGTGTCTGCCGCGGCGGGTCGGCGTCACCGCACCTGCGCATCGATGGCCAAGATCCCGTCCTCCGCGGTCACCCACATCCCCGCGAGCTCGAGCGCCTGCACCTCGCCATCGCCAAGCGCCTCGATCCGCAGCACCGCCCCGAGATCGAGCACCGGCAAGCGATCCGATCGCGCCTGCACCTGCGCGTCGAGCAGCTCACCCAGGACCTCGGGATCCACGGCGGAAGAGAAGCACGGCAACCTACGCTCCACCGCTCCGTCGCGCTCGCGACAGCCGAAGTACACCGTGTCGAGCACGCCTCCCAGGCGCAGCCGCCCCGGCTCTGGCTCGGGCACCAGCGCGAGCGCCCCAGTGGCCCCGAGCACCACGGTTCGCGCACGACCACGCTCGGCGTCCTCCAGCTCCAGCGTCACCCCACCCATGCGGGCCTCGATGCCACCGCCCGCGTGCAGCTGCACCATCGGCGGCAGCTCGACCCCGAGCGCGCGCACCTGCCAGCGCGTGCGCTCCCCCAGCGCTCCTTGCACCTCGCTCGCCAAGCCGCTCGTATCCAGGCTCGCCTGCAGCCCGCCGCGCACGACCCACTCGGCCAGCAAGCGATTGAGCAGATCGCCGCTCACGTCGACATGGAGGTTGGCGTCGGGTCGCGTGGGCATGCGCGGCGCGGGCACTGCGGTGCGCAGCAACACGGCGCGCGCGGCCGCTTGCTCACCCACCGCATCCGCGCGCAGCTCGACCCGCACGCGCGCGCGCAGGCCCGTCGCCGCCTCGAGCGTGGGCGCGTCGCACCAGCGCAGCTCGGCCCGCAGCGCGGGATCGGTCGGCAGCACCACCACGTCATCGGGCAGGCGCAGGGCCGCGGTGGTCACCGCCAGCGCGCGCTCGATCTGCTCTCGAGCCTCGCGCCGGACCTCGCGACGAGCCGTACGCTCGCCGACCTCTTCACCGAGCTTTGCGCCCAGAAAGCCGCCGCCCGCCGCCGCGACCACCCCGAGCAGGGCTCCACCGCCGGTCGCCGCTACCAGGCCACCGCCCACCACCGCACCCACGCCGCCCAGGCGCCGTCCGCCCTCGGCTCGCGCCAGCGCCTCGAGCTTGGGCCCCGGCAGCGCGTGCTCGAGGCTACGCAGCGAGGCCACCACCCCCGCGTCGCCATCACCCCGCACGTCGACCACCCCGGCCACCGCGAGATCACCCTTGCCCTCCTCGTTGGTGTCGAGCACCACCGCAAAGCGCAGGCCACCATCGACGACCTCGAGCTCCTTGCGGGCGAGGTAGCTGGTGGCGCCGAAGTACGCGTTGTCGCGCGCGCCCGCGAGCAGCTTGGCCTCGATCACCGGGACCAGCAGATCATGGAGCCCCCGTGGCGTGAGCGTGAGCGCCAGATCGCAGCCGCGGGCCTCTTCGGCCTGCCACGGTCCCACCTGCACCTCGTCGGTGATGCGCGTGGTGCGAAGCCCACGGCGCTCGAGCAGGAGCTCTACGAAGTGCACGCCGGGCGCGAGCGGACCCGAGGTGAGCGCGAGCCCGTCGTCACCCTCGAGAACGAGCGACTGCGCCGACCCGCGATCGAGCCGCGCGACCAAGCGCTCGCGCTCTGCGGCGGGCGAGTAGCGAGCGCGCCAGCGCAGCTGGCCACCCTCGGAGCCGAGCGCACCGATCGGTCGCTCCACTGCGACCGTCGGCACCGGAATTGATCGCACGCTCGCAGCGGCCAGCGCAGCCACGCCGACGAAGGAGAGCATGCCCAGCGCGATCGACAGTCGCATGCGTCATCCGAGAGCGCGCATGTGGGGCTCGGGATCGATCGTCACGCGCAACACGATACCGCGCCGCGATAGCAGTAACCGTCAGGAGTGATCCGCCTACGTAGGGTCTTTGCTTTACACGGTCCTCTTCGGGTGACATACGTTCAGTGCACTTCGCGAAGGCCCTGCGCTGGCACGTGTAGCCCCCCGTGGTGTGCACATGCGCGCGGGTCCACACCGAAGCACGAGACACCCATGCTCGAAACCATCGCCATGCCAGGCGACGCGACGGACGCGTCCGTCGCCGCTCCGGCCTCGCCCCCCCTGCGCATCGCTACCGAGGGAGACCATCGCTTGGTGGTCACCTCGATCGGGCGCGCCGCGCCGAGCCTGCATCAAGCGCTCGCCAAGGCGCTCCCACTGTCGTCGCAGACCCTGCTGGCGCGGCTCTACCAAGCACCTTCGATCTTGCTCGATGGGATCTCACTCACCCTCGGCCACCACCTCATGGACTTGCTGCGCGAGGCCGGCCTCGAGGTCGCGGTGGAGCCCAGCGACGCGCCGTTCGAGGCCGGCGTGGGCGATTGCGAGGTGGCCCTCCACGTGAGCGAGCCTTCCCGCTTTCGCGCCGTGGTCGTCGAGGTCGCGGCGTTCCTCGGCTGCGCACCCGCCCGAGCCGCCCAGACCCTGTGGCAGAGCCCGGCCGTGCTCGTGGGACGCGTCTCTCGAGCGACGGTGGATGCCCTGCGCGCGCGACTCGAGCCGCTCGGCGTCGAGCTCGACGTGTCCACGCCCCCCCACGCGCGCTACGACGTGCTGCTGGCCGATGACGTGCCGGGCGTGCGTGCCCGCGTGCTCGCAGCCCTTCGCGCCGAGGGCATCGACGTCGACACCCACGGACCGCTCCTGGCCATGGGCGTCACCCGAGCGCAGGCCGATGCGGTGTGGCGCCGCCTCGATCGTGGAATCCCCGTGCGCCTGCTCGATCACGCCTTCGAGCGCTTCGACGTGCGACTCGATGCGGCGCCCGACACCGAGGCCGTGCGCACGCGGCTCGTCGAGGCGACGGGCATGCCGCCGCGCGTGGCCGCCCAGGTGCTGAAGCGGCTGCCGATCGTGCTGCACCAGGGCATCCGCCACGCCGACGTCTCCGCGCGCCTGCTCGCGCTGGCCGAGGTCGGCGCTCGCGCGAGCGCGCATCTCGTCACGTTCCAGACGTTCGACGTCATCATCGAGCACACCACCGATCTCGCGGCCACGGCGGCCGCCATCGCCGAGCTCACCGAGCCGTCGGGCGAGCCGCCGACCCTCGCGCTGCGCCGGCTGCCGCTGCGCCTCGCGGGCCCGTTCTCCCCGCTGCACGCTCGTTGCTTGAGGCACGAGCTGCGCGCCGCGGGAGCCCGCGCGCACCTGGAGGAACGATGACCGCCGCGCTCCACGTGGGCATCGCCGAGCAGGGCAAGCTCCACGCGCTCGCGGGCGACCACCAAGAGGCGCTGCGACACTATCGCGAGGCGATCCGCCTCGCCGTGGCCAGCGGATCACCCGAGGTCTGCTTTCGCCACTACACGCAGTGCGTGCTCGAGTCGCTCGAGCGCCTCGCGGCTTGGGACGAGATCTTGGCGTTCTGTGAGCGCGTCCAGGCGCACTACGCCGCCAACCCGCCCCCCCACGAGCTGGCGCGGCTCGATCTCGCCGGCGCACACGAGCGGCGCGGCGTCGTCTTGCTGAAGCGGGGTGATGCTCCGGCCGCCCGCGCGGCGCTCGCTCTCGCGGTCGAGCATGCAGGCGCGGGCCGCATGCCGCTCGCCGAGGAATTGCTCGGGTGGCTCCGCCGCGGCATGCAAGTCGACGCACGCCGCGTCCAGCAGCAACAAGAGCGACACCGATACTTCATCGTGGAACGCGAGGCCGTCCGGTCCGAGCGTGCGATCCCCTTGCCCAAGGCCCTAGGCGCACCACTTCGGTGACCTCGGGCGATAGGAAGACGACGATATGGCCAACTACGATGGGTTGACGCCGGGCCAGGTCCTGGCCGATGCGAGCGTCGCGGAGTTCATCAAGGAGCTGGGTCTTGGCATCGCGGAGGCGCAAGCGGCCCTCGATCGCAACTCGATCGAGCAGATCGCGATCCTCTCGGAGACGACGCCCAGCTTCTCGGGCAAGTCGCTGATCGAGCTGGGCTTGACGCCGCCCTTCTACCACTATCAATACGCCGATCTCGAGGTGTCGATGGCGCTCTCGCTCAAGGTCCAGAAGGACTTTGGGGTGAACCTCGGCTTCAACATCGGGTCGTCGAACCAAGAGCAGCAGTCCAGCGGCAGCGGCAGCACCGGGCAGGTCGGCATCGAGGTCAAGTTCGGCGGTGGGCAGCCAGCCAAGGGGGTCATCGAGCTGCTGTCGGCGACCGCCGCGACCGTCGTCACGGGCAACACCACCACCACGCTCGTCGCGGGCGCCCCGGTGGCGGCGACCGACGTGACGATCGTGCCCAACCGCATCCGCGACACCGCCTACGCGCTCGCCGACGAGCTGCGCGGCAACGACGTGCCCGAGATCGATCGCGTGGCGGTCGAGATCGTGAGCGGTCCGACGCCCATCAACCCCAACACCGATCTCGCGGCCGTGTTCGTGTGTGCGCCGAACCGCGTGACGGTGCAGGGCACCGAGAACACCCCCGCGTGGGCACTCCTGGCGCTCACCGTCAACGACATCACCAACGTCACGGTCAACGCCGTGCCGTTCGCGACCCCGCCCGCGCTGTCGCTCGAGGCGGCTACCACCGCCATCGCGGCGCAGATCGACGGCCACGCGGACTTCACCGCGCAGCCGCTGGTCAACGAGGGCCGAGTCACGGTGACGCCCCTGTTCGATCACGACAGCGACGCGCTCCAGAGCGTCGCCATCGATGGGCTGCGCCGCGTGGCCCGCATGCTGAAGTCCAACAGCGGGTGGACCCTACGCCTGGACGGACACACCGATCTCACGGGTGCGGCCGCCTACAACGTGGACCTGTCCCAGCGCCGCGCCGATCGGGTGAGCGCATTCCTGCTCGCGCAGGGCGTGCAGGGCTCACAGCTCAGCACGCAGGCGCTCGGCGAGACGCATCCGGCTGCGCCGGGCACGGGCTCGGTCGCTGCGAATCGTCGTGTGGAGCTGCACCTCACCGCCGGTCCCGCCCACCTCATCGAGATCGTCGGCGGGCCCGGGGTCACGACGTGGGGCACGATGTCCGTGACGCCGGCCGTGTCGGGCACCTTCGAGGAGGCAGTGGACAGCGTCGCGCTGGTGGCCGCGAGCACGCACTACGTCGAGCTCAACAACGGTACGATCACCACGCGCCTGTTCCTCGGCTCGGGTGCGGTAGGGGCCAATCAGTACGACTACACCGCGGTCTCCACCGCGGAGAGTGATGTGGCCACCGCCCTGGCCCAGGCGATCACCACCCACGTCACGGATGTCGAGGCATGGGCGGTGGGCAATGTGGTCCACATCTTGCCGCCCGATAGCCTGGCCCGGCTCTCGCTCTACACGACCGTGCGCGGCAATGCAGCCAACCTGCTGCCTCTCACCACCACGGGCGCGCTCACGCGGATCTCGGCGTTCAGCGGCGGCCTCGATCCCGCCGAGCCCACCGACGGGGACACCGTGAGCATCGGCAGCACGCAGCTCAAGGTGCGCGCCTCGGGAGCCAACTTCGCCA
>JBFIJN010000310.1:0-10390 GCA_041600735.1 Nannocystaceae bacterium
AGCTTCTTGGTCTTGGAGGTCGCCACCGGTCGCGAGCGGTACTGGCCCGAGTTCGGGTCGAACGCCCACTCCTCACCCGGATCGAGCTCGACGATCTTGTCGACGAACGTGTGCAGATCGCGGAGCTCCTTCTCGAGGAACAGCAGGTAGGGCACGGGCACGGCCTCGAGGAACGTTTCGCCCTCGACGATCACGTCGGCCTTGGCGTTGCAGTTGGTCCAGTCCTTGGCCGCGGTCACGTTCATGAGCACGGCCAGGCGGTCGACGACCTGCTCGATCACCTCTTGGTGGAGGAACTGCACCTTCTGCACGTCGTCGGGGAACGACTCGCCGTCCTCCGCCTTGGGCGTGAACACCTTGTGGTGACCATTGAGCAGCGGCGACTTCTGCGTCGCGTGGTGCAGCTCGCTGATCTCCTTGTGGAGCTGCGTCTTCTTGTTCTTCTCGATCGCGAGGATCTGATTGAGCTTGGGCATGGGCTCCTCGGTGGAGAGCACGATACGCGGATCGTGCGGGGGTGGCGAGGGACGAGATCGCTCACTTCGCGGCTGCGGCGTGAAGGTCCTCGAGGTCGTGCCAGCGCTCGTGCGGGGTGTCGACGGTGCGGGCGGGCTTACGGCGGACGAACAAGCGCCGCTGGATCGTCGCCCCCCCGCGGTTGGGCCACGCGGTCACCTTCGCCTCGAGCTCGCGACGCAAGGCGGCGGCCGAGCGCACGGTACCCCAGCGGCACTCACCCACATCGGCCCAGCCGTCGTCGCGCACCCCCACGACGTCGATCTGCACGTGCTTGTCCCAGTACTCGCCGATGGTGAACGCGGCCGAGAGATCTTCGGCGCGGTAGAGCATGGGGAGCGCCTCGCGACACAAGCGCTCGAAGCACAGGCCCTCGTAGGCCGCCAGAGCGGGGGCGATGCGCTCCTTGAACGCACGGCGTGGGCCGCCCTGCTGGATGAAGCTGAGGTTGGGAAACACGAAGCGGAACCAAAAGCGCAGCAGCGGATCCTCGAGCACGTAGCGGACGGATCGCTTGGGCACCCCGGGGCCGGCAAGCGGGTAGCGCCGGGCCAAGTACCCGAGCTCGTCGAGTTGCTGAATGTAGTAGTGGAGGCTGCGCTCGGGCAACCCGGTGAGCGCGGCGATCTCGGCGGCAGTGTGGCTGCCCGCCGCGAGCGCGCGGAGCACCGCATAGTAGGCATCGACGTCGCGCAGCTCTTCGCGAAGCAGGAATTCGGGCTCCCGAAACAGCGGGGAGAACTCGTCGAGTAGCTGGTCTTCGATGTTGTGGTCGACCGTGCGCCCGGGGTCGAACCGGCGCAGGTAGGCCGGGATGCCGCCGCACAAGAAGTAGGCGCGCGTGCGCTCACCCAGTGACCAGCCGGGGTGGAAGCGCGCGGCCTCGTGATAGGGGAAGGGCCCGAGCTTGATCTGGCTCGTGCGCCGGCCGAACAATGGGCTCTTGCGGCCCAGGATCTCGCGCTCCATGAAGCCCACGAATGAGCCACACAACACGAGCACCACGTTGCCCGCGTCGCGCCAGTGCAGGTCCCAGAGCTCCTGGAGGACGCTGGGAAGCTCGGGGCTGGCGCCCACCATCCACTGGAACTCGTCGAGGATGAGCACGAGCTTGTCGGGTCCGCGCCAGCGCGAGACGATGGCCGAGAGCGCCTCCTTCCACGAGGTGGTGAACAGCGATGCCAGCAATGGCTCGTCGAGCACGCGCGCCGCCTCTTGCAGTAGCTCGCGCAACTGCAGGCCTGGGGGCGCAGTCTTGCCCATGTAGAAGATGCTCGGCCGGTCGCGCCGCGAGTGCAGCAACAGCTCGGTCTTGCCGACGCGGCGACGGCCATACACGACTACGAACTCGGAGGCGCCGGATCCGTAGGTACGTTGTAGGTGCCGCAGCTCGGCGTCGCGGCCAAGGAATCCATCGGTCATGGGAGTTTGCCAAGTCGTAACTTGCCAAGTCATAACTTGTCAAGTTACGACTTGGCAAGTTGAGGCGCGATTGCCGCAGCTCCGCTGCTTGGACGCTGCGGGCAAAGGCGCTACGTTCGTCCAGCCCTGCACGAGCCCACCATCGCCAGCGACGAGCTTCGCCCCACGCAGCTCGAGGTCGACCTCGCGCAGCTCGAGGCCAACTATCGCGCGATCCAGGCCCACGTGGGCGCGGGCGTGCGGGTGATGCCGATCCTCAAGGCCAATGCCTACGGGCATGGGCTGGTGCCGGTGGGTCGGCTGCTCGATCGCATCGGCGCGCCGATGCTCGGCGTGGCGTACCTCGAAGAGGGCATGCGGCTGCGCCAGCAGGGGGTTCGCACCTCGATCCTCGTGCTCGGCGGCATCGTGGGCGAGCAGATCCCGCGCTTCCTCGAGCACGATCTAGGGCTGACGGCCTCGTCGGTGGACAAGCTGCGCGCGATCGAGGAGCACGCGGCCTCGCTCGGAACGCGGGCCAAGGTGCACCTCAAGATCGACACCGGCATGGAGCGGATCGGCGTGCACTGGTACAGCGCACGCGCCTTGCTCGAGGCCTCGCTCGCGTGCCGGCACGTGGACGTGGAGGGGATCTTCACCCACTTTGCCAACGCCGACGAGGCCGACCTCGCGCACGCGCGCGAGCAGCTCGAGCGCTTCGAATCCGTGCTCTCGTTCTATCCGCGCCACGGCCTGCCCACCCCGCTGCGGCACGCGGCCAACAGCGGTGCGCTCGTGCAGCTGCCCGAGAGCCACCTCGACATGGTGCGACCGGGGATCTTGTTCTACGGCGCGCGACCCTCGTCCGCGGTCCCGGCGATCGTGCCGGTGAAGGGCGCGCTGCGCTGGATCACCCGCGTGGTCTACTTCAAGGTGGTGGGCGCGGGTCAGCCGGTGAGCTACGGGTCGACCTGGGCCCCGTCGGAGGCGACGCGCGTGATCACGCTGCCGGTGGGCTACGGCGACGGCTATGCGCGCGCGCTGTCGAACCGGGCCCAGGTGCTCGTGCGCGGGGTGCCACGGCCGGTGGTGGGTCGCGTGTGCATGGACCAGCTCATGGTCGATCTCGGGCCCGACGGCACCGCGTACAACGGCGACGAGGTGGTGCTGCTCGGATCGCAGGGCGAAGCAGCGATCACGGTCGAGGCGCTCGCCGAGTGGGGGGGCACGGTCCCGCACGAGATCTTGGTTGCGATCAATACGCGGGTGCCGCGGGTGTATCGCGGGGGCTGAGCTCGGGCCTCAGGCGCTCGGGCTGGGCACTGCGGCGCGGACCTTGGCCTCGATGCGCGCCAGCACGTCGCTGGGGCGGCGGGCCCAGTCGGCTGCGGTCACGCCCACGAGCACCCAGCCGCGCAGCGCGAGCACGGCGGGGCGATGCACGTGCTGCTCGAACACCGAGACCTCGGCCTCGCCCTCGTCGCACATCACGGCCACCGCGAAGCGCTGCGGATCATCGGGGTGGCCCACCGCGAGCGGCACGCGAAACTCGGAGTTGCCCAGGTGGAGCGCGCAGCGAAGGCCGCGCTGCTCGAGCGCGAGCGCGAGCTGAGCCGCGAGCGGCACGTAGCCGTCGAGTCGCGCCAGCGCCCCGGCCTCGCGCCGCACCAGGGCGGCGCCCCGCACCTCGTCGAGGATGCGCTCGGCCTGGGCGCGCCGCCCCTGGCCGAGGTGATGGGCGAACTCGAGGAAGCCCTTGAACAGGCGCGGACCGGCGTGGGTGGCCTGGCCCACGTGCAAGAGCTTGGGATCGAACGACGAGACCACGTAGCACTCGGCCTTGGCCCGCGAGATCGCGACGTTGAGGCGCCGCTCGCCGCCGCGCTGGCCGAGTGGTCCGAAGCGCGCGGGCACATAGGTCTCGGCCGCGCCGCCCTTGCGGCTGCGCGACTCCGGGGCGTGGCCGAGCGAGAACACGATCACGTCGCGCTCGTCGCCTTGCACCGACTCGAGGTTCTTCACGAACGGGCGCGTATCGAGGGCCTCGACCGCGTTCGCGGCCTCCCAGCGCGCGGCGAACTCCGCATCGGCCTCGGCGCGGCTGTCGATGGCATCGAGGATCGTCTCGCGCTGGCGCAGGTTGAACGTGACGACCCCGAGCGTGGGCGCGGGCTCGCGACGCAGCAGCTCGTCGAGCAGCTCGACCACGCGCGTGGCCTCGGGCCGGTTGAGGCCGCGATCGTAGGCGCCACCCTCTACTGCGACCCAGCGCAGCGCCGGCGGGGCTCCGGGGCCGCGCGTGGACGGCACGGTGAGCAGGCCGCCCTCGTACATCGCGTGGTTGGAGAAGGCGATCAGCTCTTCCTCGCGGCAGCGGTAGTGCCAGCGCAGGCCCACGTGGGGGCAGCGCCCGCGCGCCAGCGCCAGCAGCGACTCGGCCGCGAACACGTCGCGGACCCTACGCTCCTCGTCGCTGCGATCTTGGTCCTCGGTCCCCACTGCGCCCAGCTGGAAGAACGACGAGGGCGGCATCTGCTGCTCGTCGCCCGCGATCACCACGCGGCGCGCCCGCAGGGTCACGGGGAAGCCAGCCTCGACCGTGCACTGCGAGGCCTCGTCGAAGATCACCAGATCGAACAGCGGCTCGCGGGGGAACAGCACCACCATCGTCTCGGGCGAGAGCAACCAGCATGGCATCACGTCGAGCAGGCCCTGCGGCACGAGCTCGCGCACGAAGCGGCGCATGGGCCAGGCGAGGCGCTTCTTGCCGACCTCCTTGAGCAGGCTCTCCTTCCACTTCTGCTGGGGGGTGCGGCGGGCTCGATAGGCGGCGTCGGAGACGTGGAGCAGCTCGACGCGGTCGAGCGTCGCGTGCAGGCGGCCGAGCTCGAGCTTGCGGATCTCGGTGTCGAGGCGGCGTAACGCGTCGGCGTCGGCGGTGGCGCGCTGCTCCTCCGCGGCGCTCCCGAGATCGACCAACGCAGGGATCACCGGCTGCAAGCGCGCGAGCTGGGCCGCGGCCCAGGCCCGCACCACGGCCTCGCGCCACTCGGGCGCCGAGGCTTCGGGGTGCGCCGTGGCCAGGGTATCGAGCACCGCGCGACCGGCAGGAAAGCAGGCGTCGAGCTGCACGAGCCAGCCGTCGCTCTCGCGCAGGCGGTGGCCATCGTAGGTCAGGCGCTCGGCGAGCACGCGAAGGTCCGCGGCGGTGGGGGTGTGGAGCCACGGCAGCAGCGCCTGCGCCGGGGCGAGCGCGCTGCGCATGGCCAGCAGCGCCACGAGCTGGGCGTGGCGCACGGCCAGGCCTCCTTCGAACCCCGGCATGGCCTCGGCCGCGCGGGGCGGCGACAGACCGATCGCGTCGAGCGCGGTCACATCGGTGAGCGCGGCGTGGGCCTGCACCTTCAACGCCCGCAGCTGCTCCAGGCGAGCGCGACCTTCATTGGCGTCGCGCGGGACGGAGTGTGAGAGCGCCAGGCCTTCGAGCAAGCGGGTGCTCGCGGTCCACGCTTGCGCGGCCGCGAGCCGATCGTGGAGCTGCTGGAGGAACGCGGGCGAGAGGCTCGCCGCCGCTTGCTCGGGCCACGCGCGCGCCAGTCCCTGCCGCACCGCGCCGCGCGACCGCCACCACACCCCGGAGAAGATCCGCGTCCAGCGACCGGCGAAGCTGCGCAGCACCGCCACGTTGCGGCTGAAGGCATCGTCGACGGCCATGTGCGTGGGCGTGACGCAGCGCGCGAGCGCGGTTGCGTGCTCGTCCCACTGTCGACAGGTGTCCTCGACGGGGGCGTCGGGTCGCAGCAGCAGCGCGACGAATGCAGCCGCGTCGGGGGGCGCGGCGCGAAGGGCTCGGCCCTCGTGCAAGTGCATCAGCACGGAGCTCGCTCGATCGAGCGCCTCGCGCTCGACCGGCTCGCTGACGAGCGATCGATCGAGCGCGTCGGCGAGCGGCAGCGCCTCGTCGACCGTCCTTCGCAGCGCGACGAGGCCTGCGTCGTCGAGCGCGGCCAGGCTCGCCCGCGGGTGTGCGGCCGCCTGCGTGCGCCACCAGCCCGCGGGGCCCCACAGCGCGCGGTGAGGGTGCAAGCGCTCGACCCGCTCGAGCACCGTGGCTAGCGCACGCTCGTCGAGATCGCCGAGCGCGGGCATCGGCAGCGGCGCGGGCTCGCCTGCGGTCATCGCCAGCAGCTGGCCCAGGCTGTGGCCCACGCCGTGCTTGCGGTGCGCGAGCGCAGCGGCGCGGGTCTGCAGGCGCGCGCTCACCTGGGCGTGCTCGTGCTGCAGCACACCGCGTCGAGTCTCGTCGTCGAGTCGCGGGGCGAAGTCTTGCAGGCGCGCCTGGATCTTGCCGTACAGCGCGCGGCGATCGTCGCTCACGTCGTGCACCACTCCGATCGAGCCCCCCAAGCCGCAGCCGTCGAGTCGCTGGTACACCACGTCGAGCGCGGCCCGCTTCTCGGCCACGACGGCGACCCGCTCGCCACGCAGCAGCGCATCGGCGACGAGGTTCACGATGAGCTGGCTCTTGCCGGTGCCGGGAGGCCCGTCGACCACCGTCACCCGGTGGCGTCGGCACTCGGCCGCGACCTCGCGCTGGCTGGGATCGGCGGGCAGCACCGGCCACGGGAGGGCATCGCTCGCGAGCACGGTCGGCTGCGAGCGCTCGGGCCCGGCGGTGCTCGCATCCTCGCCGGGATCGGTCAGCAAGGGCAGCAGCGCCAGCCCGGCCCCCAGCCGCGGCCCCAGCGGCACGCGAGGATCGGCGAGCTCGGGCAGCAGCTCGTCGTAGTCGCGCAGCAGCTCCGAGCTCGACTGCGGGAACATGCCCAGCAGCGCGCACTCCTCCACCGCCAGGAACGGCGCGTGGGCGTCGAGGTCGGCGTCGCGCTCCACGAACGGGCCCAGCGTGGTGCCCTCGCGAGCGAGGCGCAGACCGACCTCCGCCAGCTTGGCCAGCACCGCGTCCACCCCCCCGGCCGGATCACCCGCCAGCTCGTCGAGGGTGTGACCGAGCTCGTCGGGGAAGGCGAGCTCGGCCTTGTTGAACAGCACGCGCAGCAGCGAGCGGTTGGCGAGCGGCTCCTCGTCGTCGCGACGCCGCGCCGTGAAGCCTCGCGCGCCACGACCATCGCGCTCGAGCGCGATCGGAAACAGGAGCAGGGGTGCACGAACGCCGTAGCCGGGGCTCGTTTGCCCGTGCGGGGCCACATTGCCCACCACCACCGGGTAGCCCAGATACAGGTCGTTGGCGCCGCTCTCCTCGCGACGATCACGGCTGGCGCGATCGAGCTGGCGCAGATCTTGGGCGCATGCATGCGCGGCATCGTGACGACCCGCATCGTCCGCGGTGACGAGCGCGGCTGCCTTCCCGGCGGTGATGAGGGTCAGCGTGCGCTCGGTCGCGCCGGTGCGCACGAGCTCGAGGCGGTGCAGGTCGAAGGTCCGCGCGGCCCGCAGCGTACGCAGACGCACCGCAGGGCTGCGCCCGTCGCCGGTGACCAGCTCGTCGCGCAGTCGCGTGAGCCCGGCGATCAACGTCTTGCGCGAGCCATCGAAGGGCGTCGCCTCGGCCGCGGGCGCCTCGCCTTCCTCCAGAGGCCGGGTCGAGCGCAGCAGCACCGGCTCGTCGAGCCCCGCGTGGGCCAGCGCGGGCACGCACTCCACCTGCTGCAGGGTGAGCACGCGCTCGATGCGAGCGCGGGCATCGGCGTCCTCGATCGTGCTGCCGGCCAGTCTCAGCAGGCGCCGCGGGGCGATGCGCAGCTGACCGCGACGCGCCACCGACTCCCCCAGGGCCTGCAGCGCGTCACGGACCTCGTTGCGACGCACGGGCAGCGGCACGGCTACCGTGGCTAGCGCCTCCACCTCGAGCGGGGTGCCCATCGCCTCGAGGGCGGGCTTGATCCAGCGGCGGAACTCGGCCGCGAAGCCGAGTGCATCGCCGATCGCGAGCACCATCTGCACCTCGCGCGGGTCGACGACGTCGTCGGCTCCCATCACGTGGGTGAGCAGCAAGAACAGCGAGCGCGCCAGATCGGGCCCGGCCGCCCGCACCAGCGCGCCGCTCTCGTAGAAGCGCTCGAGCGCCACATCGGGATCGAGCAGCTCCGACCAGCCGGGCACGCGGGTCGCGAACGCATCCTCGATCGCATCGAGCTCCTCGGGCGCCACCTCGCCGTCGGCGTGGGCCACCAGCACCGCACCCGCGAGCGCGCACTCGGCCAGGAACGCGGGCGGCTCTTCACGGGCGTCGTAGCCGAGCTCCACGCGCCCCGTGCCGAGCGCCCGCTCGATCAGCGCATCGACCTCGGCCAGCGCGCGCGTGGCCGGGCCCTGGCCCGTGAGCGCGTGGTACTCGGCCGTCTCCGCATACAGCCACAGCGCCCACGCCCGCAGGCTGTGCTCGGGGTGTGTGGTGGCGAGCGCCGCCCCGCCGCTCGCGAGCGTCTCTTCCATCAGCTCGCGGCACTGGTCGAGGTACGCGGTGGTGTCCCAGCCGAGCGCCTCGCCCGAGAGTCCCGTGGTGGCCGCCATCTCGAGGCGCAGCGCATCGTGGAGGTCTTGCGCGGCGAGCAGCCCGAAGCGATCGGCCGTGATCTCGCGCGCCACCACCAGCTGCCCCGCGGCCAGCGTGCCGCGCACGCTCAGCAATCCCTGCTCGGCGAGCGCCTGAGCGGCCAACGCCGTCGCACCCAGCTCGTGCCAGGGGCCATGCGCGAGGTAGTGCCCGAGCTCGTGCCCGAACAGCGCCATCGCAGCGCCTTCGTCGACCAAGCTCAGCATCCGACCCTGGATCTCGAGCAAGATCGGCGACTCCACCAGGTGTAGCGCCGCGTTCTCGCGCCCGGAGCTCTGGTAGAGCTCGAGCTCGCCCGTGACCCCCAGGATCCGCGCGGCCTCGCGGGCCTGGGCATAGGCCTGGCCCGCCATCGACTCGGTCAATCGCAGCGCCTGCGCGAGCAAGCGGCGACGCACGGCGGCAGGATCGCGTGGCACGCGATCGCTGCGATGCAGGGCAAAGGCAGGCTCCGCATCGAGCGCGGTCGCCAGCCTGCGCTCGAGCGAGAAGCGTACGGTCTCCACGTCGAGGTCGAGCAACGATCGGCGTTCGGGCATGCGCGGGGCGGCAGCCTAACACCGCCGCGGGCGGCCGGCGCTCGCGACGGTCAGCGAGCCATCGCGCACTGGCAGATCAGTCGCTAGGCCCAGCGGAGGGGGGCGACTCGGGCTCGCTGTCGTTCGGGGGCTCTCGCTCGATCGGTGGAGCCACGGCGAGCTTGGGTGGCTCGAGCCGGGCGCCATCGAGCTTTGCGCCCAGTTGGGCCCGCTCCTTGCGCTCGCGGGTCTTCTCGGCCTTCTTGCGGCCGTGCTTGCTCGCGTTCTGGTCGGCCTTGCGCTTGGCCGCCTCTCGCTGCTTGCGCTTGCGCTCGCGGCCCAGGTTGATCACGTTGCCCATCGGTCTCGAAGCAGTACCCAGCGTAGCGTAGGATCGCCTTCATGATCTGGCTTGGGCGAATGACGACGTTGGCGCTCGCGACGGGAACCCTGCTGCTCGGCGCGTGCGGCGACGATGGAACCAACGATGGCTCGGAGACCGGCGCCCACCACGGCACGCACGATGGGACCCACGACGGCACCGACACGACCGCGGCCGGCAGCGACGGCACGGGCACCGCGGCTGGCACCGCCGCGACCGCCATGGCCGAGGAGACCGCCTGCAGCGGCGGCCTCCCGCAGCTACACATCGTCAACGCCACCGGCAACGCCGTCGAGGAGATCATCATGCTCGCGTGCGACATGAGCGATCAGAGCTCGTATCCCGTGCCGCCCGGCGGATTGCCCGACGGCGGCGAGCTCACCATCGACCTGCCCGGTCCCGGCTGCTGGGTGCTCCAGTACAACGGCGAGGGCTGCTTCGGCGACCCACCGGGGATGGTGGACGCGGCCGCGTGCGAGACCGTCGAGTGGATGCTGACCCTCGACGAGCACGTCTGCGCGGGTCAGTGAGCGAGTGCGTAGCTCAGCCCAGCTCAAGTCGACGGGTCGAACAACTCTTCCGCCGACGCGACAGTGAATGCGCGGTCGAACCACCGCTGGAGTTTCGCCTCATTGCGGGTTGCGAGCACGCGCCGACGTATGGTTCCGGAGATCGGCAGCGCTCGATGCTCGAGCACGCCCAACAGCGCCTCCGCCTTGCCTCGAGCCAAGCCGAGGCGCCGGCCGATCTGCTGGCCGATCCGCTGGCCTCGCTGCTCTCCGATCCTCTGTCCCCGCGCCAAGAGCTCTTCTGCGATGGTCATGTACACCTCCCGGGCTGGCTTGCTGACGGACCTCATGAGCATATCACACAGCTTGGACTCGGCCTCGAACGCCGTGATGACGTAGATCCAGAGCGCACCGATGTCGTCGAGTTGGTCGTGCTCGAGGAGAACGTCCACCTGCCGCGCTAGCGTGGCGATCCGTCGCCGGGTGG
>JBFIJN010000311.1:0-10367 GCA_041600735.1 Nannocystaceae bacterium
CTCATCGCGATGGAGGTCGACTTCATCGCGCGAGCCCCGATCGCGATCACCAAGGACGTGGAATTCGGGATCGGCGGCGGCGGTGGCCTGGGCCTCGGCATCGTGCTGGGCGGCGTGTTCCAGACCCCGCTGGGCTCCGCGCCCGCGGGCTACACCGCCGCGGGTGGTCGCACCGACACCTGCCAGACGATCGAGGACCTCGGCGACCTCACCCGCTGCACGCCGCGCTGGGACGCGGGCGAGGACAGCGACATGACGCCGCCCGACGCGAACGATCTCTCGAGCCCCAACGCCGAGCTGTTCGCCAACTGCACCACGCGCGAGTGCAACAAGAACGATCTGCGCGCGTTCGGCTACCGTCGCGAGCAGGGCGGAATCCCGCCGGTCATCCCGGTGGTGAACCTGATCCTCAGCATGCGCCTCATCATCAAGGACGCGGTGGGCATCACCCTCAACGGCGGGTTCAACACCGGGTTCTACTTTGGCGGCGGGCTCCAGTACTACTTCGGCAA
The DNA here is from genome assembly GCA_041600735.1 of Nannocystaceae bacterium. Taxonomy (GTDB): domain Bacteria; phylum Myxococcota_A; class Polyangia; order Nannocystales; family Nannocystaceae; genus Paraliomyxa. The sequence continues at coordinate 513 of JBFIJN010000311.1, forward strand.
GCGCGAGCAAGACGAGATGGCCAAGCCCGCCGAGGCGAGCCGCCGCAAGCGAGCTCGCGCGGGGCGCGTGTAGCGGCCGGCGGGCGGCTCGCGACGAAGCGCGAGCCCGCGCGCATCATTGGCCGAGCGACGCGGACGTCACTTCAGCAGGTCGCCGCGCTCGCGCATCTTGTCGGTGGTGTCACCCTGCAGCTTCTCGCCCGCCTTGGCGCCCGCCAGCGAGAACGCGTAGGCGATGCCCACCGAAATCGCGATGCCGAGCACGCTGAGCTGGGAGCCCTCTTGGCTGAGGAAGTAGGCCTGGTTGGCCGCGATCGCCAGCGTGGCCGCGATCGCGGGCTCGCGCGGCGTGTCGCCCGGGCTGAAGTAGGCCACCAGCAAGCCGCCGCCAAAGAACGCCCCAAAGGCCACGATCACCGCGAACAGGATGAGGCCCCAGGAGAGGCCGAGCGCCTCCACGAGCGGCCCGCCCACCGGCTCGGCCAGTAGAGCGGGCAGCAACCAGCTCAGACCTCCCTGGACGCCAAAGCCGATGATGATCCACTTGAGGGACAATGGGGTCTTCTCGGTCACGCCCGCGAGGGTACTGGATGCGCGAGACGGGTCCAGTCGGCGGGGCGCTGCGCCCCGCCCCGCGCCCCCAATCGGCGTTCCTCGGCGAATCAGCCCCCGGTGCTGCCGGTGCTGCCGGTCGCGCCAGTCTCGCTGCCCGAGCCGGTCTCGGTCCCGGCTTCCGTCCCGGTCTCGGTCTCGCTCGGAAACACGCAGTAGCCGCGATCGGTGCACTCGGCGTCGAGATCACAACAAGCGGCCGCGTCGGCACACCAGCGATCCTCGTCCATGATCACCACGCACTCGGTCACGCACGCGAGTGGACCCTTGCCCTCGGGACCGGCGGACTGGTCGAACGGAGCCACACACAGCTCGCCGCGCGGGCAGTCCTCCGAGAGCGCACACTCGTCGGGAATCCCCACGGTGGTGTGACCGGTGGTCGAGCTCCCGCCCTCGGAGCTCGAGAGCGCGCCCGACGAAGTGCTCGAGCTCGTCGAGCTGCTCGAGCCCGTCGTCGACTCGGCGACGATCACCCCAGTCGTGGTGTCGTCGGGAAGATCGTCGCCACAGGCCGTCGCGGCGGGCCCGAGCAACGAGAGTGCGATCGTGGTGCGCAGCCAGTGCATCGTCGAGGCGCGGATCATTACATGCCCGTCGTCCCGGTGGCAGCCCCCGTGCTCCCCGTGCTTCCCGTGCCACTCGAGCCACCCGAGCCACCCGAGGAGCTGGCTCCGGTGCCGCTCGAGGTCGGATCGGTCGTGCCGTCGCTGCTGCCGGAATCATCGAGGCTCTCGCCCGGAACGCACAGGCCTCGCGCGCTACAGCTCGAGGACTCGTCGCAGCAGGCGCTCGAGTCGAGGCACCACGCGCTCTCGTCCATGAGCTGGATGCACTGCGCGCTGCAGACGAAGTCACCCACGTTTCCGTCGACATAGGGCGCGACGCAAGACGTGCCGGCGACGCAGTCTTCGGTGTTGCGGCAGGGGCCACCCTCGGGTGAGCCGCTCGTGTCCGGGGCGGGACACGGGTCGACCCCCACGGTGGCCGAGCAGTTGCCCGGCGGCGTATCCATGTCGATGAAGTCGTCGGTCGCGCCTGCGTCAGCACCAGACGCCGCGCAGCCGCTCGCGAGCGCGGCCACAACCACCCAGCCTAGTCTCATGCGGACACCATAGCGCAGGTGCCGGCCGGGTTCCCGTCCCATCGTGTCGCGAGATCATCGTGACATCGATGTCGCGGTCCCGCCCCGGGGCGGGCGACCCGCCGTGCGAGCACCAGTATCGCCGCGAATTCATTGTCGAAAAAAAACGTCGCCGCGCTCGATCGAACCGTGGTTGGGTAGCACTATCACCGTGCGCCACCCCGTGGCCTCGCCTAGATTTCGCATATCTGCGAGTAGCTCGAGGCCCGCCCTCACTTTCTTACCGCATCGTTGGAGCTAGTCGTCATGTCCCCGCGCTTCGAACCCACCCGGGCCCTCCTGCATCCGCTGTGGATCGCCAGCCTCATGGTGCTGGTGCTCAACGATCACGTGCTCAAGGGCGCGTCGATCCTTCCCGAGGCGGTGACGGGCAAGCTCAGTGACTTCGCCGGGCTGATCGTCGCACCGGTGCTGCTGGCCGCGATCCTGCGGGTTCGCGGCACGCGGGGCTGGGTCGCCTCGCACGTCGCAGTGGGGCTGGTCTTCTCCGCAATCCAGCTGTCCGCCGGGGCTGCGGCGCTGTGGAGCGGCGCGATGGCCTTGGTGGGCACCCCGTGGGTGATCACCCGCGACGCCACCGACCTCATCGCCCTGCCAGCGCTGCTGCTCAGCGCCTGGGCGCTGCGCGGGGCCATGCTGCGCCCGCGCTCGAGCTCGAGCCGGCGCAGCGCCGAGCTCGTCGCCGCGGGCACGGGCCTGCTGTGCTGCGCGGCCACCAGCCCCCGCACGGGAGAGCCGTTCGTCCCCACGCTGTGGACCGACGTCTACGTGCACAACACGGGCGCCGACCCGATCGTGGTGCGCATCCGAGCGCTGGCCGACTCGGTCGACCTCGACTGTGATGCGGTCGCCGCGGACCCGGGCCGCCTCATCAGCGAGCCGTTGTTTGGAACCTCGCAGTCGTTCCTGCTCGAAGCCGACCAGAACTTCGGCCTGCGCATCAACAGCGAGTGGGAAGAGTGGGAGGACACCGGCGAGGTCAGCGACCGCTCGTGCTACGCGGTGCTGCTGGACGTCGACAACCTGCCCACCGCGGTCGCGTTCTGGACCATCGGCGACGTGCCGAACCATCAGGTCCCCGGTCTGGGCGAGGAAGAGGGCGACCCTCGCGGCCGCATCGATCTCATCATGCCCGACGACCCCGACCGGCTCGGCAGCTACGAGACCGTGGGCGACGACGTGATTCACCTCGTGCCCAGCGCCGTCCCGCCGGTCGCGGGCCAGTGCGCGCCGCAGAGCGACGCCGGTCGCCTCGAGTGGAGCGACTGGAACGACTCCGCCAGCGAGTGGGAGCTGCTCGCCGTCGAGCGCGGCGTCGATGGCTGCTTTGCGCTCGAGCTCGGCGTCCGCAGCGGTGAGCAGATCACCCAGCAGACCCGCTGGTACCTGTGCGCACCGCTCGCCGAGCTCTCGCTCGAGCCGGGTCGCATGCTCGGGCTCGTCACCCTAGGGAGCGCCTCCGCCGGCGACGGAGGCTTCATGCTCCGCACCGTCGATGGGCTGCCCGACCAGCCGGTCGTCGAGCTGCAGGCCTATCGCGGCACCGTGTTCCCGCAGTTCCACGGCCTCCAGGTCGCCGCCGTGCCCGAGTTCGAGTGCGACTACGCCGTGGGGCCCAAGTGCGGCACCGTCACCCGGGCCACCTCGGTCACGGTCGGCGGCGGCGGCTTCGGTACCTTCGGCCTCGATCCTGGCCAGCGCCAGACCGTCAGCGGCGACTCCGGTGCGCAGCTCACCGTCGCCTTGGCCCACGCCGAGGATCGGGCGGCGCTCGACCCCGAGTGTGCCGAGGGCCCCGATGCGCTCGGGCTCGACCTCGAGGTCGTCGCTCTTCACGTAGAGCCCCCCGCGGGCTGATCGACCTCACCTCACCTCTCTCGTCTCGTCTCGTCTCGTCTCGTCTCGTCTCGTCTCGTCTCGTCTCGTCTCGTCTTGGCTTGCTTTGCTCGAAGGAACATTCGTCATGAACCGCAACGATCGCTCGATCCGCTTCCATACTGGCCTCGTCCTGCTCGCCACGTGCCTCGCCTCGGGCTGCTTCGCCGACGACGCCGGCGCCAGCTTCGACGAGGCCGGTGACGGCGGGGCCGGCATCGCCCAGGGCGGCGCCCAGGACTTCGGCCAGTTCCGCGCCATCCTCGACGCCGGCGACCTGCCGGGCCCCGACACCCTCGACGACGTGGGCTTCTTCAACGAGCACAAGCTCGAGCTGCCCGCGGCCAACTGTGGTCAGGACATCTGCCTCCACGGCGAGCTCGGCGTGATGGGCAACATGATCAACGGCAGCAACTGCACGCTGCTGATGCTGGGCATGAACACGCCCATCGACCCCTCCACGCTGGAGCGCCCGCCGCTCAACCTCGCGATCGCGGTGGACACCAGCGGCTCGATGTCGGGCGAGAGCATCCAGTTCGTGCGCGAGGGCCTCTTCCGCATGCTCGACGAGCTCGGCCCCGACGACCGGGTGAGCATCATCGCCTTCGACAACATCGCCAGGGTCAAGATCGAGGCCGCGGCGGGTGGTGACGATGAGCTCACGCTGGCGATCGGCTCGCTCGAGGCGAACGGGCGCACCAATCTCTACGACGGCCTGCGCGTGGCCTACGAGACCGTCGAGGCCCACGCCGACCCGAGCCTGCAGAACCGCGTGATCCTGCTGTCGGACGGCGAGGCCACCACCGGGATCACCAGCGAGACCAAGCTGGTCGAGATGTCGGCGGCCTACAACGCCGAGGGCTACGGGCTCACCACCATCGGCATGGGCGAGGCGTTCAACCCCGAGCTCATGCGCGATCTGGCCGAGAAGGGCGCGGGCGCGTTCTACTTCCTCGAGGATCCGGCCGCCGTGCGCGAGGTGTTCGAGGAGGAGGTCTCCACGTTCCTCGTGCCGCTGGCCAAGGACGTCGAGATCAGCCTCCAGGTCGACCCCGGCTACTCGCTGCGGGCGATCTACGGGACCAAGCAGGCCGAGACCTGGGGCAACGTGGGGCAGATCTCGATCCCCACGCTGCAGATCGCCCACCGCACCATGGTGAGCGACAACGAAGGGGGGCGGCGCGGTGGCGGCGGCGCGATCATTGCCGAGGTCGTGCCCAACGATCCGTCGCGCGTGGAGGAAGCGGGCACCGTCGGTCAGATCACCATGACCTGGGAGGACCCGACTACCGCGGAGACCCTCAGCACCATCGTGAAGATCCAGAGCCCGCTGCAGCCGGGCGAGACCCCCGAGGACGGGCTGTTCACCTTCGCGGGCGTCGAGAAGAGCTTCGTGATGCTCAACATCTTCGCCGGCTTCGAGATGGCGGCCGAGCGCTCGTCGTTCGGCGACCTCGGCGGGGCGCGGAGCGTGCTGGTGCCGCTGGCCGATCAGGTCGAGGCGTGGCTCGCCAGCAACCCCGACGAAGACATCGAGGACGACCTCGTGTACATCCGCAAGTTCATCGCCAACCTCGATTCCAACGGCGCGGGCCAGGGACCGCAGAACCCGAACCCGCCCAACCCCTGGCCGCAAGACTAGCTCGCGAAGCTCTCGCGGCTTCGAAGTGAAGAGAGCCCGCAGCGCACGGATGCGCGGCGGGCTCTCCTCGTTGGTTGCGGAGCTCGAGCGCGGCGACTACTTGCCGCTGCAGGAGCCTTCGCCCTCGGCGTCGGCCGAGCAGGAGCCCTCGGCATCGTCGGCGGGCGCAGCCGCGTCGCCGCAGTGGCCTTCGTCGCTGTGGCCGGCCGAGCACTTGGCCTCGGCATCGGCCGCGGGAGCAGCCTCGCCGCCGGGCACCTCGGTGGCGGGTGCGTCCTTGCCACAGCCGGTGGCCAGCACGCCCGAGCCCAGGATCGCCAGTGTCGCCGCAATGTCCTTGATGTTCATGATGTCCGTTCCTTCGCTTCTCGTGGTGTGCCCCGTGAAAAGCGCGTGAACCGTGCCACCGGGGTAGCCGATAGCTTGGCCGAAGCGGCCATGCGCTGTAAAGCGACGGCCGTCGCTACCTCGTGGTATCAAGCCGCCAAACCGCCATGGTCAGGTCTCCGGCTTCCTCCCATCGTCTTCGTCTGGTTGCTCTTCTCTCGCTCGGGGCCGCGTTCCTGGTGCCAGGCTGCCGCACTTCGGCCACGCCCGACGAGCCGACCGTCGCCGACGCCCCGCCGGTGGCGGTGAAGCCGGAGCCCGCGCCCAAGCCAGCCCCCCCGCCCGAGCCCGAGGCCAAGCCGGAGCCGCCGCCCGAGCCCGAGCCCGCCAAGCTCGTGGCGCCCGACGGCACCATCATCGAGCCGTGCGGCGAGGCGCCGCTGGGCATGGCGTGCATCCCCGGCGGCCCGTTCATCCGCGGCTCGGACGACGGCCCCAAGAACACCCGCCCCCAAGAGACGATCTGGCTGCAGACCTTCTACATGGACCTCAACGAGGTCACGTACGAGGACTACAAGGCCTGCCAGAAGAGCAAGGCCTGCCTGCGCGGCGGCCCGCTCTACAACGACTTCAGCCGCCCGCTCCAGCCGATCGTGGGCACCAGCTGGTATGCCTCGGTGAAGTACTGCGAGGTCAAGGGCAAGCACCTGCCGACCGAGGCGCAGTGGGAGAAGGCCGCGCGCGGCCCCGACGGCAACCTCTACCCGTGGGGCAACGAAGAGGCCACGTGCGAGCGCGCCATCATCCAGGACGAGCGCGGGCGCAGCTGCGGCGTGCAAAAGAAGATGGAGCACCCCGAGAAGGGCCGCACCTTCGAGATCGGCAGCCGCCCCGCCGGGGTCTACGGCCTCTACGACATGAGCGGCAACTCGTGGGAGTGGGTCTACGACTGGGATTCCCGCAGCTACGCCGCCTGCGGCGACAAGTGCCGTGGAACCGATCCCAAGGGCCCCTGCGACGGCAAGGAGCCCTGCGCCGGTCACGAGAAGCGCGTGGTCCGAGGCGGCTCGTGGTACTGGGACAAGACCTACGCCACCGCGATCTACCGGCGCACCCACTTCCCCGCCAACCTGCGCGAGGTGGAGTTCCACCACTTCGGCTTCCGCTGCTCGGCGAGCCTCGAGGAGGCCAAGGCCCTGGTCGAGAGCCAGAAGGCCGCCGATACGGCCGAGCCGCCCAGCGACGCCGCAGCGGGCGAGGACAAGGCGGCCAAGTCCGCACCCAAGGACGCTGGCGCGGCACCGAAGCAGTGATCGGCTCGCCGATCACTGCTTCGCGGATCACATCGGCACGAAGTTCGGGTCGTTCGTGATCAAGATCCGACCCATCGCGGCCGACTCGCGGAACGAGAACTCGATCTGGTGCACGCCGGTGGTCCAGTCGGCGGTCCACGGGTTCTGCACGTAGTCGCAGGCCTGCGCCCCCTGCTCGCGCCAGTTGAGCTCGGCCCACACGTAGCCGTTGCCGGCGTTGGTGCAGCCGCCTTCGAAGATCGCCTCGGGCATCGGCTCGCCGTCGAGCGTGGCGAAGTAGGAGTCGTTCTGCCCCTGATCGAATGCGCGCGCCCAGATGTGCCAGGTGTCGTCGCACGGGATGTCGGGCTCGTAGATGAACGAGCCAGGGCCGCCCTGCTGGTTCACCGAGATCTCGCCCTCGCCGACCATGCTCATGCCCAGCATCCACGCGCCGCTGTAGATCGCTTCGGAGGGCACCATTTCGAAGTCGATGAGCTCGGTGCAGGCGGTGCCCGGGTCGCCGCTGCTCGAGCCTGGATCACCCGTGGTGGTGCCGGGGTCGTCGCAGGTGGCCATGCACTCGGACAGCGCCATGTCGACACAGTTCTGCTCCCACTCGAATGCGCAGCACGAGGCCTCTTGGGCACACACGCAGTTCACGACCTCGTCATCGTTGCAGCCGGGGCTGTCGTGCGCCTCGCAGCAGCTGTCGCTCCCGCCGCCGCTGCTGCTGTCGACGCCGGTCGTCGGGTTGGTCGTGGTGGTCGGCTGGCCGGTCGCGTCGCCGGTACCCGCGCTCGGATCCGCGGTCGTCGGCATCGTGGGGTTGGGATTGGTGGTCGCCGAGCCGGTCGTGCCGCTCGAGCCCTCCGTCTCCCCATCGGTTTCGGCGGTCACGACCGCCGGGCCGCACGCCGCGCTCAGGCACAGGGAAGCGGTCGCCAGAGCAAGACAAGATCGATTGAGTAGCTTCATGATGTGAACCCCGAGCGTGGTTTTACCAGGACGGGGGCGCCCAAGGCTCCGGGATCGGGCGCGAGCAACGGTGATTCTACGAAATCGCGCGTTGACTCACGAACGATCCTGCGATGCCGCTGGGTGACTGCTCTTGCCTCTTTGGTGCGATCAGCTATGTAACTGAGCACTCACTTACTAACCTCGGCACCATGCGACCCCGGCAATTCACCGACAGCGAGCTGCTCGAAACCGCGCGCCGCTGCTTCCTCGAGCACGGGCCCAGCGTCTCGACGACCACCATCGCCGACGAGCTTGGGGTGAGCCAGGCCGCGCTGTTCAAGCGCTTCAAGACCAAGCAAGCGCTGATGGTCGAGGCGCTCGCGCCCGGGGATCGGCCGCCGTGGATCGACGAAGTGGAGGCCGGCCCCGACGAGCGCTCGGTGCCCGAGCAGCTGCGCCACGTGGTCGAGCGCATCGACGCCTTCTTGGCGCAGATGCTGCCGTGCATCGCGGTGATGCGCGCCGCGGGCCTCGACCCGGCCGAGATGATCCGCGGCCGCGAGCTCCCGCCTCCGGTGCTGGCCCACCGCACGCTCTCGGGTTGGTTCCATCGCTTGCACGAGCAGGGGCGCGCCCACATCCCGCACCCGCAATCCACGGCGATGGCATTCCTCGGCGCTCTGCATGCGCGTCACATGCTCGGACACGTGCTCGGGCCGCACGCGCCGCAGATCGAGCCCGAGTTCCTGCAGAACCTGGTCGACGTGTTCTGGGCGGGCATCACCCCGCGCGCGTCGGCCCCCGACCCCCGCTGATGAGATGGGATGAGAACGGAGGCCTCACCATGAAACGCTTCCTCACGCGCTTCTTGCTGCCCGCGATGATCACCGCCGCCGCAGTGGGTGGGGCGGTGGTGATGGTGCGGTCGGCCGAGTCGGCCGAGCGCGAGCCGCCCGTCGTGCTCCCGCCGCTGGTCGAGTCGGTGGTGGTCGAGGCCGCGTCGGCGAGCCCACGACTGTGGGGCAACGGGGTCGTCGAGCCGGCTCGCGAGGCAACCCTGTCCCCGCAGCTCTCCGGGCGCATCGTGTACCTGTCGCCCTCGCTGGTGGTGGGCGGGCGCGTGAAGGAGGGCGAGGTGCTGCTGCGCATCGACAAGCGCGACTACGAGATCGCCGTGCGTCAGCAGCGAGCGCAGGTCCAGCAGCGCGAGGTGGAGCTCGAGCTCGAGAAGGCCTACGGCAAGGTCGCCAAGCAAGAGTGGGAGCTGATGGGCAGCGCCAAGGCCGACGGGCGCCTGGCCAGCCGCGAGCCCCAGCGCGAGGCCGCCGAGGTCGGCGTGGACGCGGCGCGCAGCATGCTCGAGCGCAGCAAGCTCGACCTCGGCCGCACCGTGATCAAGGCCCCGTTCAATGCCACCGTGCGCGCCGAGTCGGTCGAAGAGGGTGAGATCGCGAGCCCCGGACAGGTGGTGGCCACGCTCGTGGGCACCGATGCGCTGTGGGTCCGCGTCTCCGTGCCGGTGGAGCACCTGGGGCTCATCAGCGTGCCGGGCCAGGCCGCGGGCCCTGGCGCACCCGCGCGCGTGGTGCAGCGCCTGGGTGATCGCGCCATGGTCGAGCGCACGGGCCGAGTGATCCGCCTCATCAACGAGCTCGACCCCGAGAGCCGCACCGCGCAGGTGCTGGTCGAGGTCGAGAACCCGCTCGATCCCCAGCCGGGCGAGCTGCCGCTGCTGCCGGGTGCATTCGTCGAGGTGGAGCTCGAGGGGCAAGCGCTGCCCCACGTGATCGCGGTGCCGCGCGTCGCGGTATTCGAGGGGCGCAGCGCGTGGGTGGTCGATCCAGAGCAGCGCCTGCGCAAGCGAACGCTGCGCATCGGGTGGGGTGACGCCGAGCAGGTGTACGTGACCGCGGGGCTCTCCGAGGGCGATCGCGTGGTGATCAAGCCACCCGCGCTGGCGCTCGAGGGCATGGAGGTCCGGAGCACGCCATGACCCAGCCCGAGAC
>JBFIJN010000312.1:0-10321 GCA_041600735.1 Nannocystaceae bacterium
GGGTCCGATCCCGCACACGCTGGTGGTGGGGCCCGACGGCGTGGTCCGTCACGTGCACCAGGGCCGCGTGCTCTCGGCGACGCTGCGCGGGGAGATCGAGGCGCTGCTGCCCGAGCGCTGAGCCGCTTCAGGGCTCTAGTCAGGGCTCGAGTGGGCGCAGCCCGTCGCGCTCGAGCTCCTCGACGATCGTCGCGAGCACCTCCCGCGCGGTCTCGACCGCGGCCGGATCGCAGCGTGCGAGCGCACGGGCGAGCGCGGCCTCGACGGTCCCGCCTCGATCCTGGTCGAGCTCGCGCCCGTGCGGGGTGAGGCGCAGGCGAAGGCGGCGGCCATCCTCGGCATCGGCGATGCGCGCGACCAGACCGCGCTCGTCGAGTCGCGCGAGCACCCCAGTGAGCGTGCTCGGGTGCACGTGCAGCGCGCTCGCGAGGTCGCCCGCGCCGATGCCCGGGTTGCGACCCACGATGCGCAGGACGAGCCGCTGGAGCCCCGTGATCTGGAGCTCGCGCTGCATCCGCTTGCTGCGCGCCTCGAGGGCATGGGACAGCGCCCACAGCCACCGCATGAAGCGCAGCGTCTTCCCCAAGCGTACGTCCCGGCCGGCGGTCGAGTCTTTCGTCACTGGGTGACTAGGATCGTTGCACCCACTGCGCGAGCGCGTCAACGGCCTGCACGGTGGGCCCGCACAGCCGCTCGACGAACGCCCCGTCGACCTGACCCGCGCCCGCGGCCGCGAGTGCCCTCGCCCCGTCGAAGTCGACGAGCGCGAGCCGCAGGCGCAGGGCCGCGGCATCGATGCCAAAGCTCGAGCCGGGGAGGGTCGCGACCCCGGTCTCGGTCAGCAGCCGCTCGGCGAGGGTGCAATCGTCGGTGATGCCGCGGCGCGCGAGCGCCTCGGCGCACCCCATGAACCCGGGAAACAAGTAGAACGCGCCGTCGGGCTGCGGGACGTCGGCCCCCGCGCTCACCAACGCCCCGCGAGTGCGCTCGACGAGCCCGGCCAGCACCGCGCGAGAGCGGTCGAGGTAGTCCTCGATGTCGCCGCCGCCCCGAAACGCGCGCACGGCCGCGTACTGGATCGGTGCGCTCGTGGCCGAGTAGGTCTCGCTCGCCAGCGCCGCCATCGCGTCGAGCAGCCAGCGCAGCCGCGAGGGAAAGCTGAACGTGCCCAGCCGCCACCCGCCCGCGCCGCACCACTTGGACAGCCCTCCCGAGAGGATCGTGGCGTCCTCCAAGAAGCGCACGATCGAGACGTGCTCGCCGCGAAAGTCGAGCTCACCGTAGATCTCGTCGGAGAGCACCACGATGCCGTAGCGGCGCGCGACCTCGGCCAGCTCGGCGAGGTGGTCGACGCGATACGAGACGCCGGTGGGATTGCTCGGGTAGTTGAGCACCAGGATCCGCGGAAGATCGGGCTCGTCGCGACACGCCGCGTCGAGCGTGGCCGGAGCCAGGCGATAGTCGTTGGCGACGTCGGTGGGCAGCATGCGAACCCCGCGGCCGGCGATGCGGGCCTGCGGCGCGTAGGACACCCACGTGGGCGTGGGCAGCAGCAGCTCGCCTGCGAACGCCACCTGCAGCAAGAACATCAGCTCCTTGGAGCCCGGCGCGATGAGCACGTCGCCGCCCGTGCGGGGGACCGCGTGGCGTCGGCGGTGGTAGCCGGCCACGGCCTCGCACAGCTCGGGGAGCCCGCGCACGGGCAGGTAGTCCTTCTCGGGCGCGGCGGCGCGCAGCGCATCGACGACGCTCGTGGGCACGGGGAACGGCGACTGGCCGAGCCCGAGCCGCGCGATCGAGAGGCCGAGGGCCTCGCGCTCGCGGCTGCGCTCTTGGATCGCGAGCGTGATCGACGGCTGCATCCCCCGAAGCCGCGGCTCGAGGGCGGTCTCGGGATGGAGCCCGCGAGTCAAGCCGCCACCTCGGCGATCACGGGCAGGTGGCGACGTCGCTGCGGCTGATCGTGACAGGCCCGTGCTTCGTCGGGGTGCTCGATCATGCGGCGCAGCTGGGCTTCCCAGAAGAACTCGCGCTCGCCGAACGCTGGCTGCAGCTCGTCGAGCCAGCTGGCGCGCGCGTCGAAGCGGGCGAAGAACGGGCGGCCCACCCATGCGGGATCGCGGGCCTGCAGGAAGCGCAGCACGAACACTTGCTCGCCGTGCACGGTCGCCACGCCGTCGACGACGGCCTTGCCGGGGGTGGCGCTCATCGACGGCCCGCGCACGGTACGGGCGAGGCCAGAGACCTGTGCGATCGCATCGCGGTAGATCTCGTGCGCACGGGCGAGCGGGACCTCGTAGTAGCGACGAGCCCCGGTGTCGCGGGCAACGAACATGTAGTACGGGACCGCGCCGAGCTGGACCTGCAAGCGCCACAGGTCGGCCCAGGTGAGCGCGTCGTCGTTGACGCCACGCACGACCGGCGCCTGGCAGCGGACCACCGCGCCGGTGGAGAGGATCCTTCGCAGCGCGCGCTGGGCCGAGGGGGTCTCGAGCTCGCGCGGGTGGCTGTAGTGAGCCATGAGCGCCATCGTCTTGCCCGAGCGCACGACCTCTTCGAATAGCCGCAGTAGGGCGTCGCCATCGGGGCCAGAGAAACGATCGGGCCACCACGCGACCGACTTGGTGCCGATGCGAATGCTCGCGACGTGCGGGAGATCGGCCGCGAGCACGGGGTCGAGGTAGCGACGCAGCACGTTCGTGCGCATGACCAGCGGATCGCCGCCGGTGACCAGCACGCTCGTCACCCCGGGGTGACCGTGCAGATAGTCGATGAGCATGCCCGACTCGCGCGCCGCAAAGCGCAGCTCGTCGAGGCCCACGAACTGCGGCCAGCGAAAGCAGTACCCGCAGTAGGCGTGACAGGTCTGCCCGGCGCTCGGGAAGAACAGGACGGTCTCGCGATACTTGTGCTGCACGCCGGAGAGGCTCTCTTGCTCGCGCTGCGGGACGTTGAGCTGCTTCTGGCCGGCCGGGTGCGGGTTGAGCCGCAGCTGGATCGGGCGCGCGGCGGCCTTCATCTCGCTCTCGGAGGCGCCCGAGCGCAGCAGCCGATCGAGCAGGTCGAAGTCTTCGGGCGCGAGCATCTCTCGCTGGGGAAACAGCAGCCTGAACATCGGATCTTCCGGCACGCGATCCCAGTCGATGAGCTCCTCGAGCACGTAGTCGTTCACGCGGAACGGGAGCACGCTGGAGACCACGCGCATCTCGTGACGAGCGGCGGCCGGCAGTCGAGCGAGCTGTGGAATCGCGTCGATGTCACCGCGCTGGGTCGGGCGAAAGGTCCTGGATTCGGGCAATGGGAACTCCTCCTGAGCGGCCGTTCATCGGCTCGCACGGGTGGAACCATATTAGTTTGAGGTCAAACGAATATCAAGGTCGCAGCCCGCGCTCGCGCGAGATGCGACACACGGCGAGGCGTGACGACGGAGCGCTGCGGGTCGCTGCGGCCGTGAACCTAGCTCAGGTCGCGTCGTCCGGCAGGTCGTCTTGCATCCGCGCGGCTCGGCGGATCTTGGGCAGCAGCAGCAGCAGGCCGACGAGGCTCGGGACCACCACCGCCGCGAGGCTGAGGTCGACGATCGGCAGCAGCTGCTCGAGCGTCCACATCGAACCCACCGCGGTGGAGACCAGCATGGCCAGCTTGAGCGCGGGCGCCCCTGGGGCTCCGGCGACGGCGGTGGCGGCACGACCTCCGAGCTCGGACCACGCCACGATGCTGGACAAGGCGAACACGAACGCCGCGAGCGCCAGCGTCCAGCGGCCGGTGTCGCCGAGACGCTCGAGCATGCGCGCGGCGGCGAGCTCCGCACCCTCGCGGGCGGGCGGTAGCGGGCCCTGGAGGCCAAATGCCAGCAGCTCGGTCGGGTGGGGGTGGTAGGTCTCGTCGCCCGTCGGGCCCTGCACCTCGCCCGGCACGTCGAGGGGCACCAGCGCGCGGCGGCCCTTCAGCTCGGCGGGCAGCCGCGTGTCGCCGTGGACCTCGGCGCGGAACGGGTAGTCGGGCACGAGCAGGTAGGGCTGCTCGTCGTAGCCCTCGAGCTTGGCGAGCACGCGCAGGTCTTGGTAGCGCGGGTCCGCGAGCTCGAAGCGCACGCGGTAGAGCTCGTAGCGAGGGGTGACCGCGAGGCGCAGATCCTGGGTGGGGTCGGTCTCGTGGCGCACGATGATCGTGTTGGCCTGCAGCAGGAAATCCCAGGCGGGCGCCTCCACGCTGCCGCTGCGGGTGATGTTCAGCACGTCGGAGCCGCGTCGATCGCCGGCGATGCGCAGGTCGACCACGCTGCCGATCTCGGGCAGATAGCCCTCGTTACCCACGAATGCCCACGGCGGGCGCTCGGCGCCGCCGTCGTCGGCATAGGGGCCCCGGTAGCCCATGCGGAAGAACTCGTGAAACGCGGGATTGAACGGCCGCTCGGCGTTGGGCGCCTCGTACATGGCCAAGTGCTCGCCGAACTTGGGGCTGGTGGCCCGACCCACGCGACCGGTGAACGTGAAGTCGTCGAACACCACGTAGGGCTGGCTGAGCAGCTCGAGCTTGGTGGCCAGCGCGCTCAGCTGGATGCTCGGGTCCTTGGGGCGCAAGAGCACGTACTCCATCCCCTCGGCGGCCTGCTTGACCTCGCGCTCGCAGGGGATGCGCACGTCCCAGCCCGCGTGCTTGCTGCGGTCGTCGCCGAGCGCTCGGAACACGATCGCGTCGGTCGGCTTGGCGACCGTCCACAGGGGCAGCGCAACGTGGTTGAGCTCCTTGACCAGCCGCGCCATCGCATGGCCGCGCGGGTCGGAGCGCATGCGCATCGCATAGTGCTCGTCGGCCTCGAAGCTGGTGTCGACGGGGAGCACGACGGTCTGGCCCACCTGCTGGCTAGGGCTGAGCGCACGCGCATAGGTCTGCTCGAGCGGCCGTGCCTCCGACGAGGCTACGGGTTGGTCTTGGGGGGCGCCGCCCAGCATCAGCAACGCGCTCGCGCTGCCCACGACGCCGGCCGCGAGCAGCGGGACCAGCATGACGACGGCCCCAGCCGCACCGCGGCTGCGCGCGCGCAGGTCGAGCAGCGCGGCCGAGCCCAAGCCCGCCTCGCCGGCCAGTGTGGCTCGCAGCACGCCGTGGGTGATGGCCAGGCTCACGCCCCCGCCCACTGCTCCGCCGGTGGCGGGGGCGATGCCGAAGGCTTGGTTCATGGCATCGCCGACGAGCAGGCTCAGCATCACCCCGTCCTCGCCCGCGGCGGCGAAGGCCGCGACGGCATAGATCACGAGCACGACGGGCACGACCATGAAGAGCGGCCGACGCAGCCTGGGAAGCAGCACGAACGGAACCGCCACGCCGGCCAGACCGAACGCGACCGCTCCCGGGGCCAGCGCGTAGGTGGAGTGCAGCACCGCGGCCGCTTGGTGGGCCTGGAACGCCGCGCCCACGACGACCGCGAGCACGATCACGGCGAGCGCGTACATCGGAGCGAGCAGCCGGCCGAGCTTGGGTGCGCCGAGCAGGTGCACGACGGCTGGTTCCCGGTCTCCGCGCGCGCGCGCGCCGAGGCTGCCCTCGGCAAATGCGATCGCCATGCCCAGGATCGTGGTGATCCACATCCACACCAGCGCGCCGGGGCCCCCCACGCTCACCGCCAGCACCCCGCCCGTGATGCCGCCCATGCCGGTTGCGGCGGCGAGCGGCAGCCACAGCGGACCGCCGTCGGTCTCGCTCACCGTGCGCTCACGCAGGGCCGCGAGCGCGCGCGGCAGCGCCCGCACGGGCGCGACCACGGTCGCCAGCAGGAGCACGCCCCCCACGCCGAGCACCAGCCAGGCGAGCCAGGGATTCCACGCTTGGGCAGCCAGCTCTTGCATCGGGCGAAGCCTTGCAGTTTGCGACCGGCGCGTCTAGCCGGGCGCCACCGCAGCGGGACAACGTCGCGAGGCGGCGGATCGTCGTGGGGAATTCTTCGCTGCCAACCGGGTTGCCGCTGGCGCAAGGCGCTGCGCGCCGCCGGGGTCAGCCGGGATGCGTCGCCCGCCAGGTCGTGTCGGTCGGCACGTCGTCGTGCACGGTCACCACGCCGTCGGGCCAGCGGACCTCGACCGTCTGCGCGCGCGCGCGGCCCAGACCGAAGTGCAGCGGCAGCATGTCGCCCGCGCCCAGGCTCGAGCCGCTGCGACGCTCGCCCACCTGTCGCCGCCCGTCGCTGCCGATCACGGTCACGCGCGCCCCCAGGGCGTCGCGGTTGACGGGGCCACCGCCCTCGAGCTCCACGATCAAGTAGTGGCGCCCGGAGGCCACCGGGTCGAGCTGGTTGCGATACAGGCGGTAGCCCTCGCCGTAGTTGCCGACGAGGAGATCGACGGCGCCGTCCGAGTCGTAGTCGGCGATGGCCACCCCGGTGGTGAAGCTCGGGTCGGCGCAGCCACACGCGGCCGAGCCGTCGGCGAACGTGCCGTCGCCTCGATTGAGGAACAGGCGATTGGTGAGCTCGGGGGTCTGGTTCTGCGTGGCCAGGTAGAGATCGAGATCACCGTCGAGGTCGACGTCGAGCCAGGCCGTGCCCCAGCTGGAGGACGCGTGATCGACCCCGACCTGCGCCGCGACCTCGGTGAAGCCCGCGATCCCGAGGTCGAGGTCGTTGCGCAGCAGATTGGTGCGCCCGATGTCGCTCGTGAAGAGATCGAGGTCGCCGTCGCCATCGTAGTCGCCGACCGCGATGCCCATGGCGTCCGCGGCCAGCCCCGCGTGGCTCGCCTCGGAGACGCTGGTGAAGCGCCACGTGCCGCCGCGCTCGGGCCCGTCGTTGCGCCAGAGATCGTTGCCCGTGTGGTGGTCGGAGACGACGTAGAGATCGAGGTCGCCGTCGTCGTCGTAGTCGGTCCAGGTCGCCGCATACCCGGGCTTGTCGAACGGCAGCGGGACGAGGGCGCTCGCATTGGTGAAGCGCCCGTCGGGCTCCCCGTGGTAGAGCGCATCGGGGTAGCTGCCCCCGTTCACGACGTAGAGGTCGAGGAGACCGTCGCCATCGTAGTCGCCCCAGGCGGCGTTGCGACCGTGGCCGGGGTCCTCGACGCCCGCGTGCACGCGCACGAGCGCGCGGCCGCCGGTGCCCCAGGTGCCCTGCGGGTCGGGCACGTTGTGGAACAGACGATTGGGCCCCAGCACCGCGAGGTAGAGATCGAGCCAGCCATCGTTGTCGTAGTCGGCCCAGGTCACTCCGGCCTTGCTCGGGCCGGGCAGCGCGACCTCGGGTGGCAGCGACACGGTCTCGAACGTTCCGTTGCCGCGGCTGCGGAACAGACGATTGCTGTCCTTGCCGCCGCTCACGAACAGATCGAGGTGACCGTCGCGATCGAAGTCGCCCCACGCTTGACCGGTGATGCCCCCGCCCGCCACGTGCGGTGCCACGAGGCCGAGCGCATCGGTCACGTCGGCGAACATGCCGGGCGGGATCGGGTGGGTGGGCTCCTGCGGGGGCTCGCCGGTGGTGTCACCGCTGTCGCTGGCGTCGCCCGTGTCACTCGCCGTCGTGGTGCTCGTGCTCGAGTCGCCGGGCTCGTGGGTCGAGCTGGCGTGGGGGCTGGGGGGCTCGCCGCTGGTGGAGCCGCTCGACGGCGGCGCAATCGCGTGCGGCGAGCCGCATCCGGTCACCAGCATCGCGATCCACGGTCCACGCCCACGCACGACGATCGAGCATGGCGGAACTCGCGGCCGCGCGCTATGGCGAGGTGGACGCAGCCCGGTCGGGTGCGGGCGGCCGGCACTCGCCCGTGCGCTTGGACCACGCCTGGTCGGCCTGCTGCCGCAGCGGCTGCGCGTCGTCCTTCCACTTGTCGCGGGTGTCGCCCAGCTTGGTGCGATAGAACAGCAACAGCTGCCCGTCTTGGAGGATGAACGCCTCGGGGTCGACATCCACCAGGCGCCCGTTCTTGCCCATCGCGTACGCACACCACCCGCCAAAGCCCGGCTCGTAGCGCGCCGGATCGGCCTGGAACCGCGCGAGGTTCTCGGCCGAGGCGAAGCGATAGACCACGCCCTCGTGCGTGTGGGTGAGATCGGCGCGGCCGGGGGTGGGCCTGCCGCCGCCCTCGGGGAAGTAGGCGACCGGGTCGTAGCCCTCGATCGCGAGTCGCTCGCGGTCCAGGTTGTAGCGCTCCGCGGCCTCCGCCGCGGTCAGGCGCGGCACCGAGGGGCTCACGCACGCCCCCGCGCTGCGCTCCACCACCGCGAGCACCTCACCGCCCCGCTGCTTGCACTCGGGCTCGTCGGTCTCGATCCAGCCCTTGCCCGAGCACGCGTTCTGCCCCCCGCATGCATTGAGCTCCGCGCCATCGCTGGCCTTGGCCGCGCACTCGCCCTGGCCCGCGCAGCCGTTGACGCCGAGGCACTTCACCCGAGTGACGCCCGCCTCCGCAGGGCCCTCGGAGCGCGCGTGGGCACACGCTGCGATGAACAACGTGGCGACCGAGAGGCACATGCGGGTGCGGTCTTCGACGGACACGGGTCAGGATATCACTCGGACGCGGGCGAACTGGAGGCAGCCGCGGGAGCGCGGGAAGTGGTGACGCCGCTCGTTACCGCGCGCCGGGTTCACCGTCCGGGAGCGAGAACCTCCTGGAGGGTCTTGGCCGATAGAACCCGCTCGGCGAAGGTGTCGAGCTCCTCGGGCGTGGCGGTCTCGAGTCGCGCGTGGGTGGCTGCGGAGGGCGGGCCGAAGCGCAGCTCGAGGAGCTCGAGCAGCAGCTTCGCCTTGCCCTTGACTTCACCCTTGGCTTCGCCCTCGATGCGGCTTGCGATGAGGTCGATCTCGTAGAGCTTGATCGCATCTGCGCGCTCACGCGCGCGGCGGCGCGTGGCCGGGTCTTGCGAGAGCTCGTCGAGGGCATTCTTGGCGGGGGACATGATGGCATTCTCCGAGCCGAGCTCTTCGAGCTCCGCGAGGCTGCGCGCCGCAAGGAAACGGGCGCAGCACTCCATGTTCCCAGGATAGCGGGTCGATCGGGACGGCGAGAGCGCCGACCGACGAGAGCGTGGGGGCGACGCGGCTCTGCATCTCGATGTCGGCGCGGGCACCGTCGGCGAGCTGGGCGCGGATGTCAGGACGATCTTCTCTGTGCGGACTCGCGAGCGTTCCGCCCCGTCCGCTACTCGGGCTTGCCCTTGGTGCGGCTCTCGTGCAGGCGGGTGAGCTCGGCGAGCTGCTCGGGTGAGATCATCGAGGTGGTGTCGCCCGGGCCGCGCGGGGGCTGGGGCGGCATCGGTCGCTCGGGTGCGGGGGCGCGCGGCGGGGCGGGAGCCTCGGGGGCGGGCGAGGCTGCATCGTCGCGTGAGCCGGGGCGGAAGAACCGGGCGCGAATGCTCTCGAGGTGATCCTTCGGTAGCCACGCCGTGCCCTCGGCCTCGGGATCGGCGGCGCGGAGCATCGCCATTGCGGTCGCGCGCTCGACGAGGGCGGTCGCCGCGGGGTTGGCCGCACGGGCGGGCGGGAGCGCAGCCTTGCCCTGCAGGGCGATGATCTCATCGGGGGTGAGCAGCGACGTGCTGTCCTTGGTCATCACCGCCGAGGTGGCGCGCCGGATCGCATCCTGCTCGTCGTTGGTCCACTGGTGCACGATCGTGGCCGGCATCGCCGCGTCGTTGCCTGGGAGCATGCCCTGCCAGTGGATCGCGGCGAGGTCTTGCAGCGAGAGGTCGGCGGTGCCCTCTTCGATCGCGGCGATCGACGGCGGATCGGAGACGGTGCCGACGAAGGGCGCCGTGCGGGTCGACGGGGCAAATGGAACGGCGGCGGCGGGTGCGACGGCGATCGCAGGGGGCTCGTACGCGGGGGGCTCGTACGCGGGTTCGGGTTCGAACACCGGACCCGGCTCGAACACCGGACCGGGCTCGAACACCGGACCGGGTTCGAACGCAGGCTCTGGCTCGCTCACGGCCGGGAGGGGCTCGCTGACGGGCAGCTCGGGCTCGCTGACGGGCAGCTCCGGCTCGCCCACGGGCAGCTCGGGCTCACTCACGGGCGGGACGGGCTCGATCGCCGGTAGCTCCGGCGCGACCGGCAGCTCCGGGATCACCGGCAGCTCCGGGATCACCGGCAGCTCCGGGATCACCGGTCGCTCCGCCTCGGCCGCCGCGCGCACCTCGGCGAGATCGAATCCCGCGAACCGTCGGGCGGCGGCCCAGTACTGCTGCCCCGGCTCGTGAAGCCCGCGTCGCTTGCACAGCAACGCCATCGCGCGCGCCGAGTGCCCCGCGCTGCCCATCGAGCCGTGCAGGGGCGCCGCTTCTGCGATCTTCACGGCGCGCGACCAGAATGCGATCGCCTGCGCCTCCATGCCGAGCA
>JBFIJN010000313.1:0-10282 GCA_041600735.1 Nannocystaceae bacterium
ACCGCGCCGCCGCTGCGCTGGGTGCCGAGCCACAGCCCGCCGCTCGGATCATGCAGCAGCTCCACCACCGCGTAGTGCCCCGACGGCCCCTCGTAGTCCCAGGTGAGCGCGAGGAGCGGCGTGCACTCGGCGGCACAGATCGCGGGCGCCAGCCCAGCCGTCTCGCCCTCGTCGCTCGCGTCGGCGGCCGCGCTGGTCGTGCCCTGCGTGGCGACGCTCGTGCTCGCAGCCGTGCTCTCGTCGATATCGAGCGAGGTGGTCGCTCCGCCACACCCGAGCGCACCCGCGCCCAGCGCGAGCAGCCCCACGAGCGCGGCGAGCGTGGCGAGCGACGAGCGTCTCATCCTGCTCCACACGCGCAGTGCTGCGCCCTGCGCTCGATCAGCAGCCGATCTTCCACCACCGTGGCGATGACCAGCCCTTCGTCGTCGTCGATGGCAAGCTCGACCGGGCTGAAGCTCTCGGCCATCGCGTGCAAGATCGTGGTGCTCCAGCGCAGCTCGCCCTGCGAGGTCCACCGCACCAGCGCCAGCCCCGCGAGCGGATCGCCGGTCTCCCCGGGCGACAGCGTGGTGCGCATCGCCGCATAGACATCACCGTCGGGTCCGAGCGCGAGCGCGGCCGTGCTCACGCTCGTGCTGGCCACCGCCACCGTGGCCACCCAGCTCGGCTGGTCGTCGACCGCGACGCGGTTGCTCAGCAGCAGGTGTGCGCGCGTGCCATCGAAGCGATGCCCGAGCTCCAGCGCGTGCCCGCGCTCATCGAGGCGCACGTCGTCGAGCGGGGTGAGGGCAAAGGCAAACCCGGTCTCGTGCCACAGCGGCGGCTGGATCCGATCGATGAGACCGTACGGGTTGAAGTCGGTGCCCGAGAGCACCGCCACCAGCATCTCGCCGTCCGGCGTGGCGCGGGCGAGCAGCGGCGGTCGCAGGCTCGTGCCTTGGGTGAGCACCAGCTCCTCCTCATCGAGCAACACCCCGCCGCTGCCGTAGGCCGCTACCCGCGTGCTCTGCAGCGGGCCGAACGAAGGCACGCCGCGCATGTAGAGCTGCCCCACCACGTCGTCGGAGAGCGCCACGATCCCACCGCTGCGCACCCACACCCCGTCGAGCGGATCGAGCGGGCGGCGGCTGAGCCACACCAGGGCGTGCTCCCTCGCGTCGTAGCGCGCCGCGAACAGCGACAGCCCGCCCTCCTCCGTGGAGCCCGTGGCGCTCAGCAGCAGATCCCCCGAGGGGTGTCGCGCCACGTCGGTGAGCTCGCACGAGTCGCACGGCAGCGGCAGCGGCACGTTCCACTGCAAGCGCCCCTCACCGTCCAGGCGATGCAGGCGGGCCTGGCCGTCGCGCAGCTCTGCCACCGTGAGCGTGCCGTCGGCCTCGCGCAGCATCGCCGGTACGGCATGGGGCTGGCCCTCCAACGCTCGCGCGCCGGCCATCACGTGGTGCTCCCAGCTCACCGGCAGCACCAGCGGGCACTCGGCTGCACACAGTCGCGGATCATCGGGCTCGACCGGCTCGCCCGTGCTCGCCTCCCCCGTCGACGCCGGTCCGCTGTCGAGCGGCGGCAGCGTCCCGCCGCTGGTGGTCGAGCCGCTGGCGCTCGTCAGGGGATCGCGCACGTCGTCGAGCGAGGAATCTCCGCAGCCCACGCTCCCGAGCAGCGACGTGGCGCACACCACCCGGCTCGCGACGACCGCCAGGGGAGCTCTCGCGCCGGCACGCGATCGCGCATGCGAACGAGGGCCCATGCGAGACGATCATCGGGGTGACCGCGGCTTCCGTCCAGGGCCGAGGGGTGATCCACCGCTTGCTCCCCGCCGTTGGCGAGCCCAGCCCGCCGTCGGCGTGTTACGCTCGTCCCGCCGATGCGTAGTGGTGCGGTGATGGATCGGTCCGGCCTCGTGCTGGGCCTGCTGGGCCTGCTGAGTGCGGCCTGTGGGTTCGATGCGTCGGGCGTCGGCACGAGCGGCGGCGGCATGGTGGCGCACGACACCGACACCTCCTCCACCATGGGCGAGTCCCGCGGCTCGATGGACGCGGAGTCGGGCGACACCACCTCGAGCCGCGACACCACCTCGGGCTCGGCCGGTGACGCCGACGGCAGCGGCAGCGAGGGCCCCAACACCGATCCTTGCGCCGATCCTGCTCCATTCACGGTCGAGATCAACGCCACCCACGCGCTGCTCGAGCCGCCCATGCAATCGGGCACGAGCATGACCGAGGGCGCCTACGTCTACTCCGAGGCCTCGAACTCCGGCCGCGCGAGCTTTCAATTCCAGCTGCCATGTGCAGCCGAGGTGCGCGCGTGGGCGCGGGTCTACGATCCCGGGGTGGGTGCCAGCGCGGTCGGCTTCGGCGATCCCGACTCGTACCTCGTGGCCTTCGATGGCGACGAACCCAAGGAGTGGTGGTACGGGTGCCAGACGATCGACGCCGGCCCCTACGCCGGCGCGTGGGCCTGGGCCAACATGATCGACAACCCGTGGTGCGTCGAGAGCGACTTCCGCCGCACGCTCTCGTCGGGGACCCACCTGCTGCACCTCACCAACCGGGAGCCCGGCGACCAATCGTCGGGCTACGTGGCCGCCGTCGCGCGCGTGGTGATCACCACCGATCCCGCGTACTCGCCGTAGCCCACCGCGCACGCGCCGACTTGTGTCACGCCGCGGGTGGAGCCATGCTCCCGCTCCTCATGTCGTCCGCCGTTGCCGCTGCGATCCTCGAGCTGGCCGAGAGCTCCGAGCCCAATGGGATGACCATGGGACGCATCGTCGACGCGCTCGAGGGCGAGGGCTTTCAGGCCGAGATCGTCGAGCACGCGCTGTGGCAGCTGCTCGCCCAGCGACGGCTCACCCCGTGCGGCTACGTGTGTCGCAAGGTCCGCCGCCGCGACCCGCTCGGCGAGCTCGAGCAGGCGCGCAGCTACGAGCTGCTGTTCATCCCGTGGTCGCAGGATCTCGATCGCCAGCTCGAGCTACAGCTCGCCGAGCACGAGGCCGAGGCCGAGGCCGGAGCCAAGCGCGGATGAGCGCGTGGGCCCAGCGCGCGCGCGTGGCCACGCGGCCCACCGATCCCGGCTTGTTCCTCGCGCTAGCCCCGATGGACGGCGTGACCGATCACGTCTACCGCGCGCTGCTCACCTCGCTGGGGGCGGGGCACAGCGGCATCAGCCTGTGCGTGTCCGAGTTCGTGCGGGTCACTCGGGATTGCGTGCAGCCCCACGTGCTGCGCCGCGCCTGCCCCGAGCTCGACCACGGCGGCCGCACCCGCGCCGGCGTGGAGGTGTTCCTCCAGCTGCTGGGGGGCCAGCCCGAGCCGATGGCCGAGACCGCAGCCCTGGCCGCGGAGCTCGGCGCACCGGGCATCGACATCAACTTCGGCTGCCCCGCCAAGACGGTCAACAACCACGACGGCGGCGCCTCGATCCTCAAGACCCCCTGCCGCGTCGAGAGCATCGTCACCGCCGTGCGACGAGCCGTGCCCGCGGCGATCCCCGTGACGGTGAAGGTGCGGCTGGGCTGGGACGGCGCCGAGCAGCTCGCCGAGATCGCACGCGCGGCCGAGGCCGGCGGCGCCGCCTGGCTCACCGTGCACGCCCGCACGCGCTTGCAGCTCTACCGACCCCCGGTCGACTGGGTCGCGCTCGCGCGCGCCCGCGAGGCGATCCGCATCCCCGTGATCGCCAACGGCGACTTGTGCACCGCGAGCGATCTCCAGCGCTGCGCCGCGCAATCGGGCTGCGAGGCGTTCATGATCGGCCGCGGCTCCATGGGTCGACCGTGGCTGTTCCGGCAGGTCCGTGGTCACGCCGAGCCCGACCTCGATCTGCTGCGCTACCGCGCGCTGCTGTGCGAGTACGCCGCGCGGCTGCTCGACGCCGGTGCTCCCGAGCGCGCGGCGCTGGGGCGGGTCAAGCAGTGGGTGCGCCTGGGCGCCCCCGCCTTCCCCGAGGTCGATGCCCTGTTCCAGGCGATCAAGGGCTCGCAGAGCCTGGAGCAGGCGCTCGATCAGCTGCGGGGCAGCGCGGCACTTCCACCACGAGGTCATCGCCCTCGTCGTGAAAGCGCGTCTGCCAGCGACTGCTCAGCGCCCGCATCCGCTCCCTGACCGTCTGCCCCATGTAGCCGGTGGCCGGCACGGGGTGCTTGATCGGCACGCTCTTGATGAACGCGGGGTGGAACACCACCGCCTCCATGCAGCCGCGGCTGTCGTAGCGCACCCGCAGCACTCCGGTCTGGCGCGGCACCTCCTTCACGTTCTCGAACGAGAAGTTGCCCAGCGAGTAGGCGATGAGACCGTGCCCGTGGCGCTCGATGCCCTGGAGCACGTGCGGGTGGTGACCGATGACCAGGTCGGCGCCCGCCTCGATCAGCGCGCGCGCGGTCATCTGTTGCAGCCAGTCGGGCTCCTCGGCGTACTCCTGCCCCCAGTGCAGCAGCACGACCACGAGATCGTGGGACACCCGCGCCTCCTCCACCAGCGGCACGATCCGCGCCTCGATGTCGAGCGGCTCCACCAACGGCAGCGGCGGCACGCCGTCGAGCGCGGGGACGTTGCTCTGCGTGGTGATCGCGATGAACCCGATGCGCCAGCCCTGGCGCTCCATCGTCTCCACGCGATACGGCGAGCCCTCGTCGTCGAGCGCGACCGCCCCCAGCGCGGTGATGCCCAGCTCGGCGAGGATCTCCGGGGTCTCCTGCACCCCGGCCGCGCGCATGTCGTAGGCGTGGTTGTTGGCGAGCGAGAGCGCATCGAAGCCCGCCGGTCGCAGGTACTGGGCGAGCGCCGCGTCGGCGCCGAAGCGATAGCGCATGCCGATCGGGCTCTCGTCGGGCAGCGTGCGCACCAGCGGCGTCTCGAGGTTGCCCACCACGAGGTCCGAGCGCAGCAACTCCGCCACCTCCGCGAACACCTCGTGCTCGCCGTCGGGGATCGGATCGTAGCCGGTGTCGCGGTAGCGGCCGAGGATCACGTCGCCCACGAACGTCAGCTCGAGCGGACCCGCGTGCCCGGCCCACGGATCGAGGCCCTCGCGCTCGAGCCCCTCGCGCTCGAGCCCCTCGTCCTCGAGCGCCTCGTCCTCGAGCGCCTCGTCCTCGAGCGGGGCAACGACCGACGCATGCACCGGCCCGCGCTCGCCCTGCGGCGCGGGCTCCGGGCTCACGGGCTCCGGGCGCGCTCGCTCCGTCGCGCTCGCCCTCGCGGGAATCCTCGGCGGCGCATCCCCGCACGCCAGGCCGCCGCCCCACACGCTCGCCGCCACCAGCCACGCGCGGGCGACGCTCGAGCGGGAGCTCAACCCTCGCCTCGCGGGTATGCGCGGCTGCACTGGTCCAGCACCCACGGAAACTCCCCTTCGTTGTGGCCCATCATCACCGCCACACAGGCTGCCGCGGCGGGGCTCGTCCGCTCCACGCACGCGCCGAGGTCGGCCTCGCGCGTGGCTTCCATCGTCTTCACCGCGGCCGAGTCCTCGCCCTCGGTGCCCACGTAGTACTGGCGCGCGCCGTCGAGCATGCTCACACACGCGGCCCTCGGCTGGGGCAGCGGATCGGGCAGCCAGGGCTGCACTCGCGTGCGCATGTTCCTGGCCTCGGCGTCGTAGTCGGGCATCGCCTCGATGCCGCGCACCTCGTTGCCCACGTGGCCGATCCCCGCCTTGAAGGGGCTCACCAAGCCACCCCCGGGCCGTGACATGCCTCCGCTCGCGCCCTCACCTCGCCCGGAGCAGGCCGCGAGCATCATCATCACGAGGAGGACACGTCCGGCTGGTTCGCGCCCTCGGGGCATCGGCGATACGATAGCCCATGATGCTCATGCGGCGGAGTTTTGGCCGTTTTCTCGCGTTGCTCTCGGTGACGCCGCTGGCGACCCTCGCCGCCGGGCCGGCTCGAGCGGCGCCGACTCAGCCCAACACGCTGATCCGCCCGGTGGCCGAGTCCGCGAATTGCCAGCTGTGCCACACGTTCGACAACGCCGACGCGGCCGCCGCCGAGCCGCGCTATGCCCCGTTCTATGGCTGGCAGGGCTCGCTCATGGCCAATGCGGCCCGCGATCCGATCTTCTGGGCCGGGGTCGCGCTGGCCGATCAAGATCACCCCGGCGAGACCGTGGACTGCGTGCGCTGCCACGCCCCGCGCGCCTACCTCGAGGGCCGCGGTGACGCGACCCGCATCGACCAGCTCACGCCCCCCGACCTCGAAGGCGTGGGCTGCGAGCTGTGCCACCGCATGGACGACCAGGGCGAGCTGGGCAACGCGCAGTTCTCCGTGAACGACGTGCCCGGACCCGGGGGTCTGGTGCCGCGGCGCGGCCCCTGGGACTACACCGACGGCAACCCCACCCCGCCGCACGACTGGGTCTACGACGAATTCACCGGCAGCGCGCAGCTGTGCGGCACCTGCCACGAGGTCACCACCGCGCGCGAGCGCGTGGACGATGCGGGCAACCCAACCGGCACGCTCTTCAACGAGCAGCGCACCTACTCCGAGTGGGCGGGCAGCGCGTTCGCCCAGCCAGGCGACGAGTTTCGCTCGTGCCAGGATTGCCACATGCCCGCCGTTGCCGACAAGCCGGGCTGCAACAACTTCGTCAACATGTCCGCGCACCCCGAGGGCGGGCGTCGCCACGATCTGGTCGGCGCCAACCGCTTCATGGTCGAGCTGCTGCGCGCCGAGTATGGCAACGACGGCACCGGCGAGATCAACGACTTCTTCTTCAACCAAACCCTCGAGCGCATGGACGAGCTGCTTTCCACCGCGGCCACCCTCGAGCTCGAGGGGCCGGCCGAGGTGCACCTCGGCGAGGGCCTCGCCGGGCTCGCGGCCACCGTCACCAACAACAGCGGCCACAAGCTGCCCACCGGCTACTCCGAGGGGCGCATCATGTGGCTCGAGGTCACCGCTCGCTACGCCGAGCAAGTGCTGTGGACCTCGGGCCAGTGGGTGTCCGGCCGCGGCCCCGAGCAAGACCCGCAGCTACGCAGCTACCAAGGCCTGGCCGAGCAGTACGGGAGCGGCATCAGCATGCACCTGCTGCTCAACGATCACTGGGTCGAGGACACGCGCATCCCCCCGCGCGGCCTCGCGCCCGACCTCGAGACCGACCCCGTGGGCTCCCGCTACGCGCTGCAGGGCGACGGCACCTGGCCCCACTTCGACGTGGCCGAGTATGCATTCGCCGGGCTCGCCGACGTGCCGGACGCCACCCCCGACGACGCGACCGATGACGTGCTCGACGTGGACGTGCGGCTCCTCTACCTCATCAACACGCCCGAGTACGTGCAGCTGCTGGCCGACGACAACGTGACCAACGAGGCCGGCAGCGACGTCGCCATGCAGTTCGAGGCGCTCGGCGGTCCCGAGCCGCTCGTGCTGGCCGAGGCCTCCGTGTCGGTGCCCATCGTGGGCTTTGGCGAGCCTCCGGTCGAGTCCACCGGGGCCGTCGACACGACCGCAGGCTCGATGGGCACGACCGCGGCGGGCACGAGCGCGGCCGACAGCACCGCCGCCTCGGCGAGCGGCACCGAGAGCGAGGGTCCCGGCCAGAGCGACGACGGCGGTGGTGGTTGCAGCTGCGATTCCGCCGGCCGCGAGGGTGGCTCGGGACCGCTGGCCTCGTGGCTGCTCGTGCCGCTCGGGCTCTTGGCTCGCCGTCGCCGTCAGCGATAGCGCAAGCCGAGCACCCACTGCTCCCAGCGGCGCTGGAACGCCACGAGGTCCTTGCCCACGTGGGCGCGCAGCGTGGCCAGCCCCGTCGGGTCGCTCGCGGCATCGCGGCGAAAGTCGCGATAGAACTCGCGCAGCCGCCCCTCTTCTTGGAGGTAGTAGCAGAGGTAGCGCGCCTGGCCGTAGTTGCTGCCCGGGTCCTCGTCGTAGAACTCGTCGCGCGTGGTCGACAAGAGCGTGGCGAACGAAGGCACGCGCTTGGCCTCGATCGCCTGCTGCAGCCCGGCCAGGCGCCAGTTGGTGAGCCCCCAGATGTGCCCGTCGCGATCGCTGCACTGCTCGTAGAGCGAGGCGAGCCCCTCGTTGAACCACGAGGGGCACCCCGGAAAGTCGCTCGCGATGAACGGGTGCACCAGCTCGTGGACCAGCGTGCCGCCCCCGGTCGAGATGTTCATGATGAGCGCCTGGTGCTGCGGGGTGAAGTAGCCATAGGGCGTGTCGGGGCGATCACCGAAGACCGACCACGCGAACGCGCGATAGCTCTCGTCGTCACCGAGGAGCCACACCTCCACGATGTCGAGCGGCGGCGCATCGAAGTAGTCGCTCTCGAGGCGCTCGACGGCCCAGCGCACCGTGCCCTCGGCGTGGCCGCGCAGCGCCGCCCGCCCCTGATTGCCCACCAGCACGAACGGGCGCTCGACCACCACCGAGAGCCCGTGCGCGCCG
Organism: Nannocystaceae bacterium; assembly: GCA_041600735.1. Lineage (GTDB taxonomy): Bacteria > Myxococcota_A > Polyangia > Nannocystales > Nannocystaceae > Paraliomyxa. The sequence continues at coordinate 8,396 of JBFIJN010000313.1, forward strand.
TAGCGCTCGCGCAGCGCCTTGGCTCGCGCCTCCAGGTTCTCGTTCGTCGGCGGCACCGCGGTCTCGCGGGTCTCGTGGGGCGGGGGGTCGCCCGTCGCTTCGGTGACCTGGGTCGAAGCGGGCGGGGATGCACCCTCGTCGGTCGGCGTCGCGCGCTCGGGCCCCTCGCCCAGCCCCTCGTCCGCCGGCTCTAGGGGAGCGCCCTCCCCGTCGCCCCGGCTGGATCGTGGGAAGCAGCCCGCGAGGGCGAGCAGGACGAACGTGCGGCGCGCAAGCACGAGGCTTTGCAACGCACGACACCCCTGCGGGGTTCGCGGGCGGTCGATTCACGCCCCCGGCGCGATGCGATAGACGAGGCCGTCGAAGATCGGCCCGCCCAGGATCGCGTCGACCATGGTCACGAACACGTCGCCATGGGCGTTCCAGCCGTTGCCGAGCGGGAGCTCGTTATGGTTGAGCACCAGCCCGAGGTCGGTGACCGTGTTGCCGTCCCACGTCAGGGCGAAGAACTCGCCCGAGCAGAAATCGCTGTAGAAGTAGACGCCGTCCCACGCCGGCACCTCGCACGAGCGATACACCGCGCCGCCCGTCACCGAGCACCGACCACCGGCGTGGCTGTACTCGAGCAGCGGCATGGTCATCCCATCGGCATTGACCTGGTTGGGGCCCGCGGTGGTGTCACATGGCGCGCCACCGAAGCAATGGAAGCCCTCCATGTCGCTCCAGCCGAGGTCGTCGCCGGGACCGGCGAGCGTGATCTCTTCCCATTGGTTCTGCCCCACGTCGCCCACGTAGAGGAGATCGGTGTCGGGATCTCGAGCGAAGCGCCAGGGGTTGCGCGCGCCCCAGGCGTAGATCTCCGGCGCGAACGCGGCGTTGCCCAAGAACGGGTTGTCGCCCGGAATCGTGTAGTCGAACGGCCCGTACTGGGCGCAGCCCATGCACGACGTGGGGTTGTCGTCGCTGCCATCGGGCTCGACGCCGATGCGCAGGATCTTCGACAGCAATACCGAGGTATTGCGCCCCGTGTTGTACGTGTCGCCCCCGCCTCCGCCGTCGCCCATGCCGATCAGCAGGTAGCCGCTGGAGTCGAACATGATCATCCCGCCGTTGTGGTTGCCCGCCGGCTGCGCGAGCTCGAGCACGATGCGCTCGCTGGCGGGGTCCACCCGGTTGGAGTTGCCCGGATCGAGCGTGAACTCCGAGATCGTGGTGCGCCGATTCCCCTGGTTGGGGTTGTAGTTCACGTAGACCCGCGGATCCGCGGGAAAGTCGGGATGGAACGCGAACCCGAGCAAGCCAAACTCGGCGCCGATGCTCATGTTGCCCGCGCCCTCGACCCCAACGGTGAGGAACGCCTCGGCGGGCGCCATCGTCTGCCCTGGCTCGAGAATGCGAACGTTGCCGTTCTGCTCGACCACGAACAACCGATCGGGCTCGGTGGGGTGACCGAGCACGAACACCGGGCGATTGAAGCCCTGCCCCACCAGCTCGAGCGTGACCGAGGGCTGGCCTGGCACCTCGTCGTAGGGGCACTCGAGCGGGTTGCCGGTGGTGCCCGTAGGCTCGTCGGTGTCCGTCGACCCGGTCTCGCTGGTCGAGGTCATCGTGGTCGTCCCCGTGCCGTCGACGACGGTCGTCGTGCCCGGCCCGGTGGAATCGGCGGTGCCCTGCGAGGTGCCGGTACCCGTGGCGGAATCGGTCCCCGTCCCGTTGCCGTCGTCACCAGGGCACCCGGCCGTTGCCAGGCCCACTGCGGCCACACTGAGAAGACGGGGGAGGTACGAAGCTCGGATCGAAATGGTCATGCGTTCAGCCTTAGTTACGCGCGCACGCTAACACGCCCGAGCGCGCGTGCCGGTCGCACGCACGTGACGACGCTCCTAT
>JBFIJN010000314.1:0-10270 GCA_041600735.1 Nannocystaceae bacterium
AAGCCCAGCACCCGCTCACCGATCGTGGTGCGACCGGGATCGGCCCCCGCCCGATGGGCTCGCTCGGCCCGCACCAAGCGACGCGTGCGATGCATCAGATCGTGCAGCTCCCACGAGTCGCTCGCGAACACGACCTCGCGCAGGGTCTCCTCGATGAGCGCGGTGAGCCGTCGCGACAGGCCGCGCACGGTCTCCGAGTCCATGTCTTCGCTCGGGGTCACATCGAGCTCGGGCGGCAGCACGAGCGGAGGATGAAACGTGACCAGCGCGTTCGAGCGGAACATCTGCTTGTCGTCGTAGTGCAGCCCCACCAGCAAGATCACCGGCGGCGGCCCGTCACCACACAGCTGCCGCGCGCGGTAGTACAGCCGCGCCGCGCCGCTGCGCAGCGCCTGTAGGTTCGACTCGTCGTGCGAGACGCCCTCGGGAAACAACGCCGAGAGCGAGCCCTCGGCCACGCGCTCGGCCAGCGCCTCGAGGCTCTTGCGGTTGGCCGCGCGACGCGAGGCTTCGGAGGAATCGCCTCCCGCATCCACGGCCCGATAGATCGGTACCGTGCCGACCTCGCGCAGCAGCGGCCCGAGCAGCGGGTAGCGAAACAGCCCGTGCCGCGCGCCAAACACCACCGGCCGCGGGCACTGCGTGAGGATCAGCCCGGGGTCCACGAGACCGTTGGGGTGCCACGACACCACCAGGCCGCCGCCCTCGCTCGGCACGTTGCGCAGGCCGCCGACCTCCACCCGGCGAAAGAACAGGTTCACCGCGGTGCGCAGCAGCAGCTGGATCCACGGGTAGGCCAGCGACCGCGTGGCGACCCGGCGCACCTCGGTCTCGTTCTCGTGGCTCACGGACCCAGCACGTCCCGCCACGGCCTGCGCTCGAGCAGCAGCTCGCCCACGGCCGGCTCGCCGGTGGGGCCCGCCGTGAGCTGGATCGCCGCGTCGTAGTCTCGCAGCGCGGACTCGAGCTCGCGCGCGCGGTCCTCGGGCACGAAGTAGCGCTGCGGCCCCATCACGGACTCGCTGTGCAGCGAGGCGTCGCACTGCTCCGCGGCCTCCTCGCACGATCGCTGGTGCACGTAGGGATCGAAGCCATCGGCGTCGTCATAGTCGAGGCACAGGCAGCACCCCGGCGTGAGCGTGTGATCGCCACCCGGCGCCGTGCCGCAGGTGTCGTACCCCAGCCAGTTCCAGCGGTAGGTGTACTCGAGGTACTGGCCGTGGAGCAGGTCGCGGGGGTCGTAGCCCTCGATGGGGATCGTCCACACCCGCCCGTTGCGAACCGCATACTCGGCCCGCCCCACGAGCACGGCGAGACCCAGCACCGGCACCAGCACCGCCAACAGCGTCAGGCGCCCGCTCATCGCACACCCCCCGTCTCGACGTTGGCGAGCTCGCGCTCGAATTGCTTGCGCTTGCGGGTCCACAGCCACACCAGCGCCAGGGTGAGCAGGCCCCCGCTCACCAGCCCCAGGCCGGTGTCGAGCAGGGTGCCGAACACCTCGAAGTAGATCGTCACGATGCGCAGGCCGATCATGGCGGTCGCGAGGTTGAGCAAGCGGGTGTCGCGAGCGTGGTGGGCGGCCCACGCGACCATCAGCCACAGCACGACGAAGCTGGCGGCCGCGGCGAGCTCGAGGTCGCCGGTCGAGGTGAACAGCGGCACGTGGGAGAGCACCAAGCAGGTCACCATGAGCAAGCGCTCGGGCAGGCTCGAGAGCATCGCGAAGGCGATCGCGAGCGTCAGCACCAGCGAGAGCAGGGCGCCCGGGTAGGCCTCGATCCACGCCTCGATCGCGGTGTTCGAGTAGAACGCAAGCGTGCCAAGCATGGCGCACAGCACCAGCTCGCTCCAGCCGATCGAGCCGAGCGCCGCCGCCAGGGCCGGCCGCACGCGGCGGATCACCGACCAGCGACCGAGCGCGATGCACAGCAGCGGCGACCAGTAGATCGTGGCGAGCGCGAGCTCTGCGGAGAACGCCTCGGCCGCCCACACGCTCCAGGCCGCCCAGGTGGTCTGCAGGCCCAGGATCCAGATCGTGGCCGCGAAGCCCGAGCGCGCGCGGGTCATGAGCAATGCGGTGAGCACCGACCAGGCCAGCAGCGCCTCGTGGGCCTTGCCCCCGAGCTGGTAGACTTGGCCGAGCAGCGCGATCGAGGCGATCACGAGGCCGTAGAGCACGACGATCGAGGTCTCGCGCGCCCACGCGGGGCCACGCCGCTCCCAGTGCCACACGCCAGCGCCCAGCGCGGCGACCAGCACGAGATCGAGGCCGATCTTCACGCGCCCGGGGATCTCGTCCCAGTTGGCGGCCACGATCGACAGCAGACCCAGCGCGATCGCCAGCCCCGCCAGCCCCGCCACGGCATACAGGAGCGTGGGGCGCGGCTCGGTGTGCTCGAAGGCCTGGATGCGCTCGGCCTGCTCGGCGCTGATCAGGCCCGCGCTCACCCAACGCTGTAGCCGCGGCTCGAGCGACATCGCGCCAGCGTACCAGACCACCCGCTCGCGCGCGCCTTGCCCTACGGCCCGCTGCCGGCGTTCCCCGCTCGCGCGCGCCAGCCCCTAGAGCGGCCAGTAACGGCGATAGTGCCCCACCGCGCGTCCGAGCGCGGCGTCGCCCACCCGGGTCGGCGTGTCGGGGCCACCGGGCGCCGCGGCTCCGGCGAGGATCTCCACGCACGCATGCGCGCTGCGGGCCAGCCCGTCGAGGTCGTAGCCGCCCTCGAGCACGAGCACCAAGCGACCACCCGCGTGGGCATCGGCGATCGCCTTGGCGGTGGCGCACAGATCGGCAAAGCCCTCCTCGGTCAGCGCCATGCCGCCCAGTGGGTCTTGGCGGTGTGCATCGAAGCCCGCCGAGACGACCACGAGATCGGGATCGAAGCGCTGCGCGGCGGGGACCACCACGTCGGCGAGCATGCGGCGATAGTCGGCATCGGTGGCACCGGCGGCCAGCGGGACGTTGATCGTGTAGCCCTCGCCCTCACCACGTCCGTGCTCCTCGAGCGCGCCGGTGCCCGGGTACAGCGGTGACTGGTGACTGCTGAAGAACAGCACGTCGCGACGCCCGTAGAACGCGGCCTGGGTGCCGTTGCCGTGGTGTACGTCCCAGTCGATGACGAGCACGCGCTCGATGCCGGGCTGGGTGAGCGCATGCTCGACCGCGATCGCCACGTTGTTGAGCACGCAAAAGCCCATGGCGCGCGCGGGCTCGGCGTGGTGCCCCGGCGGGCGCACGAACGCGAATGCGTTGCGGGCCCGCCCCTCGAGCACGGCATCGACCGCTTGCACCGCGGCTCCCGCAGCGAGGAAGGCGGCATCGACGGTCGCCGCCGAGGCGTGGGTATCGGGGTCGAAGCTCAGCTGCTGGCCGCGCGCGGCCTCGACCCGCTGCACGTGGGCGGGCGAGTGCACGCGGAGGATCGCCGCTGGTGCGGCCGGGGTGGCCGCGAGCCAGCGCGTGCCCGCGACCGGCCGTGCGTGCAGCCCGGCGATGATGGCTCGCAGCCGATCGGGGCGCTCGGGGTGCCCGCGACCGGGGTCGTGTTCGATCATCGCATCGTCGTGAAGCAGCAGGGTCTCGGGCATGGGCAGGGTGGATGCTACCTCGCGCTGGCGAGCAGCGGTCCGAGCCGCTCCATGAGATCGGCCACTGCGCCCTCGCCCTTGATGCCGCCCTCCATGCGCTGCGCCGAGCCGCGGCCATCGGGCAGCGGCAGCACGAAGCGCGGGATGTAGCGCCCGCCGTACCCCGCCGCCTGTAGGCGGGCACTGTCGTGATCGCTATCGAATTCCAAGAAGCGCACGCCCGCCAGTGCCTGGTCGAGCTCGCCGCGCTCGACCGCCTGGTGGAAGGCTTGGCAGGGCTCGCACCACACCGCCCCCACGTAGATCACCAAGCGACGCTCGTCGGCTGTCGCCGCGATCATCGCCTCGCGCACCGCGGCGTCGACGTCACCGGCCGTGGCGGCGACGAACGCGGGGCGCCGATCGAGCTCACGCTCGCTCTGCACCACCTGCGGGCTCGGCGACGCGCTCGTGCGCGGAGCCGCGTGCTCGAGCGTGGTGGGCTCGACCGTGCACGCGAGCAAGCCCCAAAAAGACCCTGCAAGCGCCAGTGATCGGCCGAACGAAGACCGCGCCATCGCGCCGCATGGTACCCAACGTCGCCCACGAGCGCGACGTTTCGCCGTGAATTCAACAATTTGCCGACAGCCACCGACGCCGCGGTGGCCTTGCGCTCGCCGCGATCGTGCTTACTCTTGGCCGGCCATGAAGTGGTCCTGGAAGCTCGGTCGATTCGCGGAAATCGACACCTACGTACACGCCTCGTTCCTGTTGCTCGTCGCTTGGGCGGCCTGGGCCGCGTGGGCGGGCGCGGGCACCGGGTTGGCCGTCGTCATGGGCGTGGCATTCCTGCTCGCCGTGTTCGCCTCCGTGCTCCTGCACGAGCTGGGGCACGCCCTGGTCGCGCGGCGCTACGGCATCGCCACGCGGCGCATCATCCTCTCGCCGATCGGTGGCATCGCGCAGCTCGAGGGCATGCCCCGCGAGCCTCGCCACGAGCTCGCGGTCGCGCTGGCCGGGCCCGCCGTGAACTTCGTCATCGCGGCCGGCCTGTGGCTGGTCGCGCCGATGTTCGGCGCCACCCCCATTCTCGCCTCCCTGCTCGGCAGCTTGATGCTCGCCAACCTGGGACTCGGCCTGTTCAACCTGGTGCCGGCCTTCCCCATGGACGGCGGCCGTGCGCTGCGTGCCATCCTCGCCAGCCGCGTGGGCCCCTACCGCGCGACCGAGCTCGCCGCCACGGTCGGCAAGGTCGCGGCGGGCCTCATGGGCGTGGTGGGCCTGGTCTGGGGACCGTTCCTGTTGACGGTGGTCGCAGCGTTCGTGTGGTTCGCCGCCAATGCGGAGCAGCGAGCGTCGCGGGCCGAGGCCCGCTTCCTCGACCCCTACGGCCCGCGCGTGAGCCCCCACCGCGGGGCAGCAGGGTGGCCATGGGACGGCTACCGCCCCGTGCGCCCGAGCCGGATCCCCCAGCCCGTGCCCGGGCCCGTGCCCAGGCCCGTGCGCGTGGTAGTGGTCCGCCGCAACTGGTTCTAGCTGAGGCTGGCCGCTAGCTCTCGGGGCGGCTAGGTTTGCCAGGCCCGTGCCGCCTCAACAAGACCGTCGTCGACAGCGCAGCCGTCGCCTTGCCGTCATCGGGACGATGCTCGCCATCTTCATGCTGGCCGCGTTCATCTCGTTCCCCTTGTTCTCCGGTCTGGTCGCCCCGCTGGTCCCCGACCGCGTGGTCGATGCGGTGGGGGCCGAGATGATCAAGGACACGGCGAACCGCGGCAACTTCTGCAACGAGCCCGAGGGCAAGGCCGCGCTCGAGCGCCTGGTCACCCGCCTCGCCGAGAAGGCCGGCGATCACACGTTCAAGGTGTACGTGAGCGAGCAGGAGATCATCAACGCGTTCGCGGCACCCGGCGGGCACATCGTGCTCTACCAGCCGATCATCGGGCAGGCCTCCTCTGCCGAGGAGGTCGCCGGCGTGCTCGCGCACGAGATGGGTCATGTGGTCGAGCGGCACCCCACCCAAGCGCTGGTCGAGGCGGTCGGGTACGGCATCTTCAATGCGATGACGCCGGGGGACCCGGAGACCGAGGCAGTGGCCAAGGCGCTGCTCACCAGCCACTACAGTCGCAACCACGAGCTCGACGCGGATCGGGCGGGGGTGGCGATGCTCAATGCCGCGGGGATCGACTCGCGCGGGCTGTTCTCGTTCTTCGATCGGATCAAGGAAGCCGGAGACACGGTTCCGGGCGCGATCGAGTTCATGAGCACCCATCCGTCGGGCGAGACGCGTCGAGTGAACATCGAGAGCGTGGCGAGCGAGGGAGAGCAGGCCCTGACCGACGCGGAGTGGAAGGCGCTGCAGGGGATCTGCTCGGAGACGGGCGTGCCCGTGGCGGTGATCGTGACGGGCTCCGAGGACTAGCGAGACGCTAGCGCCTACCCCTTCACATGCGCGTCGAACCACTCGAGAAACCGCGTGGCAAAGTCGATCTGGTGGGCTCGCTCGCGCAGCCCGTGCCCCTCGCGCGGATAGAGCACGAGCTCGGTCGGGGTGCCCGCGTGTCGCAGCGCGCGGTACAGCTCCTTGGCCTGCCCCGGCGGCACGCGGGAGTCCTCCTTGCCGTGCACGACCAGCGTGGCGGTGGTGCTGCCCTGCGAGTGGGCCATGGGCGAGCGCTCCCACGCGAGCGGGTAGTTCTCGTAGGGCCACAGATCCCAGTGCACGAGCGAGTTCTCGTGCTCGATCTCGCTGGTACCGGTGAACGAGATCCAATTGGTAATCGCGGCCCCGACCATCGCGGCCTTGAAGCGCTTGGAGTAGCGGGTGGCCGCGAGCCCCGAGAAGTAGCCGCCGTAGCTCCAGCCGCCCATGCCCACGCGCGCGCCATCGACCAGGCCCTGCTCGATCAGGTGATCGATGCCGGCGAGCACGTCTTCGAATTCCTTGCCGCCGAGGTCCTTCTGGTCGGCCTTGCCGAACGCCACGCCGCGGCCCTGCGAGCCGCGATAATTGGGCTCGAGCACCACGTAGCCGCGGGTGGCAAACAGCTGCGTGGGGTAGCTCGAGCGCGTGTTCCAGCCGTCGAGCGAGATCCCCTCGGGGCCGCCGTGGACGAGCACGGCCAGCGGGTAGCGCTTGCCCTCCTCGTAGCCCACGGGCTTGGTGAGCACGCCCTCGATCTCGAGCCCGTCGGCGGCCTTCCAGCGCGCAATGCTGCGCTCACCCAGGCGCATCGCGTCGAGCCCCGGGTTGTGGTGCGTGAGGCGGCGTAGCTCGTTGCCGGGCGCGCCCGCGAACAGCTCGCGCGGATGCTCGGGGCGCTCGCCGACGCACGCGAGCATGCGGCCGTCGTCGCTCGCATCCACGCGCTCGCAGATCGGCCCGGTGGTCCCGAGCGACTTCATCGCGCCGTCGAGGCCCACGCGGTGCAGCGCGGTCTTGGTGCCCTGGTACGCGAGCATCAGCACCGTGCCCTTGCCCACCCACTCGATCCACTCGCCGGTGCCTTGGTAGTCGAGGGTGAGCGCTCGCGCCTCGCCGCCGCTGGCCGGCACCACGTAGAGCACGCCGGCGGTGGGATCGTGCAGGTCCGACGCGCCCAGGAACGCCACGTGCGCGCCGTCGGGCGACCAGTCCATCTCGCCGAGCTTGCCCGCGGTGGTGCACAGCGGCTGTAGCTCGCCGCCCTCGGCGGCCACGGTGAACAAGCGGCTGTACATCATCACCGCGTCGACGTCGGCGCGCTCGCTGGCCTGCACGGCCAGGCGCTTGCCATCGGGCGACCACGAGATCTGCGACACATGATGGTCGCGCGGGGTCACGGCCTTGGTCTCGCGCGAGCGCAGATCCATCACCCACAGCTGATGGAAAGTGCCCTCCACGTCGCTGCTCACCTGATCGCGGCCGGCGCTGGTCTCCTCCTTTTGCGCGGCGGAGGGGGCCTGCTCGATCACGTAGGCCACCTTCTTGCCGTCGGGCGACCACTCGAACGCGAAGATGTCGGCGGCCACGTCGACGAGCGGCTCGGCCTCACCGCCATCGATGGGCACCGCGTAGACCTGCGAGCGCATCGAGCCCGGGCGCCGCGAGAGGAACGCGAGGCGCTTGCCGTCGGGCGACCAGGCCGGCGAGTGAGAGCTCGCGCTCGGCGCGGTGAACGAGCGCGGCTCACCGCCGCGCGTGGCCGCGATCCAGATCACGCTGCGCATGCCCGCGGGACCGTCGAGCGCCGAGGGGGCCACGCGCAGCACGTACGCGATGCTCTTGCCATCGGGGGAAAGCGTCGCGTCGGCGACATACTCGAGATCCACCAGTGCCTCTACGGTGAGAGCATCGGTCCGGGGCACGCGGGCCTCGGGGACGGTGGTCTCGGCGTGGACGAGCGAGGGCTTGGCGCAGCCCCACAGCAAACAGGCGAGCGCGAGAGTCGATGGCCGGCGCATGAGCCGGGAGGATACACGCCGCGCGGCCACCCCAGCGGTGTATCCTGCTCGATGTCGAGCCTCGGCGCCACGAGCCCCCATGGAGCCCCAAGGCAGCACCAAGACCGATCACGATCGGCCGAGCGCGTCGACGCGCGCGGTCGAGACCCGGCGTCGCGCGGTGCGACTGAGCGAGGCGGAGGACGTCGACCAGGAGCTGCCCGCACCGGAGCGGCTAGGGCGGTTCGCGGTGCTGGGCCGGCTCGGGGTGGGCGGCATGGGCACGGTGCTCGAGGCCTACGACGAGACGCTCGATCGTCGGGTGGCCGTCAAGCAGCTGCACCGGGACGCGAGCGGTGAAGCGGGCGAGCACCACCGCCAGCGCCTGCTTCGCGAGGCCCAGGCGCTAGCGCGGCTCTCTCACCCCAACGTGGTGCAGGTGTACGACGCCGGCGAGCAAGACGGACGGCTCTACATCGCGATGGAGCTGGTCGAGGGAGAGACGCTGTGGGAGTGGCAGAAGACCCCGCGCAGCTGGCCGGAGTGCGTGCGGGCCTACCTCGACGCGGCCGCAGGCCTGGCCGCAGCCCATGCCGAAGGCATCGTGCACCGCGACTTCAAGCCCACCAACTGCGTCATCGATGCACGCGGCCGGGTCAAGGTGCTCGACTTCGGGCTGGCTCGCGGCGTGGAAGATCTTCGCGAGTCGCTCGAGCCCGGGGGAGCGGCCGAGCCCTCCGAGGTTGCGCGGGCCGACGACACGGGTCCGCACGCGCAGGCTTCCTCGGCAACGGGCGCGGAGTCCTCGGGCGGGCTGAGCGTGCTCTCGCTGCCGCTCACGCGCACCGGGGCCATGCTCGGCACGCCCGCCTACATGGCGCCCGAGCAAGCCGCAGGCAAGCCCGCGGGGGCGCGCAGCGATCAGTTCAGCCTGTGCGTGGCGCTCTACGAGGCGCTCTACGGCGAGCGGCCGTTCCCCGGCAACAACGGCCTGGCCGCGCTCGCGGGCAAGGTGCCCCGCTTCACCGCCCGCCCGCGCGCTGGGCTGCCCTCGGTGCCCTCGTGGCTGCGCAAGGTGCTGCAGCGCGGGCTCAGTGCCGATGAGCAGCAGCGCTTCGCGAGCCTCGATCAGCTGATCGCGGCCGTGCAGCGAGGCCTCCGTCGTGGTCGCAGGCTGGGACTGGGTGCGCTGGGCCTCGTGATCGTGCTCGGGGGCACGGCCGCAGTCGCGATGCGGGCGGCTCCGCCCTGCGAGGGTCTTCGCGACGCGCCGCTGCCGGGCTGGACCGACGAGGAGCGAGCGGTGGTTGCGGCCGCGCTCGAGGCCACCAAGGTCGCGCATGCGTGGGAGGCCACCGCGGCCGGGCTCGACGAGTACGCGCGCGGCTGGTCCGAGGCACGCGCGCAGGCCTGCGAGGCCACCCACGTGCAGCGGGTGGCCGGCGACGAATTGCTCGAGCTGCGCATGGCGTGTCTCGATCGCCGCGCGGTGCAGGCACGCGCCACCGTGGAGCTGCTGGCCCAAGCCGACGAAGCCATGGCCGCGCGCTCGGCCCAGGCGGTGCGCTCGCTGCCGCCGCTCGAGCCGTGCCTCGACGCGGCGCGCTTGCGTGCGGGCGCTGCCCCGCCCTCCGCCGCGCTCGCCGTGCCCGCGGCCGAGATCCGCGAGCTCGTCGCGCGCTCGTGGGCGTTCGATGCGGCAGGCCGCGCCACGCAGGGTCTCCAGGCGGCCGAGCACGCGGTGGCCGACGCCGAGCGCCTGGGCGCCGCGGGCGAGCCGCTGCTGGCCGAGGCCCTGCAGAACCGCGGGCGCCTGTACCGGAGCGTGCGAAGGCTGAGCGAGGCGCGGCGCGACCTCGAGAGCGTGCTGCAGAGCGCCGAGCGTGGCGGCGACCAGACTCTGGCGCTCGAGGCTCTGCAAGAGCTGCTGCTGGTCGCGCACGATGACGCCGATCGCTCGGCGTTCTCCGCTTGGCTCGCGATGGCGCGCGGCAAGCTGCGGCGCTTCGACAGCGGGCCGCGCACGGGAGCCCAGCTGCGCTACCTGGAGGGCCTGCTCGCGCTGCGTGAGGGCGAGGCCGCGGGGGCCGTCGAGGCGTTCGAGGCCGCCGCGCAGCTCTACGATGAGCTCGACCCGCCCGCGGCGCTCGAGCGCGGTCGCGCGCTGCTCCAGCTTGGCGTGGCGGCCGGCAAGCTCGGCCAAGATCTGCGCGCCGAGGAGGCGTTCGAGTCGGCACGCGTGCTCGCCGACCGCGAGGGCTTGCTGCCGCTGCTGGCCGAC
>JBFIJN010000315.1:0-10258 GCA_041600735.1 Nannocystaceae bacterium
ACGAGGCCCTCGCGCCCGAGGTCGTTGGCGTGGTTGTTGGCTACGCTCATCACCGTGAATCCGCTCGCCGCCAGGGCGGCCACCGCCGGGGCCGAGGCTCCAAAGCGGAACCCCGAGCGCAGCGGGCTGCGCCCAGGGATCTCGTGCATCACGGGGCTCTCGAGGTTCCCCACCACGAGGTCGGCCTCGAGCAGCGCGGCGACGTCGAGGAACGGATCGGCCGGGGCGCTGGGGCCGGCGAAGCTGCGGTGGCGATCGTGGAGGTACTCGCCGAGCACCACGTCGCCCACGAACACGAGCTCGAGGGAGGCGGGCGCGGGCTCGAGCACCGCGGGCGCGGGCGCGGGCGCGAGCGCAGCGGGCTCGGGCGCTCTCGCCTCGGCCACTGCTCCTTCGGCCCCACGCGCCGCCTCGGCGGGCTTGGGCTCGGTCGCGGGCGCGGCAGGGTGCGTCGCGTCGGGGCTCGAGCTGCATGCCGCCAGCAGCCCTAGCACCCAGCCCACGGCCGTCGCTCGCACGCGCGCATGATGGCACGGCGAGCCGCCACCGGTCGTCGCTCGTGGGTGCCTCCGCGGTTCGTGGGGCGCTGGTACGCTCGCGGCGTGCGCTTTTGGTGGTCCGACGTCACGGCCGCGGGCCTGCTCCTCGATCTCGGGGTGCTGGCCGGGTTGCTCGCGGTCGCCACGATGCTGGTGCGCGGGGTGCCGTTGCTGCGCCGCGGGTCGGTGCCCGTGGCGATCCTCGCGGGCTTGATCGGCCTGGCGCTGGGGCCGAGCGGCGCGGGCTTGGTGCCGATCGATGGCCCCGCGATGGAGCTCATCGTCTATCACGCGTTTGCGCTGATGTTCGTGGCGGTGGGGCTGCAATCGGCGCCCCGCCAGGCGCGGCCGGGGGCGGCCCGCTCGCTGGCGGTGGCCAACGCCACGGTGGGCGTGATGCAGGCGATCCTCGGGTTCGCGTTCGTGGCGGCGTGGCTCGCGGTGGAGCCGCTGCACCCGGGCTTTGGGCTCATGGTCATGCTCGGCTTTCAGCAGGGCCCCGGCCAGGCGCTGTCGCTCGGCGGCGCCTGGGAGGCGGGGGGGATGGCCGACGGGGCGCAGATCGGTCTCATCTTCGCGACGCTCGGGTTCGTGACGTGCTTCGTGCTCGGCGTGCCGGCGGTTGCGCTCGCGCGACGTCGGGGGATGATCACCGCCCAAGACGAGATCGGTCCTGCGTCTGCGGATCCGCAGGCGGTCCTCTCACCGCGCGCTGGCGGCGAAGCGCCGCCGAGCCACGAGCCGCTGTCGATGCAGCTCGTGCTCATCGGCTGTGTATACCTGGCGGTGTTCGGGTGCGTGTGGGGCCTGGTCTCGCTGCTGCCCCCGGGCAGCAAGCTGGGCGAGACGCTGTGGGGCCTGCACTTCATCGTTGGCTCGATGCTGGCGATCGCAGTGCGTCGCGGGGCGCGGCGCTTGGGTCAGGAGGGCCCGTTCCACGACGGGATGCTCGCGCGGATCTCGGTGGTGGGCGTGGAGGTGACCACGGCCGGGGCGATCGCCGCCGTGAGCCTCGCCGTGCTCGGCACCTGGCTCGTCCCCATCCTGCTCATGGCGCTGCTCGCGGGCACACTCACGCTGCTCGGCTGCTTGTGGCTGGCCCGTCGTGCATTCCCCGAGGCCCCGTTCGCCCATGCCCTGGTGCTGTTCGGCATGGGCACGGGCACGGTCTCCACGGGGCTGGCCCTGCTGCGCATGCTCGACCCCGAGCTGCGCGGTCCGGTGGCCAGGAATGCCGTGATTGGCGCCACAGCCTCGGTGCCGTTCAACGCGCCGATGTTCTTGGTGCTCATCCCGCTGGTGGCCGTTCCGCAGTGGTCGGGGGGCACGGCCGCCGCGCTGGGGATCCCGCTCGCCGCGCTGGGGCTCTATCTCGCGGCTCTGCTGGCCTCGTGGCGGGCATTCACGCCGTTCGAGCTGCTCCGCCCGGTGACCTCGCCCTGGCCCGACATCCCCGCTGCGCCCGCTCCCCAGGGCCCGCCGGCCGCCGGCCTTGCCGGAAATGGGGCCGTTGCCTACATACCCGAGTCGAATGGAGCGCCCTAGCCCGCACCGCGGCCGCGCTCGAAGGAGATCTTGCCGATGAACCCCCTGCAACTGCTTTCCGCGCAGGGCCAGTCGATCTGGCTCGACTACATCCGACGAGGCATGACCCGCAGCGGCGACCTCTCGCGGCTGATCGAGGACGATGGCCTGCGAGGCATGACCTCCAACCCCGCGATCTTCCAGAAGTCGATCACCGGAAGCACCGACTACGACGATGTGATCGGCGAGCTGGTGGGCAACCCCGAGCTCGACGCCAAGCAGATCTTCGAGCGCCTCGCCGTGGTCGACATCCGCGAGGCCGCCGATGCCCTGCGCCCGGTCTACGAGCGCACCGATGCACTCGACGGCTACGTGAGCCTCGAGGTCTCGCCGAGCCTGGCGTTCGACGCCGATGGCACGATCGAGGAGGCGCGACGGCTGTGGGAGACGGTCGCGCGGCCGAACCTCATGATCAAGGTGCCCGGCACCCCGGTGGGCCTGCGTGCGATCGAGCAGCTCATCAGCGAGGGCATCAACGTCAACGTGACCCTCATCTTCGGGCGCGAGGCCTACGGCAAGATCGCTCAGGCGTATGTCGCGGGGCTCGAGCGGCGCGCCGCGGCGGGCGGCGACGTGGCGCGCGTGGCCAGCGTGGCCAGCTTCTTCGTCAGCCGCATCGACAGCGAGATCGACGGACGGCTCGATCGCCTGGGTCGCCAGAGCGACGACGCGGCCGTGCACGCACGCATCGCGGCGCTGCGCGGCAAGGCGGCGGTGGCCAATGCCAAGCTCGCCTACCGCAGCTACCAAGCGCTCGTGGCCACCCCGCGGTGGCAGGCCCTCGCGGCCAAGGGCGCCCGCCCGCAGCGGCTGCTGTGGGCCAGCACCGGCACGAAGGACGCGAGCTACAGCGACGTGAAGTACGTGGACGAGCTGTGCGGGCCCGACACGGTCAACACGGTGCCACCGCAGACGCTCGAGGCCTTTCGTGACCACGGTCGACCCAGCGACGCGCTGCTGCACGGCGCCGACGAGGCCCCCGCGGTGTTCGAGGGGCTCGCCGCGCTCGGCATCGAGATCGACGAGGTCACCGAGCTGCTGCTCGAGCAGGGGGTGACGCTGTTCGAAGACGCGTTCGACGTGCTGCTGGGCGCGATCGCCGAGCTCTCGCGGCGTCATCGCGGGCCGCGGCTCGATCGCATGGCGCACTCGCTGCCCGCCGCGCTCAACGAGGCGCTGGCCACCGCGACGCAGGCCTGGGACGCGGCCG
This sequence comes from Nannocystaceae bacterium, assembly GCA_041600735.1. Lineage (GTDB taxonomy): Bacteria > Myxococcota_A > Polyangia > Nannocystales > Nannocystaceae > Paraliomyxa. The sequence goes on from JBFIJN010000315.1 coordinate 3,334, forward strand.
GCAACACGCGGCGGCTGTGGGCCAAGGACGCGAGCCTGTGGACCAATTCCGGCGAGGATCGCTGGCTCGCGTGGCTCGACGTCGTCGACCAGCAGCGCGAGCACCAAGACCTCCTGGCCGGGCTGCGTGCGCTGGTCAGCAGCCGCGGCTTCACCCACATCCTGCTCATTGGCATGGGTGGCTCGAGCCTGGGTCCCGACGTGCTCTCGCATACCTTTGGTGCGATCTCGGCCAAGGGCTCGCCCAAGCTCGCGATCGTCGACTCGACGGATCCCGGGCAGGTCGCCGCGATCGAGGCCTCGGTGCCGCTCGCCTCGACGCTGTTCATCGTGTCGAGCAAGTCGGGCAGCACGCTCGAGCCCAAGGTGCTCTTGCTGCACTTCTTGGCCCGCTGCAAAGAGGTGCTGGGAGCCGACCGCGCGGGGCGGAACTTCATCGCGATCACCGACCCGGGCTCGCAGCTCGAGGCCTTCGCCAAGGAGGAGGGCTTCGTGCGCATCTTCGCCGGCGTGCCCGAGATCGGCGGGCGCTTCTCGGTGTTCTCCAACTTCGGCATGGTGCCGGCCGCCGCCATGGGCATGGACGCCACCGGCTTCGTGGACGAGGCCGCGCTGATGGTCGATGCGTGTCGCAAGGCCCCCGCAGAAGACAACCCCGGGGTGCAGCTGGGGCTGGTGATGGGCATCGCCGCCAAGGCCGGTCGCGACAAGCTCACGCTGGTGGCCTCGCCTCGCATCGCGCTGTTCGGAGCGTGGCTCGAGCAACTGGTGGCCGAGTCCACCGGTAAGGAGGTCGTGGCCACGGGCGCGCGCGTGGGGGTGATCCCGCTCGAGGGCGAGCCCCTGCAGCCCCCTGCGCGCTACGGCGACGACCGCTTGTTCGTGTACCTGCGCCTGCGCTCGACCCCGCATGCGGGGCAAGACCGCGCGATGGCGGCGATCGAGGCCGCGGGCCACCCGGTGGTCCACATCGAGCTCGACGACGTGCACGCGCTCTCGCAGGAGATGTTCCGCTGGGAGCTCGCCACCGCGGTGGCGGGTGCGGTGCTCGAGATCAACCCCTTCGATCAGCCCGACGTGGAGTCGGCCAAGATCGAGGCGCGCGGGATGATGGAGGCCTACGAGCGCGACGGCTCGCTCCCGCCCGAGCACCCGATCTTGGTGGAGGGCGGCTTGTCGCTCTACACCGATGAGGCCAACGCGGCCGAGCTGCAGCGCGCCGCGGGCAAGGGGGCCGGCCTCGAGGGGCTGCTGCGCGCCCACCTCGGGCGGATCTCGGCCGGCGACTACTTTGCCCTGTTGGCCTACTTGCCGATGTTCCCCGCCCACCAGCGGCTGCTGCAGCGCATGCGCACCCGGGTGCTCTCGCGCCACGGGGTGGCCACCTGCCTGGGGTTCGGCCCGCGCTTCCTTCACTCCACGGGCCAAGCCTACAAGGGGGGCCCCAACTCTGGCGTGTTCTTGCAGATCACCTGCGAAGACGCGCACGATCTCCCCGTGCCCGGGCAACGCTACAGCTTTGGGGTGGTCAAGGCCGCTCAGGCCCGCGGGGACTTCGAGGTGCTGGTGAGTCGCCAGCGCCGGGCCCTGCGCGTACACCTTGGTCGCGACGTCGAGGCCGGCCTCGCCGAGCTCGATGCGGCCTTGGCTCGGGTCACCCAGGAGGCACCAGGCGCATGAAGATCCTGTCCGGGGACATTGGCGGCACCCACTCTCGCCTCGCGCTGTGCGAGGTCGAGGGCAGCGTGGTGCGTCGCGAGATCGAGACCATCTACGACAGCCGGCGCTTCTCGAGCCTGGCCGAGATCGCGCGGGCGTTCATCACCGACCATCGCATCGAGGTCAAGACGGCCTGCTTTGGCGTGCCGGGGCCGGTGCAGGGGCGCCAGGCGAAGGTCACCAATCTGCCGTGGAAGGTCGACGCCGACGATCTCGAGCGCAACCTGGGCATCGACTCGGTCTACCTGCTCAACGACCTCGAGGCCAATGCCCACGGCTTGGCCACGCTCGAGGCCGGCGACTTCCGCGAGCTGCGGGCGGGGGCCTCGGGGGCCGTCGGCAACGCCGGCCTGCTCGCCGCGGGGACCGGCCTGGGCGAGGCGGGCTTGTTCTGGGATGGGTTTCGCCACCGACCGTTCGCGTGCGAGGGCGGGCACACCGACTTCGCGCCGAGCAGCGACGAGGAGCTCGAGCTGCTGCGGTTCTTGCGAGCCAAGCACGACGGCGGCCACGTGAGCTGGGAGCGCGTGGTCTCGGGCCCCGGCATGGTGAGCCTCTACGAGCTCTTGGTGAGCCGCGATCCAGGCGCCGCGTCGAAGAGCCTGGTCGAGGCCATGCACGCCGGTGACCCGGCCGAGGAGATCGCCAACGCGGCGATCGAGGGCGGCAACTCGCTCGCCGAGCGCACCGTGCAGTGGTTCCTCGCGCTCTATGGAGCCGAGGCCGGCAATGTGGCGCTCAAATTCCTCGCGGTCGGCGGGGTGTTCATGGGCGGCGGCATCGCGCCCAAGCTCGCGCCGCTGCTGCCCGACTCGCAGTTCGTGGAGCGCTTCCAAGACAAGGGGCGCATGCGGCCGCTGCTCGAGCGCATCGGGATCAGCATCGTCATGAACGACAAGGCCGCGCTGCAGGGCGCGGCGTCCTATGCGGGCCGCCGGGCCCGCGGCGAGCACAGCTGAGGCTCGGCGCCGCGAATGGGAGAATCCGAGCGCATCGCGCAAATGGCGCCGTCAGGGTGGACCCGAGGCGCAGGCCGAGACCCGGCGGGGGTCCCGTGCAAGGGCGGGCGGGCGGCCCTGACGGGGCGGCGCGCGCGTTTCGGCCGATCCGCTTGACGAGGCATGCGCGCGCTCGGCAGCTTTCTGGGCAATGACCTCCCTGCACGACGCCTATGAGCTCGGCGGCGTAGCGGGGCACGGCCGGGTGACGGTGGTGCGGCTGGGGGTGCGGCGCGGCGATGCCTCGCCGGTTGCGCTCAAGCAGCTCCGCATCGAGCACACCCAAGACCCGGACAAGCGCAGCCGCTTCACCCAGCAGGCGCGCCGTGCCTGCATGCTCCAGCACGACGGGATCGAGGTCACGCACGACGTGGTCGACGGCCGCGATGGGCCCGTGGTGGTGAGCGAGTGGATCGATGGTCGCTCGCTCGAGCGCCTGGCGATCAGTCGGCGGCGCCACGAGCGGGCCTGGTCCCCCCAAGAGGTGGCTCTGGTGGCGCGCAGCCTGCTCGAGCCGCTGCGCTATGCCCACCAGCAACCCACGGGGTTCGACGCACAGGGCATGCTGCACGGCGGCCTCTGGCCCGGCAACGTGATGGTCGACACCGAGGGCAACATCAAGCTCGTCGACTTTGGCCGGGCCTCCGTGTGGCAGGAGGCGCGCGAGCCGTGGCAGGACCTCGAGTCGCTGCGCTACCTATCGGTGGATCACGTACGCCACGGGGCCACCGCCGCCTCGGACCTCTTTGCGGTCGGCGCCATCGTGCACGAGCTACTGGCGGGCACCAGGTTTCGCGCCGAGTACCAGACCGAGGCCGAGATGCGCGCCGCGATCGAGCGCTCGGACCCACCCCCGCGCCCCCGCGAGGATGTGCCGGCGCCGCTCGAGCGCCTGCGCCGTCGATTGCTCGAGCCGGTCCAGAACACGCGACTGATGGTCGAGCAGGTCTTGGACCTGTGCGTGACGATCCCGCTGGGCGATGCGCGCCTGGCCCTGCGGGCGGCGGTGACGGCCACGCTGCGCGACGACAGCAGCTCGCAAGACCCCGACACGCCGCCGCGCGGGATCAGCCTCGGCGCTGCGCCCGAGAGCCCGCCCGATGGCATTGCCGAGGTGCGCTCGAGGGTCTCCGCCGCGGTGCACGTGGCCGCGGGCAACGGCAACGGCCCCGGGGTGGCGCTCGAGCAGGTGCCGCTGGGCCAGTCCCCGCGTCCGTCGCGACGCCGCGAGACCCAGTCGGTGCCCGTCCCGGTGCACCACGAGCAGACCGCCGCGCGCACGCCGATGTTCTTGCAGCAGACCACGCGGCCGACGGGCGAGGAGGTTCGCAACGCCGAGCGCGAGCGCAGCGGCGGAGCGCCCGACGGCGCCGAGGACCTCGATGAGGCCGCGATCCCGGCCTCGGACATGAACAACGACGACACGGCGCCGCTGTCCCTCGGGGCGCTCGCCGGCGTGCCGCAGGTGATCGAGAATGTGCCCAAGGCGATCGTGGAGGTCGAGCCCGTGCTCGATCTCGGAGTGACGGCCGAGGTCGAGCGAGCGCCGCGGCTGCCCGAGGATCGCTACGACGACGACCCTCCGCCGACGCCGGCCCCGAGCCCCTCGGCCGCGCTTCGTTGGCTGCGCGGCCCGGTGGGCTGGGCGCTGCTCGGGGCGCTCGCGGTGGGGCTAGGAGCGCCGCTCGTGGCCCGCTGTAGCGCCGATGAGCCCTCGCCCGCGCCCGCGCCCGCCGCCTCGCCCGCGCCCGCCCCCTCGTCGCCCTAGTCCGCGAGCGAGGCGGGGATCCGCTCGGCCGCGAGCAGCTGCTCGAGCGTCTGGCGCGGCCGGATCACGTGCACGTCGTCGCCCTGCACCAGCACCTCGGCCGCGAGCGGGCGGGTGTTGTACGTGCTCGCCATCGACATGCCATACGCGCCCGCGCTGAGCACCGCGAGCACATCACCGGTGCGCGTGATGGGGAGCGTGCGCTCGAGCGCCAGGAAGTCGCCCGACTCGCACACCGGGCCCACCACGTCGGCGCGCTCGGTGTCTGCGCCCACGGCGGGCACGCGCACGGGGGTGATCACGTGATACGCCTCGTAGAGCGCCGGCCGCAGCAGGTCGTTCATCGCCGCGTCGACGATCACGAAGCGCTTGTCTTGGCCGTGCTTGCGACCCAGCACGCGGGTGAGCAGCACGCCGGCGTTGCCCACGATGAAGCGCCCCGGCTCGAGCACCAGCTCGACCGGCAGCCCCGCGGTGGCCTCCTCGATCGCGCGCCCCCACGCGCGCAGATCGAGCCGCGGATCGTCGGGTCGGTAGGCGATGCCGAAGCCACCCCCGAGATCGAGCTGCGGGACCTCGATGCCCTCGGCGGCGAGCCCTTCCCACAGCTCGCGCAGGCGCGCCGCGCTGTCGACGAAGGGGCGTGCCTCGGTGATCTGAGAGCCGATGTGGCAGCCGAGCCCGCGCAGTCGCACCGAGGGATCGTCGTGGGCGCGACGCGCCACCGCGGGCGCGTCGGCCATGGAGATCCCGAACTTGGACTCGCGCAGGCCGGTGGCCAGGTACGGGTGGGTATTGGGGTCGATGTCGGGATTGACCCGCAGCGACACCGCCACCGTGCGGCCCAGCGCGCGGGCGCGGGCCGAGACTTGCGCGAGCTCCTCGACGGACTCGAGGTTGATCGCGCGGAGCCCCGCCGCGATCGCGGCATCGAGCTCGGCGTCGGTCTTGCCGACCCCCGAGAACACGATCTTCTCCGCGGGGATCCCCGCGTGAAGCGCTCGGGCGAGCTCGCCGCCGGAGACGATGTCGGCGCCGGCGCCTCGGCGGGCGAGCAATCGCAGCACGGCGAGCGCGCTGTTGGCCTTGACCGCATAGCAGATCGTGGTGGGGCGGTGTCCTACCGCTCCGGCGAGTGCGTCGAAGCGCGCCTCGATCTCCGCGGCGCCGTACGCATACGTTGGCGTGCCGTGGTCCGCTGCGATGCGGGACAACGGAGCGCCCTCCATCCACAGCTCGCCCTCGCGCACGTGCAAGCCGAAGAGATCGGGTCGGGCGGCCACGCCGAGGTGATCGGGCTGTTGCTCCACCTTTGCCAGGTGCCACGGGGTGCGACCTCTCGTCAATCGATCATCCGGTGAGAGATCGGCGGCCGAGATTTGCTACGATCGCAGACGTCGTCTCAGGTCGCCGGCATGAGGAGGTCGCACATGCAGCAAACCCATCCGCGTTCATCGACCCTTTCCACCCGCCGCCAAGAAGGAGGAGCCTCCTAGCTCGACGGGCCGCGACGGGGGGAGATCCCTCGCGATCCCGAAGCCAGCGCGGCATCTCGCCGCACCCTTCCAATCACCGCAGGTGAAACTGTTCAACAACTGACGAGCGCTCGTCGCTCGCAACACGGAACCGGACCGACTCGAGACGCCCCGCAGGGCTCCCAATCCTGGGAGCCCTGCCTGTTCGTGGGCCCCGCGTCACCGCCGCGGCAGCGACCAGGCCAGGCCCAGCTCGAAGCCGGCGGAGAGCTCGAGGCCGCCCACGCGGGTGACAACCGTGGCGTTGCCCGCCCCGTCGTCGACCAGCAGCCGGGCGACCCCCGGGGCCTGGGCCAGGGCGCTGCCGCCCAGCTCGACCCGCGGCCCCACGCGGAGCGCCAGGTTGGAGCGAAGCGGCACCCGCCAGGCCGGCGTCAGCCGCAGGTGTCCCCCGAGCTGCAGCCCCCGGCCGCGCCGCTCGCCGCTGGGGTAGAGCACGGGCTCGCGCGCGCCCTCGCGTCGCACGCCCCAGGGCTCGATGTCGAGCGCCAGCCCGGTGCGCAGCTCGAAGCGCCCGCTGCGCCACGCGTAGCCACCCCCCAGCGACACGCGGGTGCGTCCTACGGTGAGCGGATCGGGGCGGTGCCAGTGGCTCCGCACGGCCAGCGAGGCGAGCAGCCCGCGAGGCCAGCGCAGCTCGAGGCCCAGCAGTGCGCCCCCGCCCACGAAGCCGCGGGGGCTCGGCGGGCCCACCGCGGCGGCGAGGGTGCCCGAGGTGAGCGCCTCGAGCTCGAGGGGCGCCGGTGGCGGTGGCGCAGGGGTTGGCGTTGGCGTCGAGGCGGCGATCGGAGCCGTCTTGGGGATCGGCTCGGGCGCGGGCGTGGGCGCTGCCGTCGGCTCCTGCTCGGGGGGCAGCGGCACATCCTCTTCATCGGGGGGCAGCTCGTCCTCTTCGATGGCGGCCAG
>JBFIJN010000316.1:0-10188 GCA_041600735.1 Nannocystaceae bacterium
GCCCACCCCCACAGCCCCGCCACGGCGACCAGCGCCACCGCGCCCCCCGGCTGCCCCAGCCACGGCAGCACGCCCGCGCGCAGCGAGGCCTCGACGAACGCCAGCAGCCCGAGCACCCCGAGCGAGCCCACCACCACGAGCCCGCCCCCTTGGCCGCGCGAGCGCCGGTGATCGAAGACCATCAACACGGCGCACAGCGTCACCACGCCGGCCCCGAGCGCCACCGAGACATCCGGCAGCCCCCGCGCCAGCCCGAGCACCAGGTGGCCCAGCGGCCCCTCGCGCCACTGCTCGACCAGCGAAGGCCGCACGAACCCGAGCGGCCACGGCTGCGCCCACAGCAGCAGCTGCGCCACGAGCCCCGCGAGCCCCAGCCCCAGCCCGACCCCGCGCCTACGCCCCGCCCACAGCGCGCCCGCGAGCGCCGAGACCAGCACGATCCACGGCGCGGGCTGAGCCCACAGCGGCTGCGGGGCGCGCAGGCTCCAGCCTTGGCGCCACAGCTGACTGCGCACCCCGTAGACCCCGCCCTGCTCGACCACCTCGACGCGCAGCACGTGCGGCTCGCCCCGCGAGAACACCGGGTCGGCATCGATGGCCGCCTCGGCCTCCTCCACGATCCACGTCGGCCCGCCCTCCTGCACCACCGTGACCGGCATGATCGCTCGGGCGTCGCTCCCGGCCGCCTCGCGCAAGCCCGCGAGCTCGGCCACGCGATCCAAGTCGCGTGCCAGCGCCGAGCGCAGCACTCCGCGCGCGACCCCTTCTTGATCGGTGATCCACAGCCCGATGAGCCCGACCACCCCCAGCAGCACCGCAACCAGCCATCGCTGCCTTGCGGCTGCTCCATGCTCCGCCGCCGACATGACCCGTGGGTTGTAGCGCGTTTGGACCGATCCCCGGTAGCCGCGAGGCCTCACAGCCCCAGCGCATCGGGCGGCAGCGAGAACACCACCGCCAGCTGTTCCTCCGGGGTCGCCACCAACACCGCCTCCACCAGCCCGGCCGCGCTCGGCTGCACGACCGCTGGCTCCTCCAGCAGCAGCTCCACCAGCGCCTCGCGCGGGCCCTCCTCCGCCATCTCCAGCAACACCGCCAGCGCCCGTGCTCTCGCCGCGGGCTCACCGTAGACCGCGAGGCCGATCGCAGTGCGCCAGCGCAGCACCCAGTCGCGACTGTTCGCCGCCAACGCGAGGCGCAGCGACTCCATGCGCTCCGGCTCCACGAATGCGATCGCGGCGGGGGGCAGCTCGGCGCGCTTGCGCAGCACGATCAGCAGCTCCTGCGAGGCGAGATCGAGCGGGCCGACGTCCGTCGCCTCGAGATCTGGCGGGCGCCCGCTCTTCAGGCCCACCCACGCCCGACCGAGCGGATGGGTCTCCTCGAGCTCCGGCGTGGGCCACAGCGCCGGGGCCAGCCGCTGACGCGCGTCGGCATCGAGCCACGGCTGCTCCGCGAGCCCGCGCGCCAGATCTTCGCGGATGGCCCAGCGTCGGGCGGGCTCGACCCGCTCCACGAGATCGTTCACGTGCGCCGCGGGCTCGGCCGCCCCCGCGGCGGTCTCTCGCAAGCTCCAGCCCTCGTCGATGCCCGCGAACGCCAGCAGCACGAGCGCCCGCTGCAGCGTCGGGTCCTCGAGATCCGGCGTGTGCATGAGCGCCTCCCGCAGGCTCCGCAGCGCGAGCTCTCGGTGCCCCGTCGCGTGCGCCTGACGAGCGAGGTCCCGCCAGGTTCGCGCCGGCTCCTGCGAGACTGCACCTGCGGCCGTCGCCAAGATCGACGCCTGCCGCTCGCGCCCCGCCACCATCGCCAGCCCCGCGTGCACCGTGAGCGCGCGCGGGGCCTCGAGCGTGGCCTCGTGCGCGAGCAGCTCGGCCAGGCCATCCGCGCTCGGCACGTGGCCGCCGACCCGCATCAGCGGCACGGCATAGCGACCCGCACAGCCCATCCCCAGATCGGCCTCGATCGCCTCGCGCAGCCGCTGTCCCTGCCCGGGGGCCGCGGGATCGTGCCGCGCCCCGGCGAGCGCGCTCGCCAGCCGCCCCCGAGCATCCGGGGCCAGCAGCTCGCCGAGCGTGGGGCAGGCATCGAGCGGGGCCGCCGAGCGGCTGCGCTGGTGCGACCGCGACAGCAGCTCCGCCGCGCGCTCGCTCACCCATGCCTCACCGAGCACGCGCTCGACCAGCTCCCGATCTGCGTCGTCCTTGCACGGTCCACCGCAGAACGCCTCGGCCAGGCGCAGCGCGGTCGCGGCCGCCGCGGCCACGCGCTGGGACTGCGGACGCGGCACCACGCTCGCCACCGCCAGCGCCTCCCACGGGCGCCCATGAGCCAGGTGCCACGCGGCCTCTCTTGCCACCCGTGCGTCGACCTCGGGCAGCTCGGCCTTCAGCGCTCGCGCGGCCACGTAGCGCTGAATCTCGAGCCCACGCCGCTCGCTCCGCGCCACGTGGCGAAGCCGCGCCTCGAGCAGCAGCGCGGGGAGGCTCTGCTCGGTCGGCTCCACCCGCGCGGTCCAGTGCTCGGGCGGCACGACCCCCAAGACCTCTGGCGCGGGCTCGAGCGGCGCCTCGGGGTCCTCGCGGCGCGGTCGCCAGCGGCTTCCGATCGCGAGCTCGGCCGCCGCCACGTCGCCGGCCCACGCGAGCACTCGCCACGCATGATCATCCGTGACCTCGACCGCCCGTGCCAGCCAGATGTCGAGCTCGCCGGGCCCGGTGCGCGAGCGCAGCATCACCGGCACGTCGGGCATCACCGCCGCCAGCCGCAGCTGAAGATACGATCCGATCTCGGGCGCCTCGCTCATCACCGCAGGGGCCAGATCGGACCAGCGCTGCTCGCCGACTCGCGCGCGCACCTCGTCGTCCGTGACCAACGACTCCCCGGCCTGCCCATGCAGCTCGGCCACCAGCAAGGCCACCACGTCGGGGGGCGCAAGCTCCACGCCCTGACGCCTGGCCTCGCCTCGCAGCGCCGCCGGACCGACCGCACGGGCGCGCTCGAGCCCCTCCTGTCGAGTCTTGCGCCGCGCAGGGCCGTCGAGCTCGTCGCAGTCGTCGGTGCAGCGGGAGCGGGCGATCTTCGCGTCGACCTCGGTCTGCGCCGAGTGATCGACCGCCGCCTCGAGGGCGCGCAGCGTGCTCGCCTCGGCGGGATCGGTGGGCGGGCCACACAGCCGCTGGGCGCGCCCGAGATCGCGCTCGGCCGCGAGCCCAGCCCCCTCCCCGGCCCACACCGCCGCGCGCCGCCGCAACAGCTGACACACGTCGTCCCGACCGCGCAGCGCGTCGCGCGAGAGATCGGCCACCCGCGCGTAGTGTGAGGCCGCGATTCCGTCGAGCCCCAGCGCCCGCTCCAGATCTGCGAGCGCCACCAGCGAGGCCAGGGCACCGCCGCCGCGAAAGTCGGCCAGCAGCACCGCGCGGGCCTCGTCGTAGCGCTCGTGGTGGGCGAGCGCGGTGGCGAACGCTCGCGCGGCCCGCCCCTCCGGTCGCCCTCGCATGGCCTCGGCCTTGCGAATGGCCTCGTCGTAGGCTCCCTTGTGCGTCGCGCGTACGATGGCGCCGCCGCAGGCCGGACCCGCGACGAGCAGCACGGCGGCGCCGATGCGAGCGGCCCAGCGACCCCCGCGCGGCACTACTGAGCGGCGGCCTCGCATTGGATCGGCTCCTCGTCGGCGGCCTCGTTCAGCAAGCGTTGGAGCAGCGCGTCATCGTCCCGACGCAGGTCGGCGCGTCCGCCGACCACGATGCACAGGTGCGGCACGGCGGGCTCGGGATCGCCCAGGAACACGTAGGCCTCCGCGAGGCGCAGGTGGTTGAGCAGCTCCTCGGGTTGCTCACGGGTGAGCGTCTCGAGCAGCGCGAGGCCCTTCTCCGAGTCGCCGCGCTCGAGCAGCCGCGGCGGCGCCATCACCCACAGCGAACCCAGCATGCGCGAGGCCGCACGTCCACGGAACTGAGGATCGCGCTCGATGCTCTTGCTCGCGAAGCTCTCGGCCTCGCCCACGAGCTTGCCGGCCTTCACCCCGCGGAGCTCCGCCACCCGACCGGCCACGGCCGCGCGCGCGAACGCATGACCCGCGGATCCATCGTCGGGGGCGGCTCGCACACGCTCGAGCGCGCGCACGCGATCCTGCTCCGAGGCGCGGCCCTCCGCGATCGATGCCTCGAGCTCGTCGGAGACGACCAGCGCAGCGCGCTGCTCGGCCGCCGCGGCACTCCCCGGCGTCACGGCATCGCTCGAGGGGCGACAGCCGAGCACGACGAGGAGGACGAGCCAGGTCGGTCGTGTCATCGAGGAAGGCATAACACGGCCCCGACCGCCGGCCCACGGGTCCCGCAACGCGAGACGCCGGGTCTAGGCCCGGCGTCTCTGAGAATCTGCGACCGCGAGGGTCGGCTCAGTCGTCGTAGGCGACCTGATGGGCCGCAAACGCGCCGCCTTCGACCTTGTGGATCGCCTCGAGCCCCGCGGCGTCGCACGTGGCCTTGCCATCACCCTCGCACATCGCCTCGACATGGGCCGTGAAGCTCTTCACCTGCTCGGCCGGCGCGCTGCCGAACGAGACCACCACCACCGCCGGCAGCTTCTCCGAGCTCCACAGCGGGCGCAGCAGCAGGCCGCCATCGACCTGACCGAGCGCGACCACCTGCGCATCGTCGACCAGTGCACACTCGGCCTCACCGTCGATCACGGCCTTGAGCGTCTGCACCGGGCGGGTGGTCTCGACCACCGTGAAGTCAGCGAGATCGAAGGCATCACCCGAGACGATGCGGTCGATGAAGCGCGCGTCCTTGGCGTGATTGGTGGCCAGCGTCTTGCCCTTGCACCCATCGGGCGTGACTTGATTCTTGCTCACCAAGAAGTACTGAGAACCTCCCGCCGCCGTGGCATCGGCCACCGCGATCGGGGTGAGCCCGTTCCCCTTGCGAAGGCCCAAGTACGCGCCATAGCTGAGGAAGCCGAACGAGGGCTTGGTCTCCTCGATGTACTTCTTGGCCTTGCTGCGCTTGGTGAAGTACTTGCCGGTCGCGCTCGCCCAGCCGTTGGTGCGCGCGATGCTGGCGAACAGCGAGTCGAGATAGGTCTGCGCCGCGGAGGCCGAGCCCGTGCCCGCCTCGCGCACGACCACGAACCCCACGGCCGCTTCGGGAGCGGCGGCTTGGGCCACCGGCGTCGCGACGGGCAGCAGCATCGCGGTGGCGGCCAGGGTGCAAAGGGCGATTGTGGAGAGCTTGGGCGCGACCATCGGTGTCCTCGGGGGCCCTTAGACGGGCCTCCGGGCGCAGTATGCAACGCGAAGCCCTCGAGCACACCCCAGCGCGCGGGCGTTGAGCTATGTCACAGCGGCGGCGCGCGCCTACCCCAGGAGCGGCCCAGGAGCGGTCCCCAGAGCGATCCTGGGCGCGATCCCAGGATCGATCCCAGGATCGATCACAGGATCGATCCCAGGACCGATCGGAGAAGCCTCGGGATCAGGCCGTGGGCGTGTGGGTCCGCCGGACGACGACCACCAAGAGCACGGCCGCCGCGATCGCCGTCGCCAGCAGCCAGAGGCCACCCCCGGCATCGGAGCCCCATGTGAGCATGCTGTGCGCTCGCTCGGCCCAGCGCGCGGTGGACTCGGGGACCCTCGTGAGCACCAGGTAGGCGAGCAGCCCTGCGACCATGTGGAAGAGGCCCAGCAAGAGGGCGCGCCGCCGCGGGGTGAGGCTGGTGCCCGAGCGCGGGCTCGGCAGCGCGTCGACCACCCGTGCGATGAAGAAGGGATCCACCGCGGGCGGGGCCAAGGTCTCGGGTCGCACGCTCCACAGATCGAGCTCGCCGGCCACGAACTCGGCGAGCGCCTCGCGACACGCGGGGTGTCGCTCCACCAGCGCACGCGCGTCGGCGGGCAGCCAGCCCTCCCCCGCCGGATCGCGGCGCAGCTCGGCGGGCGACAGCTCGAGCTCGGCCAAGATCGACTCGAGCCGCTCGACTTCGGGCTCGCACGCCTGCATCACGAGGGGCCTCCACCCATGTGGTGGCGGAGCATTCGCTTGGCTCGGTGCAGATGCGTCTTCACCGTGCCGAGCGGTAGCTCGAGGATCTCGGCGATCTCCGGGTACGAGACCTCTTGGAGATAGTAGAGGACGATGACCGCCCGGTAGCGCTCGGGCAGCTCGACGATCGCCGCTTCGAGATCGCGACGCAGGTCGGAGCGCGGAGCGCTGAGCGCATCGTCGGGCGCAGCCGCTCGCGCGTCGTAGTCCTCGGGCAGCGCCGCGTACGAGCGCGTGCGCGCGCGGTAGTTGAGATACACGTTGTAGCTGATGCGATAGACCCAGGTGCCGAAGCTCGAGCGCCCCTCGAAGCCCACCAGGCCCCGATATGCGCGCAGGAACACCTCTTGCGCGAGGTCGTCGGCGAGGCTCCGGTCGCCGCACAGGCGCAGCAGCAGCGCGCGTACCTTGCCCTGATGACGCCGCACCAGCTCGGCGAAGGACTCGCGGTCGCCCCGGCTCGCCCGCAGCACGAGCGTGAGCTCGGGTACGACGTCGAGCTCGGTGACCCCACGCCCTTGCAGCAGCGCGGGGTCGAGGATCGCGAGCGTGTCACTCGATGTATGTGTCATCAGCGGATCTCCCGATCGCGATCGCGATCGCGGCGCGCCCCAGCGTTGGCTTCATCGGTGGCGAGGCGATGGCTCACCAGGTAGCCGATGCCGATGAACGCGGGGATGAGACCGCCCGCTGCCATGCCGCGATCGCCCAGCATCATGCCGGCGATCACCAAGCCGAGCCCCGCGAACACCAGCACCACGCCCTTGCGAAGGTCGCGGCGGGCGGGCGCGGTGAACAAGCCGTCGGGGGGCTCGAAGCCGTTCTCGATCAAGCGGCGGGCGAGCTCGAGGCGGCGCTGCTCGGTGGCCAGACGCATGCGGGCGACGGCGATCACGACGACGGCGGCGAGGCCCAGGAAGGCGAAGCCGACCCCGCGCAGGTCCTGGCACTCGAGCGCGTTGGCCGAGTCGTGGGGACCGATCCCGAACAACGAGCCGACCGAGTAGAGGCCGCCGACGAAGAGGTCGCCCCCCTGGACCAGGGTGCGGCCGAGGTCGTCGACGAGACCGTAGACCTCGGTGCCGAGACCGCCGCTGAGCGCAAATGGCGCTGCATGCGCGGTGGACTGGACCGCGAGGAAGGCGACCAGGGCGGCGGCGACTCCGCTGAGGACGGGGGCTACGGATCGTCGGAACATGAGGCGGTCCTAGATATAGGGGCGCGCGGCAGACGCTTCGACCCGGTGGCTACAGGACCTGTTTCGCCGGGTCGGGGGATTGGGTTGGTGATTCTCCGCTCCGTTTGCGCATAAGCCGCCGCCCGTGGATCCACAGGAACCAGGCCCCCGCCGCATAGGCCTCGAAGGCCAGGATGAGGATGAACGGATCGTAGGGGGCGCGCAGCCGCGTGTCGCCGAAGATCATCGCCGCCACGATGATGAGCGCCGCGAGGTGCAATGCGAGCAACGCCAGGCCCGTCGCCCGCCCGCGCAAGAACACCGCGAACATGGCCAGCAGCGCGGGCACGGCAAAGGCATTGGAGTGGATCACCCCCCACTTGCGCGCGTACTCGCGCCACTCGGGCTTGCCCGAGTCGGGCCACATCACGTTGTAGCGCCACAGCAGCAGCACGTTGACCAGGCTGTACTCGATCTGCTTGACCCACCCGGTCTTGGCGACGCACTGGTCGATGATGCCGCCGAGGATCTTCGCATCACCGATGTAGCCGGTGTACGTGATCTCGATCTCGAGCGCGGGATCGAGGCCCGGCCAGGCGCCCGGCATCTTGGCCTCGCGCTTGGCCAGCTGGATCAGCGAAGGCGGACCAAAGCTGGTGCGACGATGCTTGGGGCTGTCGGGGAGCGCGAAGATCTTGTTGTTGTGGCAGCGACCGAACACCTGGTTGAACTTGCCGTTCTCCGAGATGAGCCCGTAGCGACCGGTGTGGTAGTGGAGCCGCCAGGCCGAGAACGCGAGCACCAGCACGATCGGCAAGAGCGCGTGGAGCATCACGACCAGGCGGAGCTTGGGCATGCGCTTGCGCGCCACCAGCCAGAACACCCCCAGCAGGCCGATGCTGGCCAGCAGCTGCGGTCGGATCACCATCCCGAGGCCGGCGAGGACGCCGGCCGCCCATGCGTCGCGCTTGCGTCCATCTTGGGCCATGCGCACCAAGTAGAACGTGGACGAGACCAAGCAGAACGAGAACGGGACCTCGGAGAGGGTGTAGCCGCCGAGCGAGATCAGCGGGTAGTAGGCCACGAGCAGCAGGCCCACGAGCGGCGGCACGATGCGGTAGTGGCTGACGCGGCACGCGAGCTGGTACCCAAAGCCCACCACCAGTGTGCCGACGATCGCGTAGACGATGCCGAGGGCGCGGTAGTCGTTGGGGCCGTCGCCGAACAGCGCCTGGGCCCCGTAGATGAACACGTGGGTGCCGTAGGGGTAGAAGCCGTCATACTCCGCGGGAGACCACCAGCCGTCGAACAGCGAGTTGGCGCGGCGCATGTAGCCGCGCATGTCGGAGTATGCATAGTCCTCGAGTGGGTGGACCACGAGGTTCCAATGCAGCCGCACGATCAGCGCGGCGATCATCAGCACCCACAGCCAGCGGTGTTGCCAGAGCACGCGGCCAAGGGCCCGCAACCAGCGTCTCGCGATGTCGTTCATGCGCGGTTCCACAAAGCAGCGAAGGTGGGGCGCCAGCCCGCGGTGGCCACGTCGGCGTGCGCCCCGGCGGCGAGCAGCGCGTGCTCGAGCGCGGCGTAGGCCCGGTCCACCACCGCCTGGGCCTCGGCGTGATGGGTGCACAGCAGCGCGAACACGCGCTCCACGAAGGCCGCGGGATCGGCCTCCATCCCGTAGAACACGGGCTGGATCTCGAGCTGCTCCCGCAACCAGGCCTCGACCTCGCGACGGACCAGGGCCGGCGGCAGGCCGGCCCGGGCCGCCCGCCCGTGCGTCCACAGATAGGCGCAGGAGGTCAGGCAGCAGGCCAGCTCGTCCCATAGAACCGCGCGACCCGCGGCATCGTCGAGGTCGAAGGGGATGGCGGTGTAGTCGATCCCGTAGTCGTCCTCGAGCCGCCCCGCCTGAACCGCGTGCGCCAGCTCGTGCAGCAGGTTGGGCAGCCCCTCGGCCTGGACCAGCGCGTGGGGCCCCCCCAGTGCGGGATCGCATGCGAGCGAGCGCACGAGGTTCTCACCCCCCGCCGCGATCTCGACCCGAGCCCCCATGGCCACCAGGGCTTTCGCGGCAAACCTCAGCAGAGGGCTAGCCGAGTCGGGGTGATCCGTTGGTATGATTACATTCGGCAAGCAAGCTCACCAAAAAGCCAGGAGCTGCGGTGGACTTCCGACCCACCGGCCTGGCGAGGTCGAAGAGGGCGCGCATCTTAGGCGAAGGCGCCGCGCGAACCAACCCGTTCCATGTCCATCCCCGATCGCCAAGTGCTCGATGATATGAGCCCTCCGCCGCCAACGTCGCGGCTGGGGCGCTACGAGATCACGGGGCGGATCGCGACCGGCGGCATGGCCACCGTGTACCTGGGGAGGCTCGAGGCAACCGGCGGATTCGCCCGTGAGTTCGCACTCAAGGTCGTTCATCCGCACCTGGTGGCGGAGACCGGCTTTCGCCAGCGCTTCCAACAAGAGGCGCGGCTGGCCGCGCGCGTGCGCCACCAGAACGTGGTGACGACGGTCGATGCGGGCGAGGACAAGGGCTACTGCTACATGGTCCTCGAGCTGATCGAGGGCGCCACGCTGCGACAGCTGATGGTGCATCGCGAGCGATCGTTCGCGGCCATCGAGGCGGCGCACATGATCGCCGAGGTCGCGCGCGGGCTGTATGCGCTGCACACCGCGACCGATGAGCACGGCCGACCGCTGCACATCGTCCACCGCGATCTGTCGCCGCAGAACGTGATGCTCGACCAGAGCGGCCGCGCGGTGCTCATCGATCTGGGGCTCGCCAAGACCGACACCAACCCCGACATGACCCAGGTGGGAGTGCTGTGCGGCAAGCTGCCGTACATGAGCCCGGAGCAGGCGCGGATCGAGAGCCTCGACGCGCGCAGCGACGTGTTCGCGCTGGGCACCGTGCTCTACGAGCTGTGCACGAGCCAGGTCCCGTTCGGCGACACGCAC
>JBFIJN010000317.1:0-10109 GCA_041600735.1 Nannocystaceae bacterium
CTTCGTCAACAGCGACGGCTTCGGCGCCGAGTACATGTGCGTGGGGTTCCTCTAGTCGAACCCGAGTAGCTCGACGATGTGCGTACCGCCTTCGCTACGCACACGGCGAATACCACCGACTCGCAGCCCGCGAAGCTCCGCCGTCCAGTCCGCCTCGGCGACCTGGACGAGCCGTGGGACTCCGAGTCGGTGGGTGCTCTCGCGCACTCGCCCCTCGGGGTCGCGGTGCTCGAGGTGAACGAACAGCCGGTCGCCCGTGGCTGCCGCCCGCGACCGCTCATCGGGCGCCGCGCGCAGCTCTGCTCCCGCGCTCTCCCGCTCGAGCGCCCGCAGCTCCGCCGCCGGCGTGGGCGCAGCGAACGGCCCTCGCGCCGCGAGCAGCTCGACCGTGAACACGAGGCCCGCCCCCGGCGGAACCTGTGGCCGCCCACGCTCGCCAAACGCCAGCGCCGCGGGCACGTGCAGCCGCCGCTGCCCGCCGACCCGCATGCCTCGCAGGCCGCGGTCCCAGCCCTCGATCACCTGATGACCGCCGATGAAGAACGAGTGCGGTCGGTTGCGCCGACGCGTGCTGTCGTAGACATAGCCATCGTCGAGATACCCCACATAGTGGAATGTGACGTAGCTGCCCTCCCCCACCGGATCACCCGTCCCGAGCACGAAGTCTTCGATCTGCAGCGCCCCCTCGCGCAGCTCGGAAGTCAGCGGCTCCCCATCGAACGGCGGGGCATAGTCGATGAAGCCCGGGGCAAACGGGTGGAAGTGTTCGGGTGGGGCCGACGGGGGGACCGCGGGGGCGGGCGCGGAGGCGGGCTCGGACGGCAGCTCTGGGCTCGGCTGGGGGGGTCCCTGCGGCTGCGGCTCCGCTTGGGGGGACGGCGGCGCGCAGCCCAGTTGCAGCAGCGCCAGCGCCAGGAGCCATGCGCGGCCGTTCCTTTGCTCGTGTCCTCCCATTCCCGTTCGGGCTCGTGGAGGCGAGCATAGCGGTGGTCTACGACGCGGTCGATGGTCTCCGCGGCCGCGAGCAATCCCGGCCCGACCGGAACGCAGTGATCCGTCGATCAGGTCGAGTCTCGACACTACCGGAACGCGGTGACTCACCCAGCCGGGCAGTCCCGGCACGGCCCCAACCCAGGTACGCGCAATCGTGGCGCTTGCCCCATGTAAGGGTTTCTTTCAGTCTGACCTCGTGAAGCACTCGTTCCACCTCGCGATCGTGCTCCTCGTGCTCGCGTCCTGTGGTCGCACCATTCAGGAAGATCCGCCGCGTGACCTCGTCGAGCATCGCATCGAGCCCTGCACGCAGTGGTGTACCGCTCAGTTCAGCCCCGAGTGCGGGCGCATCGACGAGCAGGCGTACCCCAGCGCGCAAGAGTGCGCCGAAGACTGCGCCGCGGTGAGCCCGGTCTACGCCTGGGACTGGGCGCGTCGAGCCGACGGCACGGACGCCTGCGTGGACGAGTGGATCGCCGCCGCCGCCTGCATCGATGCCCTCACCTGCACGGAGCAGCGTGCGTTCTTCCGCCGCCCGGGCACCAGCACCGACTACCCGTGCAAGGAAGAGCTCGAGGCCAGGCGCGCCTGCTTTCGCACGACCCCCGGCCTCGAGCCAACGGACGACTAGCCATGAGACCGCCCCGCATGCTGCTGCTCGCGCTCGCGCTCGCGCTCGCTACGCTCGCGTGCTCGAGCCCGTTTCCTTGCAATCGCTACTGCTGGAGTCACCGGCAGGCCGTCGCCGACGTCACCGACGAGGCCATGCTGGGCGCTCCGGACGGTCGCTTCGACCTCACGTGCACGCGCTTCTCCGATACCGATCCATGGCACCCGCCGCTCCCCGCGTTCGGCTGGTACGCGGCCGAGCGCTGCGTCGCCGCCGACGTCCACCACGTCGTCTCGCAGACGGTCGCCACCATCGAGGACCCCGCCATCGACGCCAGCCAAGCCTGCGATGTCACCGATCTCCAGGTCTACGCGGACTTCGTGCACACCCTCGCGCTCCAGGCCCGTGAGGCTTGTGTCGCCCACCTCAGCTGCAAGGGCATACCGGCCGGCTGCGACATCGATCCCACCACGCTCGAGAACGATGCCTGCACCGTCGCCTCCGCCCAGACGCTCTGCGACCAAGCCGTCCTCACCCCCGCGCTCGCAGCCCTCACCGACCTCGCCAACGGTCCCGGGGCCGCGCAGCCACAGCGCGACGGCATCGTGATCGAGTACGTCGACGACCCCGAGGATTGCCAGCCCATCCTTCAGGGCGACACCGACGGTACTCCGCCTTGTGATGATCCCGCGAACGGCCAAGGCGACGGTCTCGACGACGGCAGCGGCGGCGCCCCGCTCGGTCCGTTCGGCGACCTCGACACGCTCGTGGCCTGTGCCGCCCCAACCATCTGCACCGTCGATCCTGCGCTGTTCGTGGCCATTCAGAGCAACTTCGGCATCTTCTACGACGAGGGGCTGCGGCTCGAGCTCGTGGAGCTCGCGGAGAATCAGCGCGGGCTGCAGCTCAGCGGCCTCGACCGCCACGAAGCCTCCACCGAGCTGCTCGGCGCCGTCGGACTCACCAATGGGGACGTGATCACCCACGTCGACGGGGCGTCGATCCTCGCGCCCAGCACCGTCGAGCGGGTGATGCTCGGGCTGCCCACCGCGACCTCGTGGCGACTGACCGTGCGGCGGGCCGTAGGGGTGCGGTGGGAGCAGCTCGAGCTCACGGTCGCTCGCGGACCGTGACGGTCAAAGGAGGTGGGGTCCTGCCGATGACGAGTGCTGGGGCGCGCCGGAGCGGCTGCGCCACATCGAATCGACCGAGGCCGTGATCCGCTGGCCCCGCCGCGGGAACCTCTTCTCGAGAGGGGGCACTCGGCCGGACCGCGCAGGAGCTTGCCTCCTGCGCGGTCCGGCTTCGTCCCATCGACCGAACCGGCATGGGGCCGAGACGGTCGTGGCGGCGACGCTCGCTCGAGGGACACCGCCATGAAACGGACTTGTTCACCGCGGCTTCGCGCCGCAGCGCTGCTGGCCACCACGCTTGCCGCTTGCGCAGGGGAAGAACCCCTCGAGGAGCTCGACTCACCGAAGGACCGGATCGGGCTGCCCATCCCCGACGACGTGGGGCCACCCCTACAGGCGCCCGGTGAGCCGCGTCCGTACGATGCCTGCGACGGCTCGGTGTGCGAGCGCACCGAGCCCGCGCTGCTGCACTCGGGCGAGTTCGAGGAGACCGCGGTCGATCTGCGGGTCCCCGGCGTGGGGCTCGACTTCGTGTGGGTCCGCCGCTACCGCTCCCGCATCGGCACGACCTCGGCGCAGGGCGTGGGCTGGGACTTCTCCTACGACATCTGGGCCGAGCCCGCGGGCGCGGGAGTGGTGCGGGTCCACGATGGCTTCAACCAGGAGGTGGAGCTGGTCGCCAACGCGGCGGGCGAGCACACCGCCCCGGGGTACCACCGGGTCGGCAGCCATGACGCCGCGGGGGCGTTCGTGGTGACGTTTGCCGACGGGGGCACGTGGCGCTTTCGCGCGAACACGGACCCGGTGGCGCCCGGTCGCATCGATGCGATCACCGATCGCAACGGCAACGCGCTGCACTTCGTGTACGACGCCAGCTCGCGGCTCGTGACGATCACCGACACGCTCGATCGCCCGTTCACGGTGGCCTACGACGCGGACGGCTTCATCGCCTCGGTGACCGACTTCAGCGGGCGGCAAGTGACGTATGACTACTACGCCGATGGAGACCCCGCGGGCGCGGCGGGAGACCTGGCGACGGTGACCCTGCCCGCGATCACGGGCACCTCGACCGGCAACGACTTCCCCGCGGGACGCACCACCACGTATGCGTATGCGGTGGGCAGCGCGGATCCGTCGCTCGACCACAACTTGCTCACGATCACCAACGCGAACGGGGACACGATCATCGCCAACACGTACGGAGACAGCGGGCTGGAGCTCGATCGCCTCGAGCAGCAGGCGTATGGAGGGCCCGACAGTCTGTACCAGCTCACCTACCAGCTGGTGGCCACCACCGGTGGCGTGGGCCTGCAGACGTGGGTGAACGACCCCGAGGGCTTCGTGCAGGTGCACACGTTCGATGAGGGCAACCGCGAGGTCTCGCAGCGTGTGTACGACGAGCCCGCCGATCGCCTGCTGCCCACCACCATCACCAGCAACCTGCCGCCGGGACCGAGCTTCGAGACCACGCTCGAGTACGACGCAGACCACCACGTGCTGGCGATCCAGCAGCCGAGCGGAGCCCGGCGCGAGTACGAGTACGAGTCCGGCGACCCGCGACGGCGGGGCAACATCGTGGAGGAGCGCGTCGTCGACGTGAGCGGAGCTGCGGCGGTGCAGGAGTACACGTACGATCCACGCTTTGGCAACGATCGCCCCGGCACGCAATTCGCCACCAACATCTACGATGCGACGCTGGTGTGGGCCGAGCAGACCTTCGACGCCAACGGCAATCGACTCACGCTGACCAACGGCGACCCCGCCCAGGCCGAAGCGTGGAGCTACGATGCGCGGGGGCGGCAGATCGAGCACGTGGCGCCCACCGATGCGATGGGCCACGCCGTGGTCACGCACTGGATGTTCTACGGAACCGCAGACGGGGTGCAGGAGGGCTACCTGGCTTCCGTGACCGAAGACGTGGGCGGCCTGGAGCTCACCACCCAGTGGGTCTACGACGCGCTGGGGCGCTCGATCGAACGCATCGATCCGGGCGGTCACTCGACCCTGCGCGAGTTCAACGCGGCCGACCAGATCGTGCGCGAGTACGGACCGCTGCACTCTCGCACGCGGAGCTACGATGATCGCTGGTACGACGCGATGATGGAGCTCGTCGGGGTCTCGTACCTCAACACGGACGACCAGGGCGTGGTCGATGCGCTCAACCCCACGATCGACGTCGAGTACGTGGTCGACGTGTTCGGCAACGAGGTCGAGATCCGCGACGAGATCGCGCCCGGGGTGATGCGTGTGGCCGAGATCGAGTACGACCGCAATCAGAACATGATCGTGCATCGCTCGGCCTCGGCGGTGGCCGGCGAGACCGTGGCCGAGACCACGCACTACACGTGGGGCGGTCGCGGCGAGCGCTCGCGAGTCGAGGGCCAGGGCTCGGCCGCGGCGCTCACGATCTCGCTCACGCGCGACGCCGACGGCAACGTCGTGGCCGAGGAGCACGCGGGCTCGGGCCAGGTGCGACGCTGGGAGACCGAGTACGACGGCTGGGATCGGGTGGTGGCGATCACCGACCCGATGGGCAACGTGACGCGCACCGTGTACGACGCGGCCGGGCGAGTGGTCGCGCGACAGGTCGAGGGCGAGCGGGTCGACGTGGCCGGCTCGACCGCCAATGTGCTGCTGTCCGTGGAGATGTCGACATTCGATCCCACGGGCCGCGCCACGGGCTCGCACACGGCCTGGTTCGACCCCAAGGCGGGGCCGGGCCTCGACTGGGTGAACGAGGAGGTCTTCCTCGACGGGCGCGGTCATCCCTACGCACGAACCGACGCGCGCGGAGCGGTCACATACCGCTACGACGACACGGCGGGGCGCCCCTCGACGATGCTGGATCCGGTGGGCAACGAGACCCATGTGACCCGTGACCTCGAGGGTTACCCCACTCATCGCGAGCGCCACCGGCTCGGGCCCGAGGGCGTGACCATCTCCGCGCTGAACGTGAGCTTCGACGGGCTCGACGACGAGGTCGGCGAGGTCTCGCCCACCGGCGCGGTGCGGACGCGACGCTACGACTCACGCGGCAACGAGCTCGGCGAGACCGACGGACGCAGCGGCACCGGCACGTCGGGCAATGCAATCCTCCGCGACCACGACGCGGCCGGCCGCGAGCTCGGCACCCACTACGTGCTCACCGACGACGGCGAGGGCAGTGGAAGCGTAATCGGGACGCTGAGCGTGTCGTCCACTTGGGACCAGACCGGCCGCCTGCTCGAGCGCACCGACCCGCTGGGACACACCACGACCTTCGCCTACGACGACCGCGGCCGCCTGGCTTCGATCACCTACCCGGGCGGCAGCGCAGAGTCGTTCGAGCACGACGCGTTCGGCGACCTCGTCCACCAGGTCGACGCCGCCGGCACCGAGATCGATTTCTCGCGCGACCTGCTGGGTCGCATCACCAGCGTGGCGACGATCCCCGGGCCGGGGGTGGACGGCTCCACCACGTGGGAGACCCACGCCTACGACGGCGTGGGACACCTCGTCGCGGCCAACGACGCCGACTCGAGTGTGTCGCGCAAGTACGACTCCCTCGGGCACCTGATACAGGAGACGATCAACGGCCTCACCACGCAGGCCAGCTACGACGCCTACGGCGAACTCGAGACGCTGGTGCTGCCGAGCGGCGAGGTGATCGACTATCTGCGCGACGCGGCCGGACGCATCACCTCGATCGAGCACGACGGCGCGACCGTGGCCGTGCTGAGCCACCGCGGCCCCGACGCGGTCGCGACGCGGTGGTTCCCGGAGCCCGGCCTCGCCTCGTCGTTCGGGCACGCCCCGAGCGGCGCGGTGAGCTCGCTCGTGCACCAGCTGGGGGGCATCACGCTGGAGTCGCTGAGCTACGGCCTCGAGCCCGATGGGCTGGTCGAGCAGATCACGAGCCTCGCTGGGCACGGCTCGCGCACGCTCGCCTACGACTCGGTCGGGCGCACCACCAGCGCGCTGCGGGCCGATCCCGAGGCTGGGCCCGAGAACGCGGCCTACGTCTACGACGCCAACGGCAACTGGACCAGCGTCACGGGCCGGGCCGGGGGCTGCAACGGTACGTTCACCGTCGATCCGCTCGACGATCAATACGACACCACGCCGTGCGAGGCGCTGGCCTACGACGCAGCCGGCTCGCTGCAGACGATCGTGCCCATCACCGGCGACGGACGGGATCGCAGCTACGTCTACGACTATCGCCAGCGCTTGGTCGAGGTCACCGATCACGATGCGGTGGGCCCGACCGTCACCGCCATCGCCTACGACGCGCTCGGTCGGATCCACACGGTGACGGAGACCAAGCCCGGTGCAGGCGGGGCGCCGCTCGTCTCGACCCGCCGTCGCGCGTACCTCGGCACCCGCGACGTCGAGCACGTGACCGACACGAACGTCTTCGACTACGTGTTCGACGACTCGCGCGACGGGCACGTGCTGCTGCGCATCGACGCCGGTAGCGGCCAGCGCACCTACTTCGCCGAGGACGGGCTGGGGAGCACGATCTTGGCCGTGGCCCAGTCGATGACCGGCGGCTGGACGCACGAGCGCATCGCCTACGGCGACTATGGCCAGCCCACGTTCGTGCAGAGCGGCGTGCCGTCCTCCACGAGCGCGCTAGGGGTCGAGCGGCTGTTCGCCGGGCTCGAGTGGCACGCCGGCATCGGCCTGTACGAGACCGGCACGCGCATGCTCGACCCTGCCCTCGGTCGCTTCGTCAACGTGGACATGGGCGGCCGCTGGGACGATGCTACGGCCTTCGGCAATGGGTATGTCTACGCCGGCTCGCAGCCGTTTAGCAGCACTGATCGTAGCGGGCGCTGGAAGACGCCCAACTACGTCAACTGGTGGAGCCAGTACCACCGCACGACGATGGAGAGCACGATGTTGGGTCGTGCCCAGGGCCGAGCCGGGGCGCTGCGCTCGCAGCTCTCCTGGGTCATGACCGCGGGAGCCAACAACAGGAATCGCTACTACGCGGCGGACAACCTCTCGGCTTGGTTTGCCGGGTATGGCTGCTGGGCGTGCACGTCGGAGCTCCGCTACACCGCGATGTACACCCACAACCGGCTCAAGCGCGACGTCATCTCGCTCAAGCATCGCACCACTGGGAAGAACTGCGGCGTCGACGGCGGGGACCTCGCGTGGACCACCCCGGATCGCTACGCGACCATCCGCATTTGTAGACGGCGCTTCTGGGACTTCGACAAGGCCTACTTCGCGGGGACCCCACCCTCCAAGCTATACTCCCAGCCGTGGACCTCGGGTGCGGGGACCATTCTGCACGAGGTCACCCACAACGCCGGGATCGGGGTAGGGGACTATTTCACCAGCGTGAACGGCCTGCCGAGCAACGTGATCGCTGGCGCAAAGAACAACGGCTTTGCGGCCAAGCACAATGCGGACTCCCTCGAGTTCGCCGCGCTGGACTGTGCATTCGGCCTCGGCGCGATACGCTGCGACTGACGGCGGTCCAACGTGGCCGATCTCGCGCCGAGCTGGCTGTGGCCAGCTCGGCGCGCTCGCGTGCGGTCTAGCGCCTCAGATCCAAGCGTCTTCGGTCACTCGCGGAGCGGTTCCTCGCGGGTCACCTCGTGCTCGACGGTCACCGCGATCTCCTGCCCCTCGATGCGTAGCTGCGCGCGGCTCGCGAAGCGATCACAGTGGGCCTGATAGGCGCCTTGGTCGTCGAACATGATCTCGAGCTCGCTGCGCCCCGGCGGCAGCTCGCGCGGAAGTGTGCGGATCACCGCAGGCAGCGCGCGAACCTCACTCGGCAGGCCGCAGGAATGATCGGTGAGCCACTCGATGCCGAGCACGGTGAAGGCGAGCGTGCGCCCGGTGGGATTGTCCACCGCGACCATCATGTGGCCGATCTGGGCCGCGTCGCCGCCGTGCTCGTGCATCGCTCGGTTGGTGATGCCGGCGAGCGTGACGACCTTGCCGTCGATGGTCACCGCGCTCGCGCTGGTCCGATTCAGCTCCGGCGCCTCCGCAGCGGTGATCGAGCGATCGAGCCACACCTCGAACCCGCGTATCGCGTCGTTGCCCGCGGGTCGCTCCACCACGAGCAGGTTCTCGCGCAGGGTCACGGTGCAGCGGGTCGGCGGGGGAAGCTCGTCCGGGATGGGCAGCGTGCCGCAGCGGGCCGCGCTCGCATCGCAGCCCGCGAGGAAGTCCTTGGGCGGCGTGACCTCGGCGAGCGCGGCAAAGCCCAGCCGCGCCGCCCGCTCGGCGACGATGGCATCGCACGCGAGCGGCGTGTCGTCATGGTTGGTGATCGCCAGCCGCACCGGAGACACCGGCGTGCCGCGGTCGCTCGCCTCACTCCGTGCGGGGATCTCCGCCTCGCTCGGTCGACAGCCAAGCAGCAGCAACAATCCCCAGCTCGACCGTGGTCCCATCGCTTCGCGATTGTGCGCCGGTGCTGGCGCGGTGCCAAGTCGACACTAGGCGACACTGCGGGCGGGGCGACCAAACCCCGCGAGAGGATCGAAAGTGAGGCCGAGCGCGATGGCGACGACCTCGAGAGCCAAGACCAAGCCCGCGACCAAGAAGGCCTCCGCCAACGAGCCCTCCGCGCTCACCCAGGCAGCCGCGGAGCCCACTCGTCGATCTCGAGCTCGAGCGAGGTCTCGGTCGCGATCTCCCCGAGGATCCGCCGCAGGCGACCTGCATCGGGGCCACCGAGGCGAAACGCGTGGTGCTTGGGCTCCTCGCCCACCGAGGCAGACGTGACCATGCCCGCGTCGGCGCTGTGATAGACGGCGCAGGATCGCCCCGTGGGGATCGGCGCCTCGAACCCGAGGCTCTTCATCACGGGGTCGAGGTGCGCGAGCACATCGCCACCTGCGTCGGAGAACATGCCGATGCACCGCTGCGGCCGTGCGCTCACGCTGCGCGCCATCACCTCGCCCCACGCGATCATCTCGCGAAACGTCTCGAACTGGTCGTGAACATCGCCGCCCAGCGCGTGGCGCTTGGTCACCCGCGCGTCGTCCCTCGCGGGGTGGTCGAAATCGTAAAGCACGTGCAGCGGCATCCCCACGTCGGAGTCGTGACCGATCATCAGGAACCGCGGGTTCGGCCTGAACAACCCCTCCCGATAGCACTCGAGCACCTTGGGCGCGGTGAAGTCGAGCCTCGGATACGCGATCGGCCCCATCTCGTGCCCCATGCGCAGCAGGAACCACCGGTAGAACCGGGGCAGCGGCTGTCCAGCAATCGCCTCGATCCTGTCGATCTCGTCCTCGGTGGCGCCCTTCCATGCGCGCTCGAGATCGGGCACCAGCCGCAGCAGGAGCTGTTCCAGCTCCGGTTCTAGGTCTTGTGCTCGCATGCGTCCTTGCCTCCGTCACAGATGAGTAGCGGCACGATGA
>JBFIJN010000318.1:0-10087 GCA_041600735.1 Nannocystaceae bacterium
CTTCCTCCCCGACGCGCAGGATCTCGTCGACCCGAGCTTCGACTTCGTCCGCGAGACTCGCTCGCCCGATCGCATCCGCCAGCGCGACGACCTCTACGCGCACGAGGTCTTCTCCAAGCCGGCCTACGACGGCGTGCTCCTCTCGAAGGGCATCGTCGAGGCCATCGGTGGCGGCGCGGGTCGCTACGCGCAGTCGCAGCGGCTGCGCTTGCTTCGCGAGGGGGCGAAGGACTTCTTTCGCCTCACGTCGCCGCGCTCGCGCCACCTCGAGCTCATGGGCGACTGCGGGGCGTTCACCTACGTGAAGGAGAAGACCCCGCCGTTCTCCATCGAGGACGTGATCGCGTTCTACGAGGGCTGCGGGTTCGACTACGGGATCTCGGTCGACCACATCATCCTCGACCATCGCCCCGACTGGGACGACAAGCTGTTCGGCAAGGACGGCGTGCCCAAGGAGGTCCGCGAGCGCCAGGAGCTCACCCTCGATCTGGCGCGCGACTTCTGGCGCGCGCACAAGGCCGGGAAGCTGCGCTGGAAGCCGATGGGCGTGGCCCAGGGCTGGAGCCCAAAGTCCTACGCCAAGTCGGTCAAGGCGCTGCAGAAGATCGGCTACGACTACATCGCCGTGGGAGGCCTGGTGCCGCTCAAGACCCCTGGCTTGGTCGAGGTGGTCCAAGCCGTCGGCGAGGCTCGCAAGCCCACCACGCGATTGCACCTGCTCGGCGTGACCCGCATCGAGCACATCTCGGCATTCGAATCGCTCGGGGTAGCCAGCTTCGACAGCACGTCGCCGCTGCGTCAGGCCTTCAAGGACGACAAGGACAACTACTACACGCTCGATCGCACCTATACGGCGCTACGCGTGCCACAGGTGCAGGGCAACGCGAAGCTCGAGCGCCGCATTCGCTCGGGTGAGGTCGATCAAGATCGGGCGCGCAAGGCCGAGCAAAAGTGTCTGCGGCTGCTCGGGGAGTTCGACGCGGGCAAGCGCAAGCTCAAGCCGGTGCTCGACGCGTTGCTCGAGTACGAGACGATCCACAGCCCTCCACCCGCGCGCAGCCGCGCCGAGGCGTACCGCGAGACGCTCGAGGCGGCACCCTGGCGAGAGTGTGGCTGCGATGTCTGCAAGGCCCTCGGCCACCACGTGATCCTGTTCCGCGGCGCCGAGCGCAACCGCCGACGCGGATTTCACAACGTGTGGGTGTTCTATCACCGCATCCAACGCCGCCTCGGTCGCGAGCTGCCGACCCAGAGCCGCCCGCGTGCGGCGGCCCAGCAAGAAGCGCTACGCCTGTGCCCGTGACCATGCCCGCCGAAGAGATCACCGTGCCCGCCATCGAGGTGCGCCAGTCCAAGGGGCAGCGCCTCTACACGTTCGCGGTCGATGGAAAGCGCGTGCCCGAGTTCGCGGCGATCTCCCGGCTCAAGCGCACCGACGGCACCAGCCTGCTCGGCTACCAGCGCCCGGAGGTCTACTCGCACATCGAGGAGATCCGCAGCTACCTCGAGACGCCATCGCCGATGATCCCCAACGGGATCGTGATCGCGTTCAACACCCGCGTGAAGTTCCTGCCCGACGACCCCAAGGTGCGCCGCACCGGGCAGGCGTGCGCGGGCCGCCTGCGCATTCCGCTGGCCTCGAACGGCTCGCCGCGCGCGGGCTTCGTGGTCGATGGGCAGCAGCGGCTCGCGGCGATCCGCGAGGCCCACATCGACGCGTTCCCGATCTTCGTCAACGCGTTCATCACCGACGACGTACGCAAGCAGACCGAGCAGTTCATCTTGGTCAACTCGACCAAGCCGCTGCCCAAGGGGCTGCTCTACGAGCTGCTGCCGAGCACCGATGCGCGGCTGCCGACGCCGCTGCACAAGCGGAGGCTGCCGGCGGAGCTGCTCGAGCGGCTCGTGCACGACGATCGCTCGCCGCTCTACCGCCTCGTCCGCACGCCCACCTCACCCGAGGGCGTGATCAAGGACAACTCGATGCTCAAGATGCTCGGCAACAGCGTGAGCGACGGCTCGCTGTTCCGCTTCCGCGGCAGCGACGATCGAGCCGCCGACGTGAACGGCATGCTCGCGCTCCTCTACGCGTTCTGGGGCGCAGTGAAGGAAGCGTTCCCCGCGGCCTGGGGCGGCAACCCTCGCCACTCGCGCCTGATGCACGGAGCCGGCATCGTCGCGGTCGGCAACTTGATGGACCATCTCGTGGTGAAGCACCCGCGCCGCGGCCTGCCCAAGCAAGCCGACTTTGCCGCCGGGCTCGCGACCGTTGCGCCGGCCTGCGCGTGGACGCAGGGCACGTGGAAGATCCCCGGCAACCGGCGGCGCTGGAACGAGATCCAGAACACCCGCCAAGACGTCGCGCTGCTCACCGAGCACCTGCAGCGCACGTACGATCGCCTCGCCGGCGCGCGCGCCCGGAGCTGACGGCGTGCGCTCCGCCGCTGCGCTTCGCCCGTGGTGCATCGACCCGCCGCGCCAACGTGCCCCACGTGGAATCCGGCGGCTCTCCACGTCGAGACCTCGCGGAGACGGAGCTACGCCACGCTCTCGCGCCGATCCGTGTCCGTCGCCGTTTCGGGCATGACGCATGCACTACCTGTACGTCGATGCACGAGTCAGCTTCTCCGGTCGTTAGTCAGGCACCTGCGGCGCACATCATGCGGGTCGTGTGGGGGGCGACGCCGGTGTCGCCGGTCCATCCCGTGGGGACGTTTGCGATCCTCGAGCTGCTCGGCGAGCACCTCGATGCAGATGAGATCTTGGTGATCGTACAAGGCAGCATGGTCACGCTCGCCGGATTCGTGGCGACTGCGATCGAGCGCCAGATCGCGGAGGACCTGGTGTGGCACTCGGGCGCGTCTGGTTGCGAGAATCGACTGCGCTGTCGCGCCGCGCCGGAGCAAGCGGACTTGCAGTCCTGAGCGCGAGATGACGCAACGACTGCGCGCACGGCTAGACGAAGCACTGAGGTTGATCCACCGCGACGGGTCGAAGTGGCGGATGTTGGCAGAGATCGATCCGCTAGCCTTGTCGCCGCTCGTCTCCGCCACGGCCACGTTGCTCGGAGTGCCATCAGACGTGGCCATGCGGATCATCGAGAGCGAGCTTGGGCTGCGGCCGCTCGCACGCCGCGAGCCGGTGGATCCGCGGGACACGCTGGACGAGGGGTGAGCTCGCCCCGCTCGCGAGCTCAGGCCCCCGCGACCCACAGCCCGTGGAACCCATGCGGCACGCGTCGCGGCAGCATCACCCGCGCCACGGGCTCGGCGGTCACATCACTCGCGTCGAGCACGAGCAGCTGGCTGCGCTCGGTGCGGGGATCGTAGGCGAAGCCCAGCAGCCAGCCCTCGTCCTCGGCGGAGTCGGGAGCGGCGGGCACGAAGCGCAGCTCGTCGACGTAGAGGCCGTCGAGGGTTTGCTCGGTGCGGGTGCCACGGGTGAGGTCGTACTTGACGATGCTGCGGAAGGGGAGGCCCAGGCCGTTGGTGGAGAGGGCGTAGCCGTAGCGGTAGGGCAGGCCCTGGCGGCGCGGATCGATCATGGGGAAGTCGATGTCGCGATCGTCGAGCGCCTCGCGGGTGGCGAGGCCGGTGTCCAGGTCGAGCGTGAAGCGGGTGAGCACGCCCGCGTCTCCGACCTCCTCGGGGCCGGTCACCCAGATCTCCGGGTACCAGGCGACGTCGAGCACGATGCGGCTGGGGTTGCGCGGGTCGTGGTGGGCGTTGAACGTGTGGAACACGAACCCTAGATCGACATCGAACCACATCACGTCGGCCCCGGTGCCCGCGCGCGGCATCACGCCGATGCGAGCGCCGTTGCGCGGGCGCCAGGCGAACGGGAACGCGCTGCCGGCGATCGCGAGCGCGAGATCGAAGACGACCGGCATGTCCATGAACACGACGTGGGTCGGCGTGACCTGGAAGTCGTGCATCATCACGGGCGCGGGGAGCTCGATCGTCTCGCTGCGCACGAGCGCTCCACCCGGCTCCACCTGGCGATAGGTGGCGGTCGAGGCGAGGATGTCGTAGCCGAAGAACAGCAGCTCGCCGGTCTCGGGGTCGAGCTTGGGGTGCGCGGTCATGGCCCCGTCGAGCTGGCCGGCGAAGTCGTAGGTCCCCAGCGTGGAGAGGTCCGACGGCGAGAGCTCGTAGGGAATGCCGGTCTCGGCCATGCACAGCAGCCGCTCGGCGTGGGCGACGACGCTGGTGTTCGCGGTGTGATCGGCGAGGCCTGGGAACGCGCCCGGTCGCAGCGGTTGGCCCAGCACGTCGGTCTGGATGTAGCGCGCGCGGTACCACTGCGCCTGCCCGCGCGCGAGACGAACCCCGTGGACCATGCCGTCGCCGAGGAACCAGTGCCCCGACTCGCCCGAGAGCGGGTTGGGCCCGTTGCGCAGGTAGAGCCCCTCGAGCTCGGGCGGGAGCGTGCCCACCACCTCGAGATCGAAGGCCTCGTGCTCCTCGACCGGGGCGAAGTTGTCACACAGCCACCAGGCGGCGGTGCACTCGACGGGCTCGCCCGTGCTCGTGCCTTCCTCGCTGCTCCCGCTCCCGCTGCTCCCGCTGCTGCCGCTCGAGTCGAGGCCCGACGAGCTGCCGGGCGGCATCCCGCTCGAGCCCGAGCCGCCGTCGGAGCCGGAGCTCGACGCGTCGGCACCGGTCGGCGGCGCCTCGTCGCGACAGCCGGACAGAGCGCCCAGCGCCAGGCCCGAGGAGCCGAGCGCATGCATGAACCTTCGCCGTCGAATCAGCATGGGTAGGCATGCTTGGACCACGACGACGAGGCGCGCAAGCGCTAACTCGTCGATCGTGAGTCTTCCAAGCGGGGTAGGAGCGGATTCAATACGGCGTCGCTCCCCCGCGGGAGCTCTAGGGGGTGTCCCTCATTGCCACGCGAGCGGGTAACACCGCCCCCGGGCCGCATTGCCGCGTTGCTCGTCAGTCACTTGTACCCGACAAACTCTTTCCTCGCGCCTTGCCCTGCGGCCCGCTGACGGCGTTCCCCACTCACGTGGCAATGAGGGACACCCCCTAGATCGGCCCCTCGCCGCCCGCGGGCGCGGGTGCGTCGGGGGCGGGGGCGAGCCGCACCACGATGGGACGCACCCGCACCTTGGAGCATCCGACGGGACCGTCGGAGGCCGCAGTGTGCGTGACGCACGTTGCGTGCTCGACGAGCCGGCCCTCCTTGGCCCCGGGCGAGATCGAGGTGGTCGGCGAGGTCCACAGCTTCTTCTTCTTCGAGGTGCGTGCGGCGTGAGTGGCCGCGGGGGTCTCGATCGAAGCGATGATGCAGCGCGGGTATAGATCGCGGAGTCGCCGGACGGTCCGGGTCGCACGCCCGACCATGCGAGTGCCGTCGCCGTCCTTCTCCGCGATCTCGAGGTCGGCGTCGAACAGCACGTCGCGTCCATCGGGCGAGATCGCCACGGTGGCATCGAGCTGGGTGCGGGTGCGCCCCGAGAGCGCGCTGCCCCCAGCCATGTGGGTGGTGGCGGGAATCGAGATCGTGAATTCGTTGAGCTCCACCGTCGCGGGGCAGCGGGCAGTCGCCGGCTCGGTGTCGATCTGCGCGGCCCCGAAGTGGATCGCGCCGCACACGAACCCGTCGGCGCTCTGCGTGCACTCGAGCAGGCTCTTGCCGTCGTCACCGAGGAACTGGTGGGTTCCCTCGCGAGCACTCATCGCCTGCACGCCGCCGCGGAACGCCGCGGGCTGGAATTTGTAGGCGCGACAGGGGTCATCCTCGCTCAGCAGGGGCGTCCACGACTCCGCGTGTCGCACGAAGCGTCGGCCCGTCTGCTCGTGGGTGATCTCCACGACCCCGTGGATCGAGATCCCCTTGCCCGCGCCCACCACCCGCGTCCACACCTTCCACTCGAAGCCTGCCGCTCCGCCGCTGGCCGAGGAGCCGACGGTATCGAGCAGCAGCGCGCCGATCTCGAGGTCGGGGAGCCCCACGGTGTGACTCCAGCACTTGGGCGCGGTCGGAATCGGGATCGCCGGCTTCGCCTGCGGAGCCTTGCCTCCGCCGGGCAAATTCACGGGTGGCATGGGCTCCACCGGGTGCTTGGGCTGCGGGAGCGGGGCCGCGAGCGCTGCGGGAGCGGGGACGGCGAGCGCGAGCGCGATGAGGGAGGGCCAAGTTCGCAGCATGGCCAAGACCGTTGCACAGTCGCTGTCGCCTGGGGCGCGATCGAGGCGGACTTGGTGGAAAGCCCGATACGAATTCTCG
Source organism: Nannocystaceae bacterium (assembly GCA_041600735.1). Classification (GTDB taxonomy): domain Bacteria; phylum Myxococcota_A; class Polyangia; order Nannocystales; family Nannocystaceae; genus Paraliomyxa. The sequence goes on from JBFIJN010000318.1 coordinate 6,238, forward strand.
TTGTGCTAGGCACAGCCGCACGAGCGAAGGCGGTGGTCCGGATCTCGATCCGAGCCACCGCCTGTTGTTCATTCACGGCCGCGGCCGTGAGCTCGAGCGCGAGCTACGAAGGCAAGCCGCCGAAGCACTGCCACATCACGGTGTAGCAGAGCACCGGGCCGCCCTCGTCGCTTCCGCAGTCACCCGCGCCGTCGAAGTTCTGGTTGCCGGGGGCCTCGCAGGAGGTCGGACCCTCGCAGTACCCGCAGACGTTGCCGCAGGTGCCACCGTAGGAGCCGTAGCCGGCGTAGCCCAGCGACTCGCAGATCAGCTGCGGGTGGTAGTTCCCGCCGCCTGCGTTGGAGTGGGAGATCCACGCCTGGTTCTGGTCTGCGGTGCACACGACCCACTCGGAGCCGGTGTACGGGTCGTTGCCGCTCTCGCAGGACTCGCCACCGCCGCCGCCGTACGGCACGCAGCCGCTGGTGTCGTAGGTGCACTCTGCGTTGCAGCCCAGCTCGCCGCCGGCGTAGCCCTCGGATGCGCACGAGGCCTCACCGAGGTTGCCGCTGTCGCACTGCTCACCCGGGTCGATGTTGCCGTCGCCGCAGAAGCCGGGCTCTCCGCTGATGATGTTGAGCACCCAGTTGCCCGTGCCGCCGGCGTAGCCGCTCACGGCGATCAGGACCTCTTGCCCCGCGGTCATCGACAGATCGACGCGAGACTGTAGACCATACCAGTCGTCGTTGCAGGTGAGCGCCGCCTGGCCGCACTCCGCGTGTAGCGAGAGCACGGTGTCGTAGCTCGAGCCGATCATGTTGAACTCGTACGTACCGTTGCTGGGCGCGACGAAGTGGATCACGTGATCCACTCCCCCCGCGCCGCACGGCTGCGCGAGATCCTCGTCCTCGCCGACCGTGGAGCCCGAGGTCACGGCGTTGCCCACGGCAGAGCCGATGTCTTCCTCGACGCACTCGAAGCCACCGCCGCCGCCGCCCTGGGGCACGCAGCTCGAGGTGTCGTAGGTGCACTCCTCGGTGCAGCCGAGCGAGCCGCCCACGAAGCCCTGCGAGACGCAGGTGGCACCGGCCAGGTTGCCGCCGTCACACTGCTCGCCCGGGTCGACGTTGCCGTCGCCGCAGACCGGCTGCACGTTGCACGGGACCTCGCCCTCGGGCCGCCGCGTGGCCACGCCGCCGAGCTCGGCCTCGCACTGGTTGGCGTAGGTCTCGCCGTCGCAGCCGCACACCGGGCTCTCGGGCACTTCCTCGCAGCCGAGCGGGGTGGGGAAGCACAGGCCGGCCGCCACCTCGCCGCACGAGGCGGGCTCGACGAAGAAGCAGAACTGATCCTCGCCGCAGTCCCCGTTGCTCACGCACGCGTTGTTCGGCAGGTACAGGTCGTACGCACCGCACGGCTCCATCTCGAACGGATCGTAGCCGGGGTCGTTCCAGTCGAACTGCGAGCTCTGCGTGTCGTTGTGCCACTGGCCGACGCCCCAGTAGCCGGCCACGCTCAGCCAGTAGTCCGTGCTGGTGGGACCGTTGTAGAAGACGGGGAGAGTGGTCCAGTTGTAGCCGGGCTGACCGCTCACGGCCAGCGCCTCGGTGGTCGGCACCACGCCGACGAGCGAGTGGTAGGCCGCGGCCTCGCCGTCGAGCTGGGCCACCACGGCCGAGCCATAGAGCAGCGGATAGTCGGGCGTGCCGTTCCCCGGCGTCCAGCTCATGTAGCTCTGCGTGTACGCATTCCACTGGTGCACGGCCAGCACGCCGTCGAACTGCGCGTAGATGTCCGACGCATTCGAAGGCCCGTCGAGCATGCACAGACCAAAGCGGTTGAAGCCCGGGTACGTGGCCGTGGTGGTCTTCATCACCATCGTGGACAGCTGCGGCCCCGTGGCCCCGCCGCCACCGGCGACGTAGTCGATGATGTTCGCGCGCAGGTTCAGCGCCTCGTCCGGGGGTCCCCAGAAGTTCGAGGTGGTGAGCCCGCCGAACATCACGTGACCCAGACCCCAGTCGAGCTCGGCCAGGTTGGGGTAGCCGCCGTCGGCATCGAGGATGTGCGGCACGAGCCCGGGCCCGCTCACGGTGGCATGGGCATAGTAGCTCCCCGTGAACTGCGTGGCCGTGGGCGTGAATGGCCCGTTCCAGATCGCGTGGCTGGGATCGACCGCGTGGCCCGGGTCGGTGGGGAAGTCGTAATAGTTGAGCGTGACGCCGCCGAACCCCCAGCTCTGGTTGCCGCCCTCGTTGGGCGCAGAGTTGAGGAACAGGGCGCCACCCCCGTCGACCCACTCCTCGAGATCGATCATGTTGTTGGCGAGGAACACCTCGAGCTCGTTGGCGTTGGAGTCCCCGCCCTCCATGTAGATGAACGAGTACTGCGAGGAGAGCAGGCTGCCGACGTCGACCGTCTCGTAGCGGAGATCGTCCCAGGCCCCGGCGCCGAACTGCATGTCCATTGCCTGCTCGTTGGTGTTCTGGCCCCACGGGGGACCGGCGGCCTGCGAGCGCAGGTATGCGGCCTCGCCCGAGCCGCCGCCCTGGCCTCCCTGGCCCACCCGCGCGACGCGGTAGAAGTAGTGCGGGGTCGCCACGGTGTGGCTGGCCGCGTCGACGTCGGTGTAGCTCAGCGTGCCGCTGAGCGGGGTGGCCTCGACCCCCGCGGGGACCGGACCGCCGACGGTGATGTCGAGCAGCGCGCTCGGGTCCGCGGAGCGGTACACGATCACATCGCCCGAGAAGCCGGTGCTCGACCAGTCGAGCTCCACGTCCTCGCCCGACTCGCCGCCCAGCGAGATGCTCACGGCAAAGCCGGGCACCGCCGCGGAGCGATCGTAGGTCGTCATTCCGGTCACGGGGGTGGCCGGCCGCCCACCGTTGTCGCCTTCGTCCCCGAGGAGCGGCCTACGGCTGCTTCCCTCTTCTTCTCCGTCCATACACGCGGGGCCGACCGCCAGTGCGGTGATCGCCACGATTCGCTTCCACTTCGTCGAGAATCCCCAATGAGTCATCTTGTCCCGTTACCCTTTGCATCCTGTGAAGGTGTGACGAGCGTTGCGCGCGAAGAGCATGAGGAGCTCTGATCGCCCACTCGCCGCGCGATGCCATCTCCCGGCACGCGTGGTCGAATGGCTGAATGCGAGCGCGTAATTGGCCAGCCCCGTACCCCCGGGGTTCTGGCCTCCGCTTGGCACAGCCGTTGAGTTGGATACGATGCCGGTACCGAGATGTCAATCCGGTAATTTCGAGCACGCTATTTTCTTACCCGGGCCCGAGAACCTGGAGGGTGTGCATGACCCGCAGGAGCTCGAACCGGGGAGGATCTCCCCGGGGAGGATCGCCCCGGGGAGTTCTGCCCGGTTATCGGGGAAATCAGCACAGAGGCCAGCTTCACCGCAGCGCGTGGTGCCAGACCCCGAGCGCGACGTTGAGCAGGTTGCAGCCCACCATCGCGACACCTACCCGGGTGAAGCGTCGGCGTAGCCCGGCCAGCTCGGCCGCGGTCGCGAGCACGCGCGCCGGCCACATCCGCCACGAGAGCACGGCGAACAGCACCGCGGTGGTCAGCAGCAGCCCCAGCTTGGCCCACAGCACGCCATCGAGCGCCAGCGAGCGCAGCCGCAGCAGCTCGAGCCCCGCCCCCCCGAGCGCCAGCATCCCCGCGACCACCCACCAGCGCATCCCCGAGACCACGGTGAACACGAAGTCTTCGAACTGCCCTGGCTCGGCGAAGAAGCGCTCGGCGCGGGGGTGGAGCACGAGCACGTTGAAGCCGACCGCCCCGATCCACACCCCGCCCCCTACGATGTGCACGAAGCTCACCAGGGCATGCCAGTGCGGGCTCATGGGCGGTTCCAGTCGAA
>JBFIJN010000319.1:0-10066 GCA_041600735.1 Nannocystaceae bacterium
ATCGACCACGCACTGCCGCCACACGATGCCGATGATCTCCCACTCGTGGCCGTCGAGCGTGCCGCGAGCATTGAGCGGTAGCGTCGAAGTCTGACGCTGGCGCTGCACCTGCTGCAAGAGGCGCAGCGGGCCGCTGTCTTGCGGCTGCAGCTCGGAGCCGCAGTAGGGGCACGAGACCTGCGCGACCGCGCCGAAGCCCCGCAACGTGATCGGCCCGCCGCACGCGGGGCACTGCACGCTCTCGGTCTGGGCCGGCTCGCGAAACAGCTTGCGCGGGCCGTGCTGCGCCTGCGGATCCATCTACCTACCTACGCGCCCCTCTGTGGGGGGGACCGGGCTGGCCGGGCTGGCCGGGCTGGCCCTGCCACCCGGTGAAGCGCCAGCCTTCGAATTGCCGCAGCGGGTGCAGCCCCACCGCCGCCAGCTCGATCGCCTCGCCCACGTACGGCACCGGGCTCGCGTGGTGGGGGTCGTTGCCGTAGTCGAGCGAGAGGAACTCACCGTCGAAGCCGCGCAGGTCGGCGCCGTAGAACACCAAGCCAGGCTCCGCCTCGAACGGCAGGATCCCCTCCGCACCCTTGTAGGCCGCGCCCCGCCGATCCACGACGACGGACTCCACGCCGTCGATCACGAGCACCATGTTCACCTGCAAGTCCGTGAACGGCGGCACGCGATTGGCCACGATCGCCGGGTCCTTGGCGCGCACGATGCTGAACTGGCCCTGCGCGTCGGCGAGCCAGCCGCTGGTGCCGTCGGCGAATTCGATGAACCACTCGTTCCACGTGCCGCGGCTGTACGAGACCTGTAGGCGCCCGGCCACCTCGAACGGCGTGCCCCGGTGGCGCCCGCGGCTGCCGAGGATGATGGGCGAGCCATTGTCCACGAGCGCCGAGACCTTGCCGATGAGCTTCACGTCGACGCCCGTGCGCACGACCGTGCTGTCGCAGAACTCGCACACGAGCGAGACCGCAGCCCCGCGAAACGGCGCGGCGGCTCCGCATTGCGGGCACTGGATCGGCAGTGGCTGACCGTAGGGGTCCATGGGCGGCGAAGGCGGCACATGATGCCACGAGTCGGCGCGGCGTGCAGCGGCCTACCAGTCGGACATGCCACCGAGGTTGGTCACGGGCCACGGACCACGGCGCAGGAGGAGCTCCTTGGCGAGCCCAGCGCGCCGGCCCGTGCGGCAGTAGACCACGATCGCGGTATCGTCCTGCGTTCCCGCCACCGCCACGATCTCGTCCATGCGCGCCCCGATCTCCGTGTGCGGGATGTTGATGGCGCCCGGGATGTGGCCGTCGGCGAACTCCTGGCGGGTGCGCACGTCGAGCAAGATCGCCCCCTCTTGCTCCACGAGGCGATGCGCCAGCGCAGAGTCGCGATCGGGCAGGCTCTCGGCCGTGGAGTCGGCCGAGGCCACCGAGCCGGTGGAGGTCGACTCGGCCATCGAGCACCCGAGCCCGATCGTTGCGAGCGTGAGCGCCAAGCGGAGAGCCGTGCTGCGGATCATGGGCGTAGCATAAGGGATACGAGCGCCGCGAGCCTCGCCGTCGCCCGCGCTGCGGCACGATCACTCGCTGGCTTCGATGAAGCGGCCGTCGCGATCGCTCACGGCACGCTCACGCTCACCACCGCTCTCGCGGGCCGCGGTCGTGTCGCCCCACGCGCGCTGCGCCCACGCTCCCGCCCCGCACGAGGCGGTCGCGGTGGCGAGCAGCGCGGCCACCAACATCAGCCGCTTGCGGGGGCCTGGCATCGCGCGGCGCAGCTTGGAGAGCAGGGCGTCCATCGAGGCGAAGCGATCGTCGGGCTCGATGCTCAGGCCCTGCAGCAGCACCTGGTGCACCCGCGCGGGCACGCCCTTGCGATCGCTGGGCTCGGTGATCACCCCGCGGGCGTAGGCGGTGGCGGTCTCGACCGCATTCTTGCCGGGGTACGGGCGGATCCCGTAGAGCGCGTCGTAGAGCGCCACGCAGAACGAGAATTGATCGGAGCGCGGACCCACGACGAGGCCCAGCAGCTGCTCGGGGGCCATGTAGCCGCGCGTGCCCACGATCATGTTGGTGCCGGTGAGCCGCGTCGACAGCAGCGCCCGCGTCGCGATCGCATCGCCGGACGGCCGAAGGCTCGCGGGTGCGTTGGCATTGGCGCCGGCTTCGGCGGACGGCCCGCCGGCGCCGGCGCCGAGCGTGGTATCGAGCTCGGCGCTGCGGGCCAAGCCGAAGTCGACCACCGTCACGTGGCTCTGGGGTCCCACGATCACGTTGGCCGGCTTGAAGTCGCGGTGGATCAGCCCTGCGACGTGGGCTGCGGCCAGCCCCCGCCCCGCAAGCAAGAACACTTCCACGATCTCCCGCCAGCTGCGGGTCTTGGTGCGCAGCCACTGCTGGAGGTCCACACCGGGCACGAGCTCGAGCGCGAGGTAGTCGCCGTGCTCGCAGGTGCCCACGTCGTAGAGCGAGACCACGTTGGGGTGCGAGAGGCGAGCGAGCGCCTGCGCCTCACGCCGCAGCCGCTCGTCGACCTGGATCTCGACCGCCTCGGCGGAATCGCGGTGAAGCACGAGCTTGAGCGCGACGCGGCGCCCGAGCACGGGATCGTAGGCACCCCACACGACCCCCATGCCCCCGCGCCCCAGGCGGTTGCGCACCACGTAGCGACCAATGCGATCACCTGCGCGCACCGGACCGTCCATCCCGATCCGGCGCGGCTCGGAGTCATCGTCCACGCGTGTCGGCACCCCCGGGGTGGGGGCGCCGCGATACGGCTCGGTTCGAGGGTGGATGCGCGGCTCCATGCAGCGGCCCTGGATCTAGCCTACTCCATCGAGCGAAGAACGATCGGTGATTGTGAGTACTTCTTGCGATCGAGTACTTCGCGCGAGCGACTGCTCGCGAGCGGCCCCGTGCCTACATTCGTTCGAAGATGCCGGCCGCGCCCATGCCCCCGCCGATGCACATCGTGACCATGGCGTAGCGGCCGCTACGACGGTGCAGCTCCGCCAACGCGGTAGCGGTGAGCTTGGCCCCGGTGCAGCCGAGCGGGTGGCCCAGCGCGATCGCTCCGCCGTTGATGTTCACCTTGGCAGGATCGAGGCCCAGCTTGCGGATCACCGCCAGCGACTGCGAGGCGAAGGCCTCGTTGAGCTCGATGACGTCCATGTCGGCGAGCGAGAGCCCGGTCTGGCGCAGCACCTTGGGAATCGCCTCGATCGGTCCGATGCCCATCACGTCGGGCGCGACGCCAGCCACGGCAAAGCCCACGTAGCGGGCGATCGGGGTGAGCCCGAGGGCCTTGGCGCGCTCGGCCGACATCACCACGGCCATCGCGGCGCCGTCGCTCATCTGCGAGGAGTTGCCGGCCGTGACCGTGCCGCTCACGTGGAACACCGGCCGCAATCCGGCCAGGGCCTCGGCGCTGGTGTCCGCGCGCGGGCCCTCGTCGGCCGACAGCACCTTGCCCTCGACCGAGGTCACCGGGATGATCTCGGTGAACTTGCCCGCCGCTGCGGCGGCCGCGGCCCGGCGGTGGCTCTCGAGCGCGAACGCGTCTTGGTCGGCGCGGCTCACCTCGAAGCGGCGGGCCACGTTCTCGGCGGTGAGGCCCATCGAGATGTAGAGGTCGGGCTGCTCGGCGATCACCACCGGGTTGAGCACGGCCTTGTTGCCGCCCATCGGCACCATGCTCATCGATTCCACGCCTCCGGCCACTGCGCAGTCGACGGCGCCGACCATGATGCGCTCGGCCACGGTGGCGATCGCCTGGAGGCCCGAGGAGCAGAAGCGGTTGATGGTCTGGGCGGAGCTCGACACGGGCAGGCCCGCGCGCAGCCCGATCACGCGGGCGACGTTGAGGCCTTGCTCGGCCTCGGGCATCGCACACCCGAGCACCACGTCGTCGATCTCGGCGAGCGGCAGCCCGGGGACGGAGGCGAGGGTCTTGGTGAGCACCTCGATGGCGAAGTCGTCGGGGCGGGTATTGGCCAGCGTGCCCTTGAGGGCCCGCCCGACCGGGGAGCGGCGCGCAGCGACGAGGACGGCTTCCTTCAGCTGAGTCATGATCGAAATCCTTTGGAGAGTGAGGAGTGGGCCACCTTGGGGCTGGCTAGTTCCGCAGGGGCTTGCCGACGTTCAGCATGTGCGCGATGCGGTCGCGGGTCTTCTGCGTGCCGGCCAAGCTGACGAAGGCCTCGCGCTCCAGATCGAGCAGCGCTTGCGCGGTCATGGTGCCTGGCACCGGGCGCATGCCACCGGTGAGCACGTGTGCGACCTTCTGCGCGATCAGTCGATCGTGCTCGCTGGCGTAGCCGCCCCACTCGAACTGGAGCGCGCCCATCAGGAAGTTGGCGCCCTGGCGCGCTCCGATCACCGTGATCGGCTCGTGCGGATCCGGCGGGGTGTAGCCGGCCTCGGCCAGGCCGATCGCGCGGCGCTTGGCCTCGGCCAGCACGCGACGCTTGTTGAACACGATGCCGTCGGTCGGCCGCAGGAACCCGAGGCCGCGCGCCTCGAACGCGGAGGTGGCGACCTTGCCCTGGGCCACGCTCTCGAACCCGCGGCGCAGCCACGGGTAGGGATCGCCGTCGGGCACCAGGCTGGCCCACGCCGACGCGCGGCGGGCGATCTCCTTGAGGCCACCGCCGGCGGGGACCAGGCCCACGCCGGCCTCGACGAGCCCCATGTAGAGCTCCGCGTCGGCCACCGCCGCGCTCGCGGCCAGCGTGACCTCGGCCCCGCCGCCGAGCGTGAGCCCGAACGGGGCGGCCACCACCGGCACCGGCGAGTGCCGCAGCTTCATCATGGTCTGCTGGAACGAGTTCACGAACGCGTCGAGCTCGTCCCACTTGCTCTGCCCGGCGAGCGCCAGGATCACGAACAGGTTGGCCCCGGCCGAGAAGTTGCTGCCCTGGTTGCCCACGACCAGCGCGCGGAAGTCACCCCGCGCCGCGATGTCGACCGCGTCGCTCAGCATGGTGCCGATGCCCTCGTCGAGCGCGTTCATCTTGGCGTGGAACTCCACGCAGCCGATGCCGTCGCCGAGATCGACGAGGCTGGCGCTCTTGTTGCTCTTGACCACGGCCGCGCCCGACTGCGCCTTGCGCTGCGCGAGCACTAGCACCCCCGCGGTGGCCGGCACCTCCACGTGATCGCCCGCGTCGCTCGACCACATCGTGGGCGCGGCCAGATCGCCGCCGTACCAGCGCGCGTCGGCGCCGTGCTTGGCCTGGAGCGCGAGCGCAGCGGGGGAGGGCTCGATGCCCGCCGCCTTCATCTGCTCGATCACCCAGCCGAACCCGGCGGCGTCCCACATCGCGAACGGCCCCATCGTCCAGCCGTAGCCCCAGCACATCGCATCGTCGATGCTGCGCGGGCTGTCGGTGATCTCGCCCAGGCGATTGGCCGAGTAGTTGAACAGCGGCAGGTAGAGCTTGCGCAGGAACGCGCCCGCGCGGCCCTCGGCCCGCAGCGCGGCGGCGATGCGCTCGGGCAGCCCCCGTACCTTCTCGGCCGCAGCGAGCTCGGGAAACTTGGGGTCGATGCGCGGGCGGTACTCGAGCTTCTCGAGATCGAGCGAGAGGATCTTGGCCTTGCCCTGGCTGTCGCGCTCGTTGGTCTTCTTGTAGAAGCCCTGGCGGGTCTTGTCGCCCCTCATCCCGCGCTCGAACATGATCTCGAGCGAGGGGTGCACCTTCATCAGGCCGTGCAGCTCGTCGTAGTTGGGCGCGCCGGGGTCGGGCGAGGTGCCCTTGGCGAGGTTGCCGATCACGAGCGCGGCCACGTCGATGCCGACGAGATCGCCCAGGCGAAAGCTGCCCGTGTTGGGGCGCCCCATCAGCTTGCCGTTGAGCAGATCGACCTCTTCGACGGTGTAGCCGTCGTCGAAGGCGCCCTTGAACGTCAGCATCATCTCGGCGATGCCGATGCGATTGCCGATGAAATTGGGGGTGTCGCGGCAGTAGACCACGCCCTTGCCGAGCACGCGGTCGCTGAAGTCGCCGAGGTCGCGCGCGATCGCGGGGTCGGTGTGGGTCGAGGGCACGATCTCGAGCAGGTGCATGTAGCGCGGCGGGTTGAACCAGTGCATGCCGACCACGCGGCGGCGCACGTCCTCGGGCAGGTCGGCCACGATGTCGCCGATGGGGAGCCCCGAGGTGTTGGTGGCCAGCACCGCGTGGGCCGGAGCCGCCGCGCCGATGCGAGCGAACAGCGGCTTCTTGATGTCGAGCCGCTCGATCACCACCTCGATCACCAGGTCGCTGCTGCCCACGGCGCGCTCGAGGTCGTCCTCCAGGTTGCCCACGGTGATGCGCGAGGCGAACGCGGGATCCATGAACGGCGCCGGCTTGCTCTTGAGCATTTGCGCCAGCGCGCCCGCGGCGACGGCACTGCGGGCCTTGGCGGGAGCGCCTTGCTCTACCTTGGCGGGCACGATGTCGAGCAGGGTGGTGCGGATGCCCGCGTTGGCGAGGTGGGCCGCGATCTGGGCCCCCATCGTGCCGGCTCCCACGACGGTCGCAACGAGTTGATGGGCAGGTCGTTGGAGGTTCACGCGCGGGACCATAGCGGCGAGGCCCACAGCTGGGGAGGGCGCAGGTCGCACGGCCATGTGACCTGGCCCGCATCGTTTTGGGCGGCCCGTGCACCCCCGTGCTACCGTCGAGCGAGAGGGGATGTTGACGATCGAGGGGCGTCGTACCGTGCTCGGGGGACTGTGGCTCGCCTTGCTCTCGGTGGGCGTAGGTGGCCATCCGCGCGATGGTTTGGCCGAAGCGCCCGAGATTCCGGGGGCGAAGGCCGAGGGGGTCGACGTCGATCCGTCGGGTGGCTCCGCCGGCGAGCCGGCCGTGGCGGCGTCGAACGAAGCGCCCCCCGCTGCCGTCGCGGTGGACGGCCCGCTGCGTGGCCGATCCGGTGCGGCAACCGCGCTGGCGGTGCGCGATTTCGAAACTGCGCTCGCGCTGCTCGACGGCGAGCCGGCCGCGGCCGAGGGCACCCGCGAGTGGTTCGTGCACGGGGCCCTGCGCGGGCGGGCGCTCCGCATGGCCGCGCGCGCCGACGAGGCCGTGGCCGTGCTCGAGCCACGGCTCGCGCGCAAGGACATCGACGACGGCTTCCCGCGCGACGTGCTCGCGCTCGAGCTCGCGCGGGCTCGCGTGGAGTGGGCCGCGCACGACGGGCTCGGGGTCGAGCAGGCCGACGCGCAGCTCGAGCTCGCGGCGAGCGAGCTCGGTCGCGCCGCGCGAGTCGACATGCTGCGCAACCTCGCCGCGGTGCGGGTGCTCCAGGCCGAGGCGCTCGCGGGGATCGAGGGCACCACGCCCAAGTCCAGCAAGCGCGCCGGGGCGGTCGCGGCCAAGGCCCTGGCGAAGATCGTCGCCGACTACCCCAATCATCCGCGCATCGGCCCGCTGCGGCTCGCGCAGGCCCGCGCGCTGCGGCGCGCGGGCAAGGGCGCCGACGCAGGTGAAGCGCTGCGCAGCATCGTGATCGAGCGCGCGGGCGAGCCCGAGGCCAGCGAGGCATGGGCCGAGCTCGAGGCCCTCGCCGCCGTCGATCGCAAGGTGAAGGCCACACCGCTGCGCGCCAGCGAGCGGCTCGAGCAGGCCATGCATGCTCGCGGGCATCGGCGCTTGGAGGCCTCGCGCGCGCTCCTCGATGCGCTCGTCGACGACCCCGAGCTGTCGTCGAGCCTGCGCAAGCAGGCCAAGCGCTCGCGGGCGTATACCGCCTACAAGCAGCGCGACTGGCCGACCTGCGTCGACGATCTCCGCGAGCTCTACGAGGCCTCGGGCAACGGCGACCAGCGCAGCGCGCTGCTCGGCTGCCTCGAGCGCGGCGAGCAGTACGACGAGGCGCTCGCGCTGTGGCAGTCCCGCATCGACAGCAAGAAGAAATTCCTGCGCATCGGCGGGCTGTGGGAGGGCATCGAGCTCGCGGTGCGAGCGGGGCGCTACGAGCAGGCCGAGGCCTGGCTCGACGACTACGAGAAGCTGAGCCGCGGCCATCACGGTACGCGGGCCTGGCTGCGGCCGTGGCTCGCGTACCGCAATGGTCGCCCGGCCGACGCGATCCCGGGGTTTCGAACGCTGGCCGACGGACGCGGCAGCGACGCGCGACGGGCTCGCTACTTCTTGGGCAAGCTCTTGGTCGCGAGCACGGAAGCCACCGCGCGTGACGAAGGCCGGCAGGTGCTCCAGCAGCTCGTCGCGAGCGACGGGTGGGGCTACTACGGGTTGATGGCGCGCCAGCGCCTGCTCGACGCCGAGCTCGAGGCGCCGCCGCTGCCCCCGGTGACCGCGGTGGCCGACGAGGCGCGACCGCCCTCACGCACGCGCGCCGAGGCCACGCTGCTCGAGCTCGACACCGCCTTCGGCGAGGCCTGGCCCACGCTGCGACGAGCACGGCAGCTCTACGAGGCCGGCTACCTCGAGGAGGCACGCCGCGAGCTGAGGGTCACGACCTCGGCGTACATCGACGTGAAGCACGGGCGCCAGGGGGGCCCGCGCAGCGAGGCCCTCATCGCGGGCCTCGGCTGGAAGGCCGAGTGGGACTACCCGCGGGCCAAGGCCACCTCGGCCGGCCGCAAGACGCTGCGCGACGCCGAGTCGGCCGAGGTGCTGCGCCAGGGCTTGCGCGCGCTCGCGCATGATCTCGCCGAGCCCCACCCGTGGGCCAAGCTCTCCACGCGCGCCGATGGTTCCTCGCGGGCTCAGTGGCACCCGCGGGCGTTCCGCGCCTCGGTGGAGCGAGAAGCTCGCCTGCGCAACATCGATCCGATCCACATGTGGTCGTTGATGTACACCGAGTCGCGATTTCGCCGTCACGTCGTCTCGCCCGTCGGTGCTCGCGGGGCGCTGCAGATCATGCCCTGGACCGGGTATCAGCTGGCCGAGCGCCTGGGTGAGCTTCCGGCCGACGACCGCTTCGATCCCGACGTGCTGTTCGACATCGACGTGAACGCGCACCTCGCCGGCTACTACGTGGCCGAGCTGCTGCACAAGTTCCACGGACAGGCGCCGATGGCCTACGCCAGCTACAACGGCGGCCCGAGCAATGTGGGCCGCTGGCTGCGGGCCAAGAGCAAGGGCCGCGACCCGCTCGAGCTCGATGCGTTCATCGAGGAGATCGTGTTCACCGAGAGCTATCGCTACACCAAGCGGGTGGTCGAGGTCTCGGCGATGTACTCGATGCTGTACGAGGGCCGGCTGCCGCGCTGGAGCAACGCGGTCGATCCGGTCGTGGAAGACAACATCGGGTTCTAGCGGCCGCGCCGCTCGCTACAGGGTGCAGGGCGCCTCGAACAACGAGTTGAGGAACAGCCGCGCGCCCTGGCTGGTGGGATTGCTCGAGATCGGCAGATCCACGTCGTACTGGTGGCCCCCCAGGTAGCTCACCTTGCCCGAGCCCGGGCACTCGTGGTCATCGGGAGGGCACAGCCCGTCGCGAAAGCCGGTCATCCAAATGTCGCTCTCGCCCTCGGGGGTGCCCGCGGCGGAGATGATGACGGTGTCGCTGTAGAAATACGTGTCGCCGGGCGGCAGCGAGTAGGCGGGCTCGCTGCCTCCGACCGATTCGAACGGCCCGTCGAGCTGTCCGAACGGCGAGTCGGCGCGAAAGAAGTCGTACTCGGTGGGCCGCTCGGCGAAGTCGAAGCCGTTCGGGGTGAGGAAGTGACCGATGTTCTCGAATGCACTCACCGCCTGGCACTGCGCGAAGAAGTGGGTGTTGTGGGTGAGGTACTCGCCGACTTCCATGACCACCTCGGGGTTGGCCAGGGCCTCGTTCACCCCCCAGTGCATCGACATGAATTGGCAGTAGCGCGTCTGCCCCTCGGCGGCGAACAGTGCTCCGTCTTCGTGGTTGGTGTCCGTGGGGCCTGCGACCTCCTCCACGGAGAGCAGGTCGGGGCTGTCGTCGGGCCAGGTGGGGTCGCCCAGGGAGTCGGGGATTCCGGCGGCCAGCAGGTAGCGGCGCGCGATGTCCTCGTTGCCGTCGGCGAACATGGCCAGCGTCGGCGCATGGACCAGCCGCCGCCCGAGGTGCGCGGTGAACGGCTTGACCGCCTC
>JBFIJN010000320.1:0-10061 GCA_041600735.1 Nannocystaceae bacterium
GCCCCAGGACCTTGACCGCGATCCGCCGATCCAGCTTGTCGTCCTGCGCGAGATAGACGACGCCCATCGCCCCGCGCCCGAGCACGTCGATGACCTCGTAGGGGCCGATCGTGCGCGCGGGGGGGAGCGCGGAGGCACCGAACATCGCCTCGACCACGCGCCGGCGCGCGGCATCGACCCCGGCGCTGTCGAGCGCGATCACGGGCCCACTCGTAACTCGCGTCGAGTCCATGGGCCTGACGCTCTCAGCTCGCGGCGGCGTCCGGGGTCACGCCCGCCCGCAGGCGCCCGACCCAGCCGTCGAAGTCCTCGGTGGTCGAGCGCAGCACCTCGAGCGGCCCCAGCTCGCGCATCGCAGCGTCGAGCAGCTGCCGACCCTTGCGCAGCCGGCTCTTGATCGTGCCGATGGGGAGCTGCTCGAGCTCGGCGAGCTGTCGGTCGGTCATGCCCTCGAAGTACGAGAGCTCGAGCAGGATCTGCAGCGGGAGCGGCAGCCGCCGCAGCGCGCGGAGCAGCAGCTTGTGCTCCTGGTGGCGGGCGAGGCTCTCGGCGGGGGTGGGGTTGGTCGCGGTCAGCTCGCTCACCGACTGCTCGTCGAGGCGATGCTCGACCCCGCGTCCGCGCCAGTGTCGGTACAGGCGGCGCTTGGCGATCGCGAGCAGGTAGGTGCGGAAGCTCGAGCTGCCCTCGAAGCGCTCGCGCTGCTCGACCGCGGCCAGCAGCGTCTCCTGCACGAGGTCTTCGGCGCGGTCCGAGACCTTGTTGGCAAAGAAGCGAAACAGCGCATCGAAGTGGCGGTGCAGCAGGGCTGCACCCGCAGCGCGGTCTCCCGCGCGCCAGGCCGCCATCAATGCGTCGTCATCCTCCACGAGCTCTCGAGTCTACGCCGGATGCTCGGTGGAGATCTGTGCTCTCCCCGCGGTAGGGCTGCGCTCTGCACGCGCTCGTGCGCACGAGATCGACGATGGCGTTAAACCGCGGCGCATCGAGCGGAACGAAGGGGTTGGAGACCCCACCCATGTTGCAAGCTCTCGCCCTGTCCACGCTGCTCGCTGCGCTACCGCTGGCAGCACCCAATCCACCTCCACCTCCGCCTCCCGCTCCGGCGGCCGACGCAGCCTCCTCGGAGCTCGCGGCCGAGGCCCCGCGGCCCTCGTGGACCTACGAAGGCGGAGCCGCCAACCCGATGTCCGCGGCCGACCGCGACGTGGTCGCCACCAAGATCCGCCGCAGCGCGGTCACCTCGATCGTGGGGGGGAGCGTGGCCGTTCTCGGGCTGTCGGCCACCCTGGCCGCGGGGCTGATGCTCGGGGTGGTCAAGCCCAAGGATCAGCTGAAGAAGCTCGAGCTCGACAACGGCGGGCCGCTCCCGGACGACGATCCAAAGAAGCAACGGCTCGAGGCCATCGCAACGACCGGACCGATCGTGCTGCTCGCCGGCGTCGGCGGGCTCGCGGCCGGAGCCCTCACGGCCGTGATCGCGAGCCGCCGACTCAAGAAGCTGCGCAACGACAAGCGTCGCTCGACCGTGGCCCTTGCCCCCGCGCCGCTGCTCGGCGGCGGCAGCCTGCAGCTGAAGGTGAGGTTCTGATGTCCCGCCAGCTCTCGATCGCAGCCACCGCGGCCCTCTCGCTGATGACGGGGTGCGGCTTCATGTCCAACCTGACCTCGGCCCTCGGGGCCGACTCCACGGCGTTCACCACCAACATGTCCAAGTACGAGGTGCAGACCGTCGATCTCGCGTTCTCCGAGGAGGTCGACAGCTGGTGTCCCGGTCGCGTGGGCGACTTCAAGATCTTGGCCAGGGCCAAGCACAAGAAGTCGGGCGAGGTCGTCACCCTCGAGACCTTGGCTCCGGGGGGCGACGCAAAGACGGCGCGCGGCAAGATGGACCTGTCCGAGTTCGCCATGGCCGCGCGCGGGGGCACCGTCGACAACGGCACATTTGCCGCGGACGCCGACGTGTTCGCCAACCTGCTCGGCTATGACGTGCGGGCCACGTATCAGGGCGACACCACCAAGGTGTCCGAGCGCCACTTCGACCCCGAGTACTCGTGCATCAATTGGGTCGGCAGCGTGGGCGCGACCGGGGCCTACGGCGAGATGGGCTACGGCGCCGACTCCGAGGGTGGAGCCGGTGGTCCGGGGTCGGCCGGGTTCGAGGGTGCGGCCGGACCGAACCTCGTCGTCTACGTGACGGTCGTGGAGACTCCGGTCCACGGGCGCATGGGCCTGCTGAAGATCACCGGCGACGTCGAGCAGATGACGCTCTTCGATGCCACGACCGGTGTCACGATCTCGGCGCGCGGAGGCGACGGCGGCCAGGGAGGCGAGGGTGGCCCCGGCGGTCAGGGAGCCGCGCCGCAGGGCTCCGGCGGGCCGGGCGGTCCGGGCGGCGACGGGGCCAATGGAGGCCACGGCGGCCAGATCTTGATCGTGTACGACCATCGCTATCCTGCGCTGGGCACCTCGGTGCTCGCCGATGTCTCGGGCGGCGCGGCGGGGGCAGGAGGGTTCGGCGGCCTCGGTGGGGAAGGGGGCCCGCCTCCCGAGGTGTGCTCGGAGTGCGAGACCCCGCCCTCCGGACCGCAAGGTGCGGCGGGCCCCAACGGACGACCGGGTGCGGCCGACGGCCAGCCCGGGTTCGTCGAGGTGCGCGTCGCGGATGTGAGCGCAGCGTTTGCCGACCTTCCGCCGGGCGTGCGGCTGCGCGACGATCCGCACCCCGTGCCGGTGGCCGAGCCCACCCCGGAGCCGCCCACGACCAAGCGACGCCACCGTCGTCGCCACTGACGACCGCGTGCGAAGCCGGCGGCGCGCTCACTCGCACGGCAGCTCGACCCGTCGCGGCTCGGAGCCCGAGCTCGGGGAGAACGCATACACGGCGCCTCCTTCGAGCCGTGCATGGGACCCGAGGTTGCCGACGGCCAGCTCGGTCGTCAGGCCGCCGATGGGGCAGGGCTGGGGCGTCGCCAGCTGGGGCTGGGCCTCCGACGTTCCCCAGCAGTAGACACCACCGCCGTCGGTTGCCGCGCACACGTCGTAGCCGCCCACGCCGACCGCCGCGAGTCCAGGCGGGAGGTTCATCACCACGTGCGGCTGGGCATCGCTCGCCGAGGTGCCGTCGCCCAGCTGTCCCTCGATCCCGCGACCCCAGCAGTGCACCGCATCGTCACTGCCTAGCGCGCAGCTGGTCTCGCCGACGTTCGCGGCCCGTGAGACGGCGAGCTGTACGGCACCTTCGAGCGCGAGCGAGGGTGGCTGGGAGAAGTCCATGCTCGCGTTGGGGCCGACCTGGCCGAGGACGCTCGAACCCCAGCACAGGATCGCGCCGTCGTCGCGGCGTACACACGAGTATGCGCGCCCGGCCGCGACCTCGAGCGCCGCTCCCCCGATCCCCGCGACGAGCAGCGGCGTCGTGGAGAACCGCTCTTCGCTCGTGCCGAGCTCCCCCACGGCATTGGACCCCCAGCAATGAACCTCGCCGCCGCCCGTCGCCGCACACACGTGGCCCGGGCCGCCCGAGAGCGACACCACGTTGGAGAGGCCTGGCACCTCGACGGGGGTCAGCGTCGGCTCGGCGGTGGTGGGGTCGTGTCCAACTCCCCAACAAAACACCCGTCCGTCGAGCTGGGCGGCGCAGGTGAAGCCGCGGTCGATGCCGGAGGACGGGCTGGCCAGTGCCACGGGTCCGAGGCCCTGAGCTTGCACGGGTACCGTCTCGATTTCCTCAGATGCAGCGCCGCTTCCGAGCTGGCCGAATTCATTGGATCCCCAGCACCACAGCGTGTCGTCGTCGCGGATCGCACAGTGGTGGCTCACTCCACCGAAGACTCGCTTGGCGCACCCCGGGGGGACCGGATCGCAGCTGGCGGTGCCCCCGCTGTCGGCGGTGCCGTCCACCGGCCCATCGGCCCCGCTCTCCGCCGTCGCGACGGTCGCCGAAGAGCTCCCCGCATCGCCCTCGGATCCAGCGGACGGCTCGCCGCACGCGGCGATCGTCCACGCCACCACCCATCGCACACTGCCCACCCTCGACACTTCGACCCAGCCCACGAACGCCACGATAACGTAGGGTGGCCGAGCGACGTTGCGATTTCGATCGACGACTCTCGACCGAATCGACCTACATCACGCACCAATCGCTCGCTCATGAGATCTTCCATGAGCTCCAAGCGATCGTCGGTGGCGCGGTGCTCGTGTGCGACACACGACTGCGAAACCAATGTGCGTGGCACTACTGCGCGAGCATGAGTGCCGCTCGCGCCCTCCGCTTTCACCTGATTCCTGCGCCCGATCTTCACCGCGGACCGTGGTCGCGGTAGTGTTCGTGGTTGCGCGCAGGTGCTCGCGGCCCGACGCCGTGAATGCCCGCGCGGGAGCTCCCGTTTAGGAAGAGCTCCAGAAGGACCGCACCCGCAATGAATCACGCGAGCGTCTCGATTGCCCTCATGTCCATGGCGCTTCTGCTCGGTGGCTGCGACGAGCCCGTGCCGCAGATCGAGGATGAGAGCCCCGCCCCCGTCTCCGCCGCCGACGCCGTCGAGGCCGAGCTCGAGCCCGGCAAGACGGCCGCCAGCCTCCGCCTCGGCGCGGTGGTCGAGCTGGTGAAGGGCAACGAGGCGGGCGACGCCAAGACCCTCGAGGCCAAGATCAACGATCCCGAGCTCGGCCTCCACGCGGTCGACCTCGACGAAGACGGGGTGACCGACTTCGTCGAGGTGATCGAGTCCAAGGAGGGCGACAAGGTCGTGCTGAAGCTCCGCGCGCTGCCCTCGACCAAGAAGGGCAAGAGCGCCAAGAAGCACGGCGTGGTGATCGCGACGATCGAGCTCCACATCGAGGGCAAGGAGAAGGTCGTCGTTCACGGCGAGTACACCGAGCACATCGACCACGATGTCTCGGTCCACGTCTATCACCACGAGGAGCCGGTGGTGTACGAGCACGGGGTGGTGGTGTTCGAGGAAGGCTGCTTCTTCCACTACGCGTTCGTGTTCGAGCACGAATACTACCACGGTCACTTTGGACACATCGTGGTCGTGCCCGCCATTCATCACGACATCCACATCCACCACAAGCACAAGAAACACAAGAAGCACAAGCACAAGCACAAGCACAAGCATGGACACGGCTGGTGAGTGAGCCCTCGGCGACGCGGACGCTCACCGTGGGCCTCATCGTCGCCGGCGGCCTGGTCTGTGCAGCCGGGCTCGCGGTCGAGCTGGCGCGGTATGGGGGGTGCCTCGACTCGGAGAGCTGGCTCCGCACCGCGCTGTCGCTGAGCTTCGAAGGCAATCTGCCCACCTGGTACTCGGCGGGGCTGCTGTGGACCGCGGCGCTCGGGCTTGCGATCTGCGCGTGGATCCAAGCCGATCGCGATCGCGTGCACTGGTGGGTGTTGTCGGCGATCTTCATGCTGATGTCGCTCGACGAGGCGATCGAGCTGCACGAGCACCTCGGCGGGCTCCCGCTGCACGGTCCGCTGTACTTCAGCTGGGTGGTGCCCGGCGCCGTGCTGACATCGATCGTCGGCGTGGCCTACCTCGGCTTCCTCGGCCGCTTGCCCCGCGCCACCCGGCTCGGCTTCATCGCGTCATTCTGCATCTACGTGGGTGCCGCGCTGGGGATGGAGCTCCCGCTGGGTGCATGGTTCGAGGCCCATGGCGACGAGAACCTCGTCTACGCGGCGCTCGACTTCACCGAGGAGTGTCTCGAGATCGTGGGCTCGAGCGTGTTCCTGGTGGTGATCGCTCGCCACATCCAAGCGGCCTCGAGCGCGCCCCAGAGCTGAGCCTCGGCTCGCGTCGGGTTGCGCCTCACAGTCCGCGAATGTCATGCGAATCCCGACCTCGACGGAAGTGACGTCGTCGCCGAGCGCTTGATCTGCGCGCCGTGATCGCCGACAAACCCGCCCCAGTGACGATCACGACTCGCCTCGTTGCCCTGTCCTTGGCCGCGCTCGCGCTCGGCTGCTTCAAGTCCGGTCCTACCGACTCCACCGAGCCCGACTTCTCCGCGCCCGCGCCTGCGGCCGAAGAAGAAGACGACGAGCCCCCCGTGTTCTCCGAGTTTGGCGACGGCGTGCTGCGTGGCCTCGTTCGGCTCGACCGCGGCGTGCAGCCGCCGGAGGGCTCGAAGATCGAGATCCGCGTGATGGCGGGCAAGTCCGAGGGGTCGAAGATCGTTCAGCAACACGATGTCCCGATTACCGGCCCCGGACCGTGGGCGTTCGAGTTCACCGTCGACACGAGTGGCTTCGACCCGAGCACCTCGGTGGGCCTCGGCGTGATGCTCACGGTGCCGCCCGATGGCGCGGCGTGGTGGGCCTCGCCAAAGGCGATCCCAGTGTTCCAGGTCGGGCAGGACCAGCAGTCGCTCGACATCGTGATCTCGCCGGTCGACTCGCGGGCGGACGGGTAGTCACGCGCTGCGGGGCGCAGCGACACCGCGCGAATTTCGCTGTGAGTCATCCCGGGCACGCCGGATGTGGGTGATGGCTTCCGCTGTGGGCCAGCGCCGGGTTATGGTCCCTGCGGGGGCGAACATGATGATGCGATGGATCCGGTACGTGCCAATGCTGCTCATCGTGGCGGGCTGTGTGGAGGTCGAGGAAGGGGTCTCGACATTTGGATCGGCGGGGCCGTCGGCGGGTCCGGTCAGCGATGGCGACAGCGGTGGCAGCGGAACCGACGACGCGGGGACGGGCGAGACCGAGGTCGGGGGCACGAGCGCAGCCAGCGAGGACTCGGCGGCCGACGACGCCACGAGCAACGGCCCGATGGGCATGTGTGGCGACGGAGCCATCGACGAGGGCGAGGTCTGTGACACGGGCAACGTGGGCACGGAGACCTGCATGACCCAGGGCCAGGGCGCCGGCACGCTCACCTGCTTGGCCAATTGCATGGGGTACGACACGAGCGCTTGCGCGCCCGCGGCGGGCTGCGGCGACGGACAGATCGGCGCCGGAGAGCAGTGCGACGGCGGCAATCTCAACGGGCAATCGTGCGGCTCGCTCGGCTTCGACATGGGTGCGCTCGGCTGCACCGCAATGTGCATGTACGACACCGGCAACTGCATGAATGTCGCCTGCGCCGCCGAGTTCGACAATTGCACCCAAGTCCAGTGTTGCGCGGGGCTGTTCTGCTATCCGTTCGGCGGCAACGACAACTACTGCGGACCGATGTAGCGACGCCGGTCTAGAACCGACCCGCCAAGCTCCAGCCCCGCGAAGGTTGGGGCCACGCGGGGGTGGGCAAGACTTTGCACGGGTCGGCACGGATTGGCCGAATGATCGGTCGCGATCCGATGAACGACGTACGGCCGACGGCTCCGGTGTCGTACGTCGTTCATCGGATCGCTCGAGCGGATCAGGGTTCTCCCGAGCTGCGGCTCGGGTCACATTGTTGGTGGCAACACAGGAATCCAAACGGCGAGCCCGTAGACTATCCCCCACGATGCAGCGGTTTGGCGGTCGACTCGGCAGGGTGATGGGATTGGCGGCGGTCCTGGGCGTCGGCATGGCCGGCTGCTCGGACGACGGTGGGGGAGGAGGTGAGGCCGAGCAGATGCTCGACTCCGTGCCCGACGCGGACATCCACCAGAACTTCGTGATCGAGGACTGGGCGATGAGCGCGAGGCACGTCTACATGCTGAGCTTGGCGCTCGCGACGTTCCCCCTCGTGGGCGATGAGCTCAATGAGAGCACCTGTCCCGTCGTCACCACCTCGGGGACCACGACCACCGTGCGGGGGGGTTGTACCGATGAGCAGGGCCAGTCGTACGAAGGCTCGATGACCATTCGCGGCGCGGAGTCGCAGACCTCGAGCTCGATGATCGTGAGCTGGAACGACTTCACGATCTCGGGGATGGACGAGGACTGTGGCGGTCACGTGAGGACCACGTTCTCGGGCTCGTTCGAGCAGCAAGGGGAGACGTTCACCACCGATCTCGCGCTCTCCGGGGAAGGCCCGGTCGCGGAGCTGAACTGCGCGCAGCAAGCGGGGCAGACCCTGATCTCGTACGCGGGTAGCTTCACCGAGGGGCCGCGCGAGACATGGAACGGCTCGGGCGAGCTCGCGCTCGCGGGGGAGGGCAAGGTCGCCTTGTCTACCCAGGATGCCGTGGTCGACGACCAGGTCTGCACCGACGAGTTCCTCTCTGGAACCACCGAGGTTCGCTCTGGCGGCAGCGTCGCCGTGATCCGCTACGACGGCGCCACCGCGTGCGACGACGTGGCCGCCGCGTCCTGGACGCTGGATGGCGTCGACCAAGGCTTCGTCGACGGGCTGGGCTCTGCGTGCTCGGTCGATCCGCAGGCGGGCTGGGCGGGGGCGCTGTGGCTGCTGATGCCGCTGCTGTGGCGTCGTCGTCGCCCGCGAGCCGGCTAGAGCGCGGCTGGGACGTCAGCGCGCGCGCTGGGGTCGAGGTCGCGCGCCGTCCGGCGTATGATCCCGCGCCGATCATGTCCCTCGTGGTTCATCACCTCGCTTGCGGCGAGCTGCGCCCGGCCGCGTCACTGCGGGCCTACGAAGCCGGGGGTCATCGACACCTGGTCTGCCACTGCTTGCTCATCGAGGTGGGCAGCGAGCTCGTGCTCGTCGACACCGGCCTCGGCCGGGCCGACATCGCCGACCCCCGCGGTCGGCTGGGCCGCGGCTTCATGGCGATGGCGCGGCCCGTGCTCGACGTGCAGCACACCGCGATCGCGCAGCTCGAGCAGCGCGGCTTCGATCCTCGCGCGGTGCGGCACATCGTGGTCACGCACCTCGACCTCGATCACATCGGCGGGCTCTCGGATTTCCCGGAGGCCACCGTGCACGTGATGAGGACCGAGCAGGAGCAGGCGCTCGCGCGGCCTTCGCTGCACGATCGCAGCCGCTACCGGCCGGTTCAGTGGGCCCACGGCGTGCGCTGGGCGCTGCACGACGTGGCGGGGGAGTCGTGGCAAGGCCTCGCCGCAGTCTGCGGCCTGCCGGGGTTGCCGCCCGAGATCCTGCTGGTGCCGACGGTGGGGCACTCGGCCGGGCACGCCGCGGTGGCGGTGCAGGGGGCCAACGGATGGCTGGTCCACGGCGGCGATGCATACTTCCACCGCGGCGAGGTGGACCCCGCGGCGCCTGGGTGTCCGCCGGGATTGCAGATGTTCCAGTGGTTGGTCGCCCACGATCGACGCGCGCGACTGCACAACCGCGAGCGACTCCGCGAGCTGGCGCAGCGAGGCGTGCGCGTGTTCTCGGCCCACGATCCCTCCGAGCTACACGCGCTGCAGGAGCGGTGAGCGACCCGCGAGGGCTGCGCTCACGTCGTGTCTACGTGCTGCTCGATCAACGCGTGGAACACCCGATCGTACTCGCGCTCCATCTCGGCCACGAGCTCGGGCACCGCCTCCAGGTCGCGGTTGCGGACCACGTGGGAGGTGGTCTGGGCGAGACGGGCGAGTCGATTGGCCCCGAGCGCTCGGGCTCCGCTGCACAGCATGCGGCACTCGTCATCCACGCGCTTGGCGTTGCCTCGCTGGTAGCCGGCCTCGATGCGGGCGAGCTGTCGGGGCGTCTGCCCGACGAACATCTGGATGATGTCTCGCAGCACCGCATCGTCGGAGCGCATCTCCTCGAGCACCTCGGGATCGACGGATCCGGAAGCGAGCGGAGGCGTGGGGCTAACCGGGGCCTGCGGGGTGAGGGCCTCGTGGACCGTCCGCAGGGCGGGGCGGGTAGGGGTTCGCGACGGGGCAGGGATGATCTCCTCGACCACGTCGGTCCAGGCCGCGAGCACGGCCTTGGCGCAAGGACGCTCGTGCTCGCGACGCGCGAGCATGCGGCCGACGAAGCGTGCGACGCGAGCCGGGAGCGCGGGGGCAATGCGCCGAGGGTCGGTGTGATCGTCGCCCCCGCACTCGCCGGGCGGGTCGTACTCGCGCCCGGTGAGGGCCCACCACAACATGGCTCCCATCGCATAGACGTCGGAGGCCGGCGTTGCGCGGCCGGCCAGCTGCTCGGGCGCCACGTAGCGCTCGCCGGCGCGGGCGCTCCAGTGGCGTGGCTGGGGGCGCAGCGTGGACA
>JBFIJN010000321.1:0-10032 GCA_041600735.1 Nannocystaceae bacterium
CGAGGTGCACACCGGGCAGCCGCTGGTGTTCTCGGACAAGACGCGACGGGTGAACGCGCAGCGGCTCACCCCGGAATTCCAGAGCGGCTCGTGCCACGCGGGGCAGTACGAGACGAGCCTGGTGCTCGCGATCCGACCGGAGTGGGTCAAGCACGAGGTGGCCGCGGCGCTGCCCGAGCACGTGGTGCCGCTGCACGAGCGCATCGCCGCGGGCGCGCGGGACTTCGTGGAGTGCGGGGTGGAGCGGGCCTACTGCGGGAACCCGGCGGGCGCGAGCGCGGAGGAGGGCGAGCACTCGCTCGAGGTGCTGAGCGCGATGGTGGTCGAGGCGGTGCTCGCGTAGTCGAGCCACTCGACCTTGTTCCTTTTTGGGCCACGAATCCTCACAGCCCTCGTGGCGGCTCGGCCGCACCAATAATCGCCGTTCCGTCACTGCACCCGGGTGACTCCTTCCTTCGATGGCCAAGGCACGACCCCCCGGGCAAGCTGGCCCGAGATGCCTAGCCCCGGTTCTCGCGCGGCTCGAGTGGAGCTACGCCTCCACCGTCATCAGCGCGCGCGCAGTGCCGACATCCCCATGATCTCGATGCTGGTCGGCCCCGTGGCGCTGGCCCGAACGTGCTGGGAGGCTTGGCTCGCGCGACGCGGACAGGCGGGGGTCTGCATCGATCTCGCGGGCACGGCCGGTGCCGACGCGGGGATCCTGGGGGCGATCCTCGAGAGCCGCGCGGTGGCTCGCGATGTCGCGGCCTTCATCGCGCGCCACACCGGGGAGTCGCTCGCCGAGATCGAGCTGCGCCTGAGCACGCAAGGTCGGCCCGAGCGCGCGGCGCTGCTCGACCAGGTGGAAGGCGCCTCGAGGCTGCCCGACGTCGCACGACTGGCGAGCGCGCTGCTCGAGGGTGCGGCGCTCGACGGGGCCAACATGCGCACCGTAGTGACGCTGCTCCAGCTGCTCGAGCCCGACCAGCGCCCCGCCTTGTTGCTGCGCACGGACCGACTCGAGCGGGCGCTCGCGCCCCTGCAGGAGCTCGCCGAGTCGCTCCCGCAGCTCGCGGTGGCGCTCGCGGTGGAGAGGATGGAGCTCGAGCGCTTCTTGGCCCGCCCCGCCTCGCCACACGACGTGGCGCTGGTGGGTGAAGGGCTGGTGGAGCTCGACGAAGCGAACCCCGAGGCGACGCCGCCCACCGCGAGCCCCGCCGCGAGCCTCGAGCCTGGGCCGCAGCTCGAGGCGCTGCGTGAGGAGCTCACGGCGCTGTGCCAGCGCACGACGGCCAGCCCACGCGACCCCGAGACGGCCGAGCGCGCGCGAAGCCTGGCCGAGCGGCTGTTGTTTGCGGCGCTCGAGCAGCATCCGGCCACCCGCGGGCGCTTCGAGCTCAACGCGCGCATGCCGTTCTCGTTTGGACCGCGCGCGGCCGAGATCGATCTGATCTCGCGAGGAGACGAGCTCGCGATCGAGATCGACGGCTACTACCACTTCGTCGACGCCGACGCCTATCGACGGGACCGCCGCAAGGACGTGCTGCTGCAGCGCCACGGCCTGTTCGTGCTGCGCTTCCTCGCCAACGACGTGGCCGCCGAGCTCGACCCGATCCTCGATCGGATCGTCGACGTGCTGCATCGACCCAGACCGAGTGCTTCATGAACACAGTTGACTCGCAACCGCGCGTAGACCTGCTGATCCTGGCCCGGCTCGCGACGGCCGGCCCCCGGCCCCTCTCCGTGCGCAAGCTCGAGGAGGATCTGTTTCGCTTCGTGGAGGCTCGGCTGGCCCGCCGCGAGTGGACGACGCTGTGCGGCGAGCGGCTCGCGGCGCTGCTCGAGCGCGGCGACGTGGACGAGCGTCGGGCCGTCACCGCGACCGGCCTGGCGCGCCTGCGCGAGGGGCTCGGGGTGGACGCGCTGCCGAGCACATGGGCGGCGGTGTGGCAGGCGCTGGTGCCCGCGCTCGCGCTCGCGCTACCGGGCACTGCATGGACCGAGCTGAAGACCGCGGGCAAGCTGCGGGCGCGGCTCATTCGTCAGCATCACGGGCTCGCCGTGTCCGCGACGCCCACGCTGGCGCAGGCGGTCGATGCCCAGGCGTGGCAGCAGCTCGGCGTGGCCGGCAAGGGCTCGCTCACCGCCGCGCAGGTCAAGCTCGCGCTGATGCAGCAGGCGCTGGGGATCCCGGTGCGAACGGTCGCCGAGGCGGTGAATGCCTGGTGCTGGACGATCCTGGGGCAGCCACCGCAGGTGACGTTTCCCATGGCGAAGCTGCGGCGCGTGCTGCTCGAGCGCACCCTCGGCGAGTCGCTGCGCGCCCCCGCGCTCGATGCCGGCAAGGTGGCCGAGTGGCTCTCGACCAAGGCCGCGGGGACGACCACGTCGAGCATCGAGAGCGTGCGCCGGGCGCTGGTGAGCCGCTGGCTGTTCGGGGGCACCGCCGAGTCGACCCCGCCCGCGAGCGAGGCGGTCGAGAAGCTGCCCTCCACCCAGCCGATCGAGCTCGAGCCGTGGGCGCGCCAGGTGCAGGCCGTGGCCGAGGCCACCGAGGCCGGTCGCGAGGGTCCGGACCGGGTGTTCATCGCCTCGGTGTGGCGCGCGCTCGAGTCCGTGCCCGCGCTGGCCGGGCTCTCGCTCGAGGCCTTCAAGGCGCGGCTGGTCGAGGCCAACCGCGCGGGCTTGCTGCGCCTGCATCGCGCCGATCTCGCCAACCTCTTGGATCGCGCGCTCGTGCAGGAGTCGGAGACCCAGCACCTGACCGCGACCTTCCACTTCATCGAGACCTCGCCCCGGAGACCGTCATGAGCCCCGAACCCGCCCCCACCCTCGACATCACCGACGTGGTCGACCGCATCGGCTCCATGGTGGAGCGCGTGCTGACCGAGGCCAACGAGGCCGAGATCCTCGGGCCCGCGCTCCACCGCCTTCGCAGCGAGCGCGAGCTCCCGCGGCGCGTGGTGATCATCGGCGTGCTGCTCAACGACTTCGCGCGCGTGGCCTACTCGTGCAGCCAGGCCGACGGGCGCATCACCGACGAGGAGGTCGAGCAGATCTACCCGATCTTCTACCCGTTCTCGACCTTCCTGGCCAAGGCGCGCCCCGAGTACCGCGCCTTCGCTCGCGTCGATCAAGACGAGCTGCGCGCGCTGCTACGCGAGTATGCAGCCGACACCGCGCCGTTCGGCGCGCTCGCCGAGGACACGCGCTGGATCGGGCTCGACGTGTGCCGCCGAACGGCGCGCGCCACCGGCGACGAGGAGCCGCTCGAGCTCTACATTCGCGCGCAGCAGCGCACGATGGATCGCGTGGTGGACGTGGGCGGCGGCACGCCCGAGGAGGCGGCCGCGCGCGCGCGCCTCGATGCCATCATGGATCTGCGGCGGCGGCTGTTCGAGACCCCGCTGCACCGCGGCACCGATCCCCGGCTCGCTGCGTTCTGCGATCGCGAGGGGCCCCACGTGTTCGGGGCCATCGCCCACGCGCATCAGGTGTGGGAGCGCGATCCGTTCGACGTGGACTCGGTGCACGCCGAGGCGCGCGAGGCGTTCGAGCGGCTCGTGCGGCGCGTGACCTCCCCCGACGCCGACGAGCGCGGGCGCATCTTGGTGATGCGCGGTCAGTCGGGCGCGGGCAAGACCCACCTGATGCGAGCATTCCGCGGGCACCTCCACGGGCGGCGCATGGGCTTTGCCGCGTACATGCAGATGACCACGCGCACCGACGACTACGCCCGCTACGTGCTCGTCAACCTGATCGATGCGCTCGAGCGGCCCTACGATCCACCCGAGGTCACCGCCTCCGGGCTCATCACGCTGTCCGACGCGCTGGTCGAGGATCGCAGCATCTTCTCGGCCGACGCGCTCGAGCAGCTGCGCACCGGCGACTTCGATCTCCAGCACGACGACCAGGTCAGCCCGCTGGTCGACGAGCTGCTGGGTCGGCCCGCGTTCCACGACTTCGACCCCGATCTGCTGCGCGTGTTCTTGTTCCTCCAGCGCCGCGACCATCGGATCCGCGCGCGGGTGCTCAAGTACCTGCGCTGCGAGGAGCTCAACGACTACGACCGGCGCATGCTGGGGGGCATCGCGGCCCGCGTGGGCGCCGAGGCCCCGCTGCGCATGGTGGAGCAGCTCGGGCGGCTGATGGCGCGGATCGGCCGCTTCTCGCTGGTGCTGCTGGTCGACCAGCTCGAGGACGTGCTCTCCAACCAACAGGAAGTGGGCCACCTGGTGGCGCGATCGATCGATGTGCTGCGCCGCGTGGTCGACCACGTGCCCACCGCGATCGTGGTGCTCTCGTGCCTGCAGGACCTCTATCCCCGCATCCGCGAGCACCTCACCCAGTCGGCGATCGATCGGCTCGAGTCCGACCCGCCTCCGCTCACGCTGAACGCGGGCCGCAGCCTCGCCGACATCCAGCAGATCGTGGGCCTGCGCCTCGAGTACCTGTACGACAAGATCGGCGTGCGCTGGCACGAGGACGATCCCACGTTTCCGATCGGCACCAAGGCGCTCGAGTCGCTGGTGAACCTGCGGACTCGCGACGTGCTGAAGTGGTGTCGCGAGCACCAGGAGCTGTGCATCGAGGCCGGCGGGCTCGCCGATCCGCACGCGAGCGCGCCGGCGCCCGGGCCCAGCGAGCCCACGGCGGTGACCGAGCTCGAGCAGCGCTGGAACGACTTTCGCACTTCGTTCAGCGAGGCGGTCCCCGAGGACGACGAAGCCCTCTTGGAGCTGCTGGGGGCGGCGGCGGCTCGCGTGGGGCAGGAGCTCGAGCCCGCGTTCGCGCTGCTGACCGCGCGCGAGGGCAACACGCTGGTGATCCGCGAGGGCGATCGACCGCTCGTGGTGGGCATCTGCAATCGAGATCCGCGGGGCGGCGGCCTCCACAACCAGCTCGAGGCCCTGCACGCGGCCGCGGGTGGGCGTCCGCTGGCCATCGTGCGCTGCGCCGAGTACCCCGACAATCCGCGCACCCGCGTGGTGCAGCGCCTCGGCCAGCTGCTGGCCGCGGGCGGGCGGCGAGTGACCGTGGAGGACAGCGACTGGCGCACGATGATGGCGTTTCGCGCGTTCGCGGCGCGGCACGGCGATGACCCGAGCTTTGCGCGCTGGCGGCAGGACGAGCGTCCGCTCTCGCAGCTGACCTCGCTGCGCTCGCTGCTCGCGCTCGACGAGCCGCGCACCCGGGGGGCGAAGGTGAGCGCGCCGGAGCCGGAGGCGGCGAGCGCGACGGCACCGGTCGCAGCGGTACCGGTCGCAGCGGTACCGGTCACGACTGTACCGACTACGACTGTACCGACCACGACTGCACCGACTACGACTGTACCGACTACGACTGTACCGACTACGACTGTACCGACTACGACTGCACCGATCACGACTGCACCGATCACGACTGCACCGATCACGACTGCACCGATCACTGCCGTGCCGCCGTCGTTCCCCTCCTCGGCGATCGTGCTCGGTCGCTCCGCCGGCCTCGCCGCGGAGCCGGTCACGCTCGAGCTCGATAGCATGGTCACCCACGCGGCGTTCTTGGGCTCGACGGGGAGCGGGAAGACCACGCTGGCGCTCAACTTGATCGAGCAAGCGCTCGAGCGGGGCATCCCCGCGCTCATGCTCGATCGCAAGGGCGATCTGGCCACGTATGCGCGCCCGGGCTGGTGGCAGACGCCGGGTCGGGATCTCGAGGCCACCGCCCGCAAGCGCGCGCTCGCGGAGCGCGTGGAGGTGGCGGTGTTCACCCCGGGGGCGCCCGATGGCCGCGATCTCGCGCTCACCGTGATCCCCGAGGGCCTCGCCGAGATGTCCGGCCAAGAGCGCGCGCAGAGCTGTCGCCAGGCCGCGGCGGCGATCGGCACGATGCTCGGCTACAAGGGGAGCGGGAGCGATCTGGCGCGGCAGAGCGTGCTGGCCAAGGCGCTCGAGGTGCTGGGCCAGGTCGCCACCGAGGACGTGGGCCTCGAGCGGGTGATCAGCCTGATCGCCGACGAGGATCCCACGCTGGTCAATGCGGTGGGGCGGCTCGACACCCGTCACTTTGGCAAGCTCGTCGATCACCTCGAGACGCTGCGACTCACCAAGGGCGAGCTCCTGTCGGGTCGCGCCGAGCGCCTCGATCCGGCGCGACTGCTGGGGCTGGCCCGCGACCCTCGAGGCGACGGCAAGGTCCAGCTGGGGGTCATCAGCACCAAGTTCCTCGGCGACAACGCGAGCATCGACTTCTGGGTGGCGCGCATGCTCTCGGAGCTCGCGCGCTGGGCCAACCGCAACCCCAGCCCGCACCTGCAGGCGCTAGTGCTGTTCGACGAGGCCGATCTGTACATGCCGGCGCTGCGCAAGCCCGCGACCAAGGAGCCGATGCAGGATCTGCTGCGACGCGCGCGCTCGGCCGGGCTCGGGGTGATGCTGGCCACGCAGAGCCCCGGCGACCTCGACTACAAGTCGCGCGACAACATCCGCACATGGTTCCTGGGGCGGGTGGCCGAGAGCACGGCCGTCGCCAAGATGCAGCCGCTGCTGAGCGAGAGCCGCGTGAACGTGAAGGGCAAGCTCGCCCGCCAGTCGATCGGCGAGTTCTTCCGCCTCGAGGGCGGCAAGGTCACCGAGATGAAGGCGGACCGATCGCTGATGGACACCGAGCAGCTCGCGGAGGACGAGATCCGCCAGCTGGCCCGCCGCGCGGTGGCGTGATCCCGCGATCGCGGACTCACCCGCTCGCGCGCGCGCGCACGAGCGCGAGGTTCTCGTGGCGCACGAGCTGGCCGCAGGCGGCCTCGATGTCGCGGCCCAGGCTGTGGCGCACCGTCGTGCGGCGGCCTGCCGCCTTGAGGCGGGCGGCGAAGCTGGCCGCGACCTGCGGCGTGGATCCGCGCAGGCCGGGCGCGTCGTCGATCGCGTTGTAGGGGATGAGGTTGAGATCCACGCGCAGGCCCTCGGTCCACTCGAGCAGCGCGCGCGCGTCGTCGTCGGTGTCGGTGAGGCCATCGAGCAGGAGGTACTCGAGCATCACGGCGCGCGCCTGGATGCGGTTGAGCTCCACGATCGCGCGGCGTAGCTCGCCCAGCGGGTACTTCTTGGCGAGCGGGATCAGCTGCTCGCGCACGTCTTGACGGGTGCTGTGGAGGCTGAGCGCGAGCCCCACGCGAGGGAAGCGCTGGGCGCAGCGCAGCATGCCCTCGATCACGCCCACGCTCGAGACCATGATCTTGGCGGGCGAGAGGTGGAAGGCGGCGGGATCGGTGAGCGTGGCGAGAGCCGAGGTGAGCGCGGCTTCGTTGTGGAACGGCTCGCCCATGCCCATGAACACCACGTTGCGCAGGCGTCGGCCCTCGGCGACGAGCAGCTGGCCCGCCGTGAGGGCCTGGTCGAGGATCTCGGGGGCGCTGAGGCTGCGGGCCAGGCCCATCTTGCCAGTCGCGCAGAAGCGACAGGCCGCGGCGCAGCCGACCTGGCTCGACACGCACAGCGTGGAGCGACCGCTCGCGATCCGCAGCACCACCGCCTCGGTGAGCAGGCCCTGCGCGGTGCGGAACAAGAGCTTGGTGGCCCCGTCGACGGCCGAGTCGAGGCGCTGGTGGAGCGCGAGCGCATGCAGCTCGAGCCGCTCCGCGCCCGGGAACCCGGCCAGCGCGGCGTCGTCGGGCAGCAGTGACTTCATCACCCGATTGCGCAGGCGACGAACGTGCTGGGGATCGAGGCGAAGCTCGCGACGCAGCGCCTCGATGCGCGCGGCATCGAAGACGCTGACCTTGGGATCCGCCGGCACCACGGCGAGTGCATACGCCGGGGGCCGGCGGATGTCACCCCGGCGACGGACCGACTCGATCCCGGCTAGATCCCGGCGAGACCGCCGCTGCCGCTGCCGCCACCCGAGGGCGTCGGGGGATAGCCGCCGGCCGGCTCCTCGTAGTCATCGGGAATCCCGTCGCCGTCGACATCGTCGTCCTCGTGATCCGGGATTCCGTCGCCGTCCTGATCCTCCTCGAGGTCCGGCACGCCGTCGCCGTCGGCGTCGGGATCCTCGCCGTCGGGAATCCCGTCGCCGTCGGAATCCTCTTGCTCGTTGGGGATCCCGTCGCCGTCGATGTCGGGGTCCTGGCCGTTGGGGATTCCATCGCCGTCCCAGTCTTCGTTCACGTCGGGGATTCCGTCGCCGTCGTCGTCGTCGTCCCACTGATCGGGGATCCCGTCGCCATCCGAGTCCTCGTTGGCGTCGGGAGTCCCGTCGTTGTCGTCGTCGGGGTCGATGCCGTTGGGGATCCCATCGCCATCGTCGTCCTCGTCGTCGTTGTGGATCCCGTCGCCGTCGATGTCGGGGTCGCTGCCGTTGGGGATCCCGTCGCCGTCGTCGTCCTCGTCGTTGTCGGGGATGCCGTTGCCGTCGTCGTCGATGTCTTGATCATCGGGGATCCCGTCGCCATCCGAGTCGGGGCCCGGGGGCGGCGGCGGCGGCGGAAGATCGCGGGGCAGGTCCCAGCGCCAGGGGATGTCGTAGCGCGGAATGTCGGAGCGCGGGATGCTGGCGTAGCCGCTGCTCGAGCCGGGGGAGTAGCCCGTGCTCGTGCCGGGGGAGTAGCCCGTGCTGCTGTACGAGCGCTCCGCGTGGTCTTCGTCGTCGCGGTTGGCTTCGCCGCCGCAGCCCGCCGCGAGCGCGAGGGGCAGCAACAGGGACAGGGCGCGGCACAGGGCCGCCGGGGATCGATGGATGGAGCTCCGCACGATCGAGACCCTACGCGATCGAGAGTCGCGAAGGCGCGCATCGGCGAGGTGATCGGGGTCAGCGCGCGTAGGCCTCGATCTTGGCGAGCAGCCGCGGCCCGAGCACGGCGCAGGCGGGCGCGAGTCGGGCGTGGATCTCCCGCGCCTCCTCGCGATAGCGATCGATCTTGTCCGCGCTCCAGTGGTGGGGCGGCGGCTGGAGGTTGGTGATCCGATCGGCGAGCTTCACCATCCAGATCTCGCGCGGCTGCTCCGTGATCCGCGCGAGGCTGTCGCGCATCTGCGCCGGCTTGTCGCCGACCTCCGGGTTCTTGGTGAGCGCCTCTACCCCGGCCGCCACCGCGTCGCCAAAGCGCTCGCGCACCGCCCCCAGCGAGATCTTCGTGTCCTCGACCACATCGTGCAGCAGCGCAGCCACGACCGCGAGATCGGGCTGCGCCACGGGATCCCCGAGCTGGGCCCGCTGCGCGATCGCGTGCGTGACCTCCATCGCGACGGCGCCGATGTGAGCGACATAGGGGAGCTCGGATCCGGGCACGAGCTGGCCCACGTGAGCTCGGGCCACGAAGCTCCACGCATCCAGCCACGCATCGGGGGACCACAGCGACATGCCGCGAGCATGCCACAGCGGGCGCGCGCTCACCCCGGGCACGGCGCGGGCTCGACGGGCCCCACGCTCGCGAGCGCCACGCCCGGCTCGAGCTGCGAGCGATAGTCGGCCCGCACCCAGGCCGCGGACAGCGGCGCGGTAGCGACGCGCACCTCGTCGAGCACGCCCGGCAGCGTACCGAGCTCGCCGCGCCCGAGCTCCAGCGGATAGCCGTCGTCGGGCAGCGAAGCGCCCGCGGGATCGTCGTTCTCACCCACGAGCTCGCCGTCGACGTAGAGCCGATGCGTCGCAGCCTCGGCATCGCGCACCATCGCCACGTGCAGCCGCTCGCCCACCGCTTGGTCGACCCCGCTGCTGAGCGCGGTGACGGTGTCGTCGACGATGTACTGGCAGAACACGTGGCCCCCGGCCTGACGCCAGCAGCGCGGATAGAAGTAGTCGCCGTTGAGGCGCTGGAAGTAGTCGCCGGACCCGTCTGCGGACCCGTCGTAGCGCACCCAGAACGTGATCGAGTAGGAGTCGAGCTGGCCCACGAACTCGGCGTCGATGGTGATCACGTCGTCGTCACCGTCGAACGCGAGCCCCCGCCCGATCACCGCGGGCACGCTCTGCTCGGGCTGCATGTTGCCCGCGGTGAGCCCGGGCTCGAGCGCGCGCGCGCTGTTGTGGATCTCGTCGCCATCGATGCCGCTCGGCACCTCGGCCATGTGC
>JBFIJN010000322.1:0-10031 GCA_041600735.1 Nannocystaceae bacterium
AGGCCGTCGACGTAGAGATCGGCGTCGAGATCCTCCTGCGGGACCTCGATGCGCAGCGAGGTCCCCACCGCCGCCGACGGGCACCCGAGCAACGACAGGCCCAGCGACACGAGCATCGCCCCGCGGCGAGCGAGCGAGCGGCTACTGCAGGCGGATGGTGAGGACATCGGGGGGCTCCACGCGAACGACCGTGAGGGAGAAACCGGGCAGCGCGAGGCCGCCCAGTCCATGTGCGAGGGCCTTGGCCGTCAGCCCCCCGCGTACGTGCAGCTCGACGACGCCGTTGGACACCGCGCCCACCTCGACCTCGTCGACGCCGAGCACCGAGTTGCGCATGGCCGTCTCGAGCCGGCGAATGCGGGCGGCCGGCAGCGGCGACTGGACCTTCACGCGCAGCTGGCCCTGGCGCCGCGCCAAGAGCTCGGTCGACGCATCCGTGAGCGCGCGCTGCACCCCGGCCGCCAGCGCCTCGTCGGCCGTGGTCGCGAACGCGGGCGTGGTGACGTCGGTGATCGTGCGGCCCTCGGCGGTCGCGGTGACTCGCACCTGCACCGCGTGCAGATACGTGTGCTGCACCTCGCCGAGATCGCGACAATCGAGCGCAACGTCGAGCGTGGGCGCCTTGCCGTCGAGCGCGACCCCTCCCTGCCCTGCGAGCTCCGCCCGCACCACCGAAGCCAGCGCCGTGGTCTCGCCACAGCCCTCGGCCGCGCCTACGTCACCCAGGCGAAACACGGGCTTGCCGCCCTCGCGCTTGCCCACCCGCTTGGTGAGGCGCACGAGATCCACCTCGACCTCGACCTCGAGGTCGACGTCCTCACCATTGCTCAGCTCCGAGAGCACCCGGTAGGCCCCCGTCCACGCATCGGCCGACTCGAGCACCGCCTTGCGGGCGGCGGGATCGACCGGGACCGAGACCTGGCGCAGCGCCGCCTCGAGCGCGGCGCGGCGGGCCCTTCGCAGCGCACGCGCGCGCGTCTGCGAGAGATTGGGCGACTTCGTCTCCGCGGCCTTGGCCTGGCCGGCGCCGCGCACCGGTGCCGCGCTGGCCTCGAGCGCCGGGCCGGCGAGCAGCAGTGCGAGCGCGCCGATCCACGACCACGCACGCCCAGACCACGCACGCCCGGACCACGCACGCCCGTGACCGTGACGCGTCACACGGTGACGCACGCGGATTCGATCGCTGCCGGCGCCGCGCTGCATGGACTGCCATCATCGTCGTGGGAGGGTGCGCTTGGCAAGCTGGGCGCTGGGGTTGGCAAGCGCGCGCGCGAAGGCTAAACCCCGGCCGCCCATGATGCGTCCGCCGTTTCCCGGCCATCGCCGCCACAGCATCACCCATCGGGCGGTGCAGCGCCTGCGCGAGCTGGTCTCCACCCGCGAAGACGAAGACGACGAGAACCTGCGCGATCGACTCGACGAAGCGCTCGCCGCGGCCGAGGACGCCGGCAAGGCGATCCGCACGCTCGACGCGATGCTCGGCGAGCCGCAGACGCTCGTGCCCGTCGACGCCTTCGGTGACGTGCTCTACGCGATCATCAAGGAGGACACCGTCGTCACCGTGCTCCCCGAGGGACACGGTCAAGAGATCCTCCAGCGCGGGCAGGCCATGGAGCAGCGCATGGCCGCGGGTCAAGCGCCCGCGCCCCGCAGCGCCCCCGCGCCGGTCGAGGCCGAGGAGCGCTGGGAAGGCGGCGCGCGCCGCCGCTGGCGCAAGGACCCGCAGCAGCCGGTCGTGATCCAACGGATCGCGCGCAGCGGACCTCCCGCTCGCAATGGTCTCGGCCCACGGGACGAGTCGATCCGCGAGGTGACCTTCGCCGCCGCGCCCGAAGCCACGACCACCGCCGAGAGCCCCGTCGCGCGCGAGCTCCAGCGCGCACTCGAGCGCGGCCGCCGACGTGCCGTGGTCGTCGCGCTGTCCGAGGTGCTGTCGCACACCGATCGCGAAGACAGCCTGCTGCCGCTGTGGAACAGCCTCGCGAGCCAGGGCGTGCCCTCCACGCTCACCGTCGGCGACTTCCTCGACGCGGTGCGCAGCGTTCACTCGCGCGCCTGAGCGCGCGTCCGCTCAGAACGGGTCGCGCAGGTCTCCGGACTTGCGCTTCTTCTTCTTGGGCTGCGTGCCGTCGTCCTGGGGCTCGGGCTGGGGCTCGGGCGCCGCGGCCTTGGGCTCGCCCGCGGGGGCGTCCGTCGTCTTGGACCGCCCTGAATTGCGACGCGACTTGGCCTTGGCCTCGGGCTGCGGCGGCGGCTCGGATTGCGCGCCCGACTCGAGCGCCACGCCAGGCGCGGGCTCGACCGCAGGCTCGCTCGGCACCGCCTTGGCCACCTCGGCCGCAGCGTCCACATCGGCCACCGGAGCGCCCGCGCCCGCCTCTCGCTCGACCGCGAGCTCCACGGGCTCTGCGACCTCCCCGGGCCCGATCTCGGCCTCGGCATCCACCACGACCGCCGGGGCGGCTGCGGGAGCGACCTCGCGAGCCTCCGCCGCCTGGCGCTTCCACATTACCCAGCCCGAGATGACGAGCGCCGCGAGTGCGATGCCGCCGATCGCCGCCACGACACCGCGCACCACCCCGCCGTCGCTGCGCTGGTTCGGCCCCGTGAAGCGTGTGACGCGGCGTGGACCGGGCGCGCTCACGGCGAGGTTGCCGAGCGCTCGCGGCACGGGGCTCGGGGCCGTGACCCCGCCGAACGGCGCCGCAACGGGGCCCGCGGGCTCGGTCTGCGCCCGCACCACCATCGTGCCTCCGCCCGACGGCCGCCCCTCGTCGAGGACCACGGTGCCGGGCATGCGCCCCACATCGAGCTCGAGCTGCGCCAGCGTGCCCGAGCCGGCCGGCGCGGTGTTGATGCCCGGCCGCGCCTGCGGCTTGGCCTCGCCGCTCGGCGTGGCCTCGCGCGGCACCGCCTGCGTGAGCGCATCTTCGAACATCGCGGTGCGGCTGCCCCCGGGGGCGACGGTGGCGGCATCGATCGCGACCGCCGAGCCGCGCTCGATCCCGGCGAGCGCCCGGCGCAGCTCCTCCATGTCGGCGAAGCGCTGGTGCGGCTGCTTGGCGAGCATGCGCAGCACCAGCTCGTCCAGCCCCTTGGGCAGGCCCGACACCAAGCTGCTGGGCGCGGGCGGGGGCTCGGTGAGGTGGGCGAGCAACACCTTGTCTTGCTCGCGATGCGAGAACGGCACGCGCCCCGTGAGCAGGCGAAACGTGACCACGCCCAGCGCGTAGATGTCGGAGCGCTTGTCGACCTGACCCTTGATCTGCTCGGGCGCCATGTAGCTACAGGTGCCGATGATCTCGCCCGCCGCGGTGAGGGCCAGGGCCTCGTCCTTCACCTTGGCGATGCCAAAGTCGAGGATCTTCACCTGGTCGTCGGGCAGCACCACGCAGTTGCCCGGCTTCACGTCGCGATGGACCACGCCTTGCGCGTGCGCGGCCCCGAGTCCGGCCGCGATCTGATCGATGTAGCGCTGCACCTGAGCCCAGGGCATGCGTCCCGAGTTCTTCACCATCTGCGAGAGCGTCTGGCCCTCGAGCAGCTCCATCACCAAGAAGACCGGCCGCTCTCCCTCGCCCGCCACGTCGAGCACCGACACGATGTTCGGGTGCGTCACCCGTGACGCAGCCCTCGCCTCTCGCAAGAAGCGCTCGACGAAATTCGGCACCGCGGTGTAGCGAGCCTCGAGCACCTTCACCGCGCGGTCGCAGCCGAGCTTGTGGTCGCGGGCGCGATACACCGAGCCCATGCCGCCCGAGCCCACGAGGTCGAGCAGCTCATAGCGGCCGTCGGTCCCCACGCGATCGCCGGGACCCGTACCTTCGCGCGGAATCTGCTCGTTCATCGAACCCGCTGCCTGCGGCACCACGGACCAACGTTAGTCGCCGACCCGGGTTGAGGCAAAGCAAACGCTCTACGAGCTTCCCTGGCTTCGGGATCGCCGCGAGAATCGCCATGATTCGCGCGCGTACGGCCCGATCCACGTGAGGGTTATCGCGTACTTGGCCGCTCTAGCGGGCCATCAGCTGCGCCAGGGCCCGGCGCACCAGGCCATCGAGCGTGCGGCCGCCCGACTCGTCCTCGGCCTGGGCCTTGTCGAGCGCGGTTTCGACCGGCTTGGGCTTCCACCCCAGGTTCACCAGCACCTCGCGCGCTTCTTCGCGCAGGTTGTCCTCGCCGCCGGCCGCGACGGCCGGCGCAGGCCGCCCCCCGCCCTCGAGCGTCTCGAGCAACGACCCGACCTTGTCCTTCAGATCGAGCAGGATCCGCTCCGCCGTGCGTCGGCCGATCCCGGGGATCCGCTCGAGCGTGGTGCGCTCGGCGGTCGCGACGGCGGTCAGCAGCTCCACCAGGGGGAACCCGCCGAGCACCGCCACCGCGAGCTTCGGCCCCACCTGGGGCACGCTCGTGAGCAGGCGGAACATGTCGCGCTCGGCCGGCGTGGCGAACCCGTACAGGTTGAGCGCTTCTTCGCGCACGTGGGTGTGGATCCACAGCTCGCACGGCCTCCCCAGCTCGGGCACGTCGGCCAGCGTCTGCCACGACACCGCCACCACGTAGCCCACCCCGCTCACGTCGAGCACCACCTCGCCGCGCGCCACGTCGCGCACGCGCACCTTCCCGCGCAACCAGCCGATCATCGCGCAACCTTGCCACGGGAACGACTGGCTTGCCCATCGACCAGCTCGAGCGTGGGCAGCCGCGTGCCGTGACACAGCGCGATCGCGAGGGCGTCGGCCGCATCGGTGGCGGGCTCTCGCTTCATGCGCAGCAGCAGGCGCACCCGCTGCTGCACGTCTTGCTTGGTCGCGCGCCCGTGGCCCACCACCACCTGCTTGATCTGGGAGGGCGCGTACTCGTGGAGCGGGAGCCCGTGCTGCGCCACCAGCAGCATGATGGCGCCGCGCGCCTGCCCCAGCTTCAGCGCCGTCGCCACGTTGCGCCCGTAGAACGCGAGCTCCAGCGCCACTTCGTCGGGAGCGAGCTCCGCGATGATCTCCGCGAGCGTGTCTCCGATCACTCGCAGTCGCTCGAGCATGGGAGCCCCCTCGGGCGTGCGCACGAGCCCGCACTCGACATACGCGAACGTCGGGCCAGCCCGACCCACGCGACGCTCCACGAGCCCATAGCCGAGCGTTCGCGTGCCGGGGTCGACACCGAGGATCCGCGTCCGCTGCATGCTAGGGGCCGTGCTCCTCCATCACGTCGTCGGGGATCTCGACGTTGCTGTACACGTCCTGCACGTCGTCGAGATCCTCGAGTCGCGCCCAGAACTTGGCCACCTGCTCGGCCGCCTCGCCCTCGAGCGGCAGCGCCGACTCGGGCTTGACCAAGTACTGCAGCTCGGCGGAGGTCGGGTCGAGGTCCTCGAGCCCCGTCGACAGCGCCGCGAGACTGGTCATCTCGCACAGCACCACCCACTCTTCGCCGCCATCGCGGATGTCGTCGGCGCCGAGCTCGAGCACGCGCTCGGTCAGCGCATCCTCGTCGATCTTCTCCTTGAGCACCGTGATCACGCCGAGGCGATCGAACATCCACGAGACCGAGCCACCCGAGCCCATCTCGCCGCCGCCCTTGGAGAACACGCGGCGCACCTCGGCCACGGTGCGATTGCGATTGTCGGTCATCACCTCGACGATGAACGACGCGCCCTGCGGACCGCGGCCCTCGTAGACGACCTCTTCGATCTGCGCGCCCCCGAGCTCGCCCAGGCCCTTCTTGATCGCGCGCTCTTGGTTGTCCTTGGGCATGTTCGCGGCCTTCGCCGCGTTCAGGGCCACGCGCAAGCTGGGGTTGCCCGCCGGATCACCACCACCCGCCCGCACCGCCACCTGGATGTCACGCGCGATCTTCGTGAAGATCTTGCCCCTCTTGGTGTCGAGGACGCCCTTGGTGCGCTTGATCTTGGACCACTTGCTATGGCCGGACATTCGGCTCGTACCTAACACCAGGGCCGCATGTCGCGTCAATCGGCCAGCCACGGCGGGTCGACGCCGTCGAGATCGATCTCGTCCTCCCAGCCGCCCGCCAAGCCGCTGGCCGGGTCTTCGAGCTCCCCCGCAGCCCCTGCCCCCTCGTCGGGTCGAGCCAGCAGCTCGGGATCGGACAGGGCATCGAGCAGGCGGCCCTGCAGGCCGGTGTGGCGGCGAGCGGCGTCCACCTGGCGGACCGCCCGATCGATCGCGCGGGGATCGCCGACCAGCACGCACAGCGACCGCGCCCGCGTGACCGCGGTGTACAAGAGGTTGCGGCGCAGCATCACGTGATGCTCGGTGAGCAGCGGCACGATCACCGCGGGGAACTCACTGCCCTGGCTCTTGTGGATCGACACCGCATAGGCCAGCCGCAGCGCCATCAGCTCCTTGCCCACGTAGCGCTGCTTGACCCCGTCGATCGCCACCTCGACCGCATCCTCCTCGGGCTCGAGCTTGAGCACCACGCCCACGTCGCCGTTGTACACGCCCTTCTGGTAGTCGTTGCGCGTCTGCATCACGCGATCGCCCACCACGAAGCGGCGCAGCACGAGGCGCCCGCCTCCGCGGTACTCGAGCGCAGGCCGCCCCGCGCCGTGGTGGGCCTGCAGCGCCACGTTGAACGCCTCGGTGCCGGCCCGCCCCTTGTGCATGGGGCACAGCACCTGAACGTCGTGCACGGGGTCGAGGCCATAGACCTCGGGGATCCGCTCGGTCGCCATGCGCACGACCATCTCGTGCGCGCGCTCGGCCTCGCGCGCGCTCACCACGTAGAACTCGCCCTGGCGGCCCGGCGGATCGGCCTGGGGGCGCTCGCCGTGCAAGATGCGGTGGGCGTTGGTCACGATCGACGAGCCCTCGCCCTGGCGGAACACCTCCTCCAGTCGCACCAACGCGATCTCCGACGTGGGCTCGCGCGCGGCCGCCATCACGTCGCGCAGCACGTTGCCGGGCCCGACCGACGGCAGCTGATCCGCGTCGCCCACCAGCAACAGCCGGTGCTGGGGGACGAGCGCATCCGTGAGCGCCTGCGCCAGGTGGATGTCGAGCATCGAGCTCTCGTCGACCACCAGCAGCCCGGTGGGCAGCGGGTTGCCGAGGCCATGGCTGAAGCGCCCGGTCTCGGGCTGCACCTCGAGCAGCCGATGGATCGTGCTCGCCGCGTGCCCGGTGGTCTGCTCGAGTCGCTTGGCCGCCCGCCCGGTGGGCGCCGCGAGCAGCACCTCGGTCCCCGCCGCGCGGGCCAGCGCGAGGATCTCGTGGACCACCGTGCTCTTGCCCGTGCCCGGGCCGCCGGTCAGGACCACCACCCCCGCGCCCGCCACCGCGTGCACCGCCAGGCGCTGGCCCTCGGAGAGGTGATCGGGCAGCGCGCCCACCGTCCACTGCTCGCGCGGCCAGCGAGCCAGCCGCGCCAGCGCCTGCGCCACGTCGCGCTCGGCTCGCACCATCGCGGCCGGGAAGCACAGCGATGCGCCCTCGCGACCCTCTTCGAGCACCAGATCCCCCAGCGCCACCAAGCGCTCGCCGGCCGCGCGCACCAGCTCGTCCGGCACCTGCAGCGCTCGCACGGCGCGGTCGACCAGGGCCTCGATCGGCACCGCACAGTGACCATCGGACTCGGCTTGCTCGAGCACGTGCAGCAGCCCCGCGTCGATGCGCTCCTCGCTGTCGCTCGCGAGGCCCAGCGCTCGCGCCATGCGATCGGCCGTGGAGAAGCCGATGCCCCGCACCTCGCGGGCCAGGCGGTAGGGCCGTCGCTGCAGGATGCCCAGCGCCTCTTCGCCGTAGCGCTCGTGGATCGCAGCCGCGAGGTAGGGCGGTAGCTCGAGCTCGATGAGCTGGGCCTCGAGCTGCGCGAGCGGGCCGTTCGAGCTCTCGTGGTGCTCCAGGATCCGCTCGAGCGTGCGCGGCCCGATGCCCTCCACCTCGAGCAGCCGTCGCGGCTGCTTGTCGAGAATGGCGAGCGTGTCCATGCCAAAGCGCGCCACGATGCGGGCGGCCATCACCTCCTTGACCCCCGGGTAGCGCATCAGCCGACGCTCGATCCCGCTGCGCGAGGTGGGCACCGCCACGTGCAGCGCGGCCATCGTGAGCTGCCGGCCGTGGGTGGGGTGCACGTCCCAGGTTCCGGTCACCGTGATCTCGGCGCCGGGCTCGAGCCCGGGCGTGCGGCCCACCGCGGTCACCAGCGTGTCGTGCCCGGCAACCCGCAGGCGCATGACGGTGTAGCGCGTGCGTGCGTCGTGATAGACGATGCGCTCGACCGTACCGCTCAGCGTCTCGGGGTCCTGCTCCGCCATCGACGGCGCCAAGCATCGCGCGACATCCTCGCGCGCGCCACCGGTCGATCGAGAGCCACCCCCGCAGGATCGGCCGTGCACCGCGTCAGGCGGCGTCTGGCGGCCACCAGCCGTCGAGCAGCGCACCGAGCAGATCCAAGCGATCTTGGCCCCACACCAGCGCCGACCGCCCCGCCCGCTCCACGCAGAAGGTCGGCACGCCATACACCCCCAGCGCTTGGGCGCGCTCGGTGTTGGCGCGCAGTGCATCCTTGATCGGCACGCTGCCCGCCCGCTCGAGCAACGCGGTGGCCGGCAGGCCCGCAGCCTCGAGCAGCGGAGCCAGGCCCGCGGGGGTGTCGACCTCGCGATCCTCCGCCCATGCCGCGCGGTAGATCGGCAGCGTGGCCGCGGGCTCGGCGAGGGCCACCCGCAGCGGCAGCACGCTGCGCAGCGGAAAGCGCCGCGGAAACGCAAACGGCACGCCCCACCACGCCGCCCAGTCGTGGAGGTCGCGACGCACGTACGCCTGCTTGGTCGCATTCATCTCGAGCAGCGGCACGTCGGGGGTGCCGAGCGCCCGAAACAGAGCGCCCAGCAAGATCGGCACCCACTCGACCTCGACCCCGCGCGCCGCGGCCACGCGCTCGATCTGCGTGGCGGCGAGGTAGCTGAACGGGCTGGCGAAGTCGTGGAAGAACGAGAGTCGGGTCGGGGCCACGCCCACGCTCGACGGCGCGGGCCAGAGTGGCGGCGGCTCTCCACCCAGCGCTCGCTCGACCAGCCCCATGCGGTCGTGTCCCCACCATACCTGGCCCGCGGCCGCGAACGTCGGCACTCCAAACGCGCCCGCCGACGCGGCCTCGGCCGTGCTGGCGCGCAGCACCTCCCGCAGGTCGGGTCGCGCGTGGGCATCGGGCGCCAGCCCGTGGTGCTCGGCGATGCGGGCCAGCACCCGGGGATCCGCGACGTCGTCGCCCTCGACCCAGTAGGCCTCGAACACCGCGTGCGCCAGCGCAGCCCGGACCGGTCCGTCGGGCGCCGCGCACAGCAAGCGCAGCGCGTCGACCGTGCGCCGCGGGTGCGCGGGCTCGTGCAGCGGCGCGCCCATCATCGCTGCGCTGCGCTGCCGGTCGAGCGCTTGAAGCCCGCGCTTGGCCGCGTTCATCGCTCGATTGGGATCGTCGGGCGCGCCCACCGTGCGCAGCAGCCCCCCCAGCAGGACCGGCCGCCAGCGCAGCGTCGCCGCGCACCGCTCGGCCAGC
The DNA here is from genome assembly GCA_041600735.1 of Nannocystaceae bacterium. Lineage (GTDB taxonomy): Bacteria > Myxococcota_A > Polyangia > Nannocystales > Nannocystaceae > Paraliomyxa. The sequence continues at coordinate 9,523 of JBFIJN010000322.1, forward strand.
GCCTCCACCCGCAGCGAAGCGAGGTAGGCGTACGGGCACACGACGTCGAAGTAGAAGTCGAGCGTCACGGCTCGTCGATGCCCGCGTACCCCAGGCTGCCGCCCATCGGGCGCGGCGTCCCTCCGGCGTCGAGCGCGGGATCACCTTCCACCCACAGCGCCACATTGCGAAACGGCGTGAGCGGGGGCGCAGAGAGCCTCATGTCGCCCTGCGAGGGATTCGCGAAGTAGATCGAGTTGTACGGCGGCACCTCCACATTGGTCCCCGAGGCGAAATTGGCCGCATCCAGAGCATTGTGGTCCATCAACAACGGAAAGCATGCGAGCGCGATCGAGGACCCATCGACGCCCGTGATGATGTTGTTGCGCAGCGTGCCAGTGGCCCCCGTGCACTCGATGCTGTCGGCGGCCGAGCCGTTGTTGCCCGCGATCGTGCTGTAGAGGATGTGCGCCTCGGTGCCGAGCAGCCGCACGCCGGTCGAGCTGGCTCCGATGCCATTGACCGCGATC
>JBFIJN010000323.1:0-10026 GCA_041600735.1 Nannocystaceae bacterium
CGTCTGGCCCGCGACGAACTCCATCGCCACGAACACCCGACCCTCGTGGACCCCCACGTCGTGAACGCCCACGACGTTCGCGTGGCTGAGCTTGGCCAGCGCCAGCGCCTCCCGCTGCAGCCGCACCTGATCGGCCTCGTTGCCGTGGGCCGCACGCAGCAGCTTGATCGCGACCTTGCGATCGAGCTGGGGGTCGTACGCGGCGAACACGACCCCCATCGCCCCCGCGCCGAGGCGCTCGACGACGACGTAGCGGCCGATCGAGGCCCCGCGATCGGTCCGCGTCTCCTTCGGCTCCGGCTCGGCCCCGGCCGCGAGCGTCCGGTCGAGGGAGGCGTTCGAGGACTGCGACACGGCGCCATGCTAACGGCGAACGAACACTCCGTCATCGCGCGGGGGGAATTGGCCGAGGAGCTCGGCGGCGAGTCAGCCCCGCTGCCCTGGGTGCGGTGGCGCGGGCGGTGGCGCGGGCGGTGGTGCGGATGCCCGAGCGGCGGCGGCGGCTGCCCAGCGTAGGGGACCGGCGGATAGCCGGGATACGGCCTCCTGGTGTACCGCTCCTCGAGCCCCTCGAGCCCCTCGAGCGAGTTGCTACGCTTCGGCTGCAATGACCGGTCCCAGTGACCTCGTCGAGACGCAGCCCCTCGATCACGTCGACGTCGAGGCCCGCCATGTTCGCGAGCGGGTCCGCGGCGCGCTCTTCGGCGAGGGCAAGCCCATCGCGATCGGGCGCTTCGAGATCGTGTCAGTGGTTGGACGCGGCGGAATGGGTGTGGTCTATGCGGCTCGCGATCCGCGGCTCGATCGGTTGATCGCGCTCAAGCTGGTGCACCTCGAGCCGCGCGGCCCGGGCTCGAGCTCGAGCTCGACCGCGCGCCTGCTCCAAGAAGCGCGGGCCCTGGCCAAGCTCTCGCACCCCAACGTCGTCCCCGTCCATGAAGTCATGGAGCACGACGGCCACCTGGCCTTCGCAATGGAGCTCGTCGATGGCGGCGATCTGCAGGCATGGCGATCGACACGACCTGGCTGGCGCGAGCAGATCCGCGTGCTCATCGAGGCCGGGCGCGGTCTCGCGGCGGCACACGCGGCCGGCTTGGTGCACCGCGACTTCAAGCCGCAGAACGTGCTCGTGGGCACCGACGGTCGCGCCCGCGTGACCGATTTCGGGCTCGCGCGAGGCATCGAGGGCGAGCAAGCGCCGGCAACGGAGGACGACTCGGGTGACGTCGTCCCCGCCGATCGACGGCTGACGCGCTCGGGGGCCCTGCTGGGCACGCCCCCGTACATGAGCCCCGAGCGCTGGAAGGGCGAGCCCGCCGACGCGCGCTCCGATCAGTTCGCGTTTGGGGTCACGGCGTACGAGGTCCTGTTTGCGCAGCGCCCCTTCGTTGGCGCGTCGATCCCCGCGCTGACCGAGGCGATCCTCAGCGGTCGACCGCGACCGTTCCCACCCCGGACCGCCGTGCCCCGACGGATCCGTCGCGCGATCCTGCGCGCGATGGCGGTCGACCCTGCCGATCGCTTTGCCGGCATGACGCCGCTGCTGGACGAGCTCCAGCGCGCGGCCAGCCCACGCCGAAGATCGGCGCTGCTCGTGGCGCTCGGCGCGATCGGGGCCGGCTCCGCGGTGTGGCTCGCGACGGCGTCCTCGCCGTGTGGGGATTCCGCCGCTGCGCTGGCGGACGTCTGGTCGCCAGCGCGGGCCGAGGCCATGCGCCGCACGTACGAGGAGTCGGGCGACGCGCGTGCGATCGAAGCATGGGCGCACATCGGCCCGGTGCTCGATGCCCATGGAGCGCAGTGGATCGCGGAGCACAGCGACGCTTGCGAGGCCGCGCTGGTGGAGGAGCGCGAGACCGAGCGAGACATGGACCTGCGGATGACGTGCCTCGCGGGCCAGCGCCGAGCTCTCGATGCGCTGCTCGGACAGCTCGAGGCCCTGGACGCGGATGCCACGGACAACTCGGTGGCCGCGGTGGCCCAGCTCGACGATCCATCGCGCTGCGGCGACGCGGAGGCGCTGCGCGCGAGTCCGATCGAGCCGCCGCCGCCGCAAGACGCCGAGCGCGTCGGCGTGCTCCAGGATCGACTCGCGCCGCTGCAGGCCATGACCGGGCTCGGTCGCGGAGCCGACGCGGCGGACGCGATCACGGGCCTGCTCGCGGACGCGGAGTCGGTGGGCTACACGCCGCTGCTGGCCGAGGCGTACGCGACCCTGGGCGAGATCCGCAGCGCCGAGGATGCGTTCGACGAGCAGATCACCGCCAACCGCAGGGCCTTCGAGCTGGCGCTGGACGCCAAGGACGATCGACTCGCCGTCGTGTCGGCGCTCTCGCTGGCGACGCTGTTCATGGAGGAGCGCCGCGACGATGCCGAGGCCAAGCCCTGGATCGAGCAGGCCGAAGCGATCGTGCGTCGGCATCGGCTCGACGGTGAGACTCGGTGTCGAACGGAGCTGCGCCGCTGTGCCTTCCATCGCAAGCGCAAGGAGATCGACGCGCTGCGCCTGGCCTCGCAGCGGGTCGAGGAGCGCTGCACGCTCGAGGAGGTCGGACCCGTGGTCCACATCATGAGCCTCACCGCTCGCGGCGGCGCGGCGATGGGGACCGGCGATCCGGCCGCGGCCGAAGAGCTCACGCATGCGGCCGCGGTGCTGGCCAAGGACACGTTCGGCCCCCACCATCCCGACTACGCGGCGGCGCTGCACGGGTGGGGCGCCGCGCTGTTCAACCGCGGGAGCTTCGAAGACGCACAGGAGGTGCTGCGCGAAGCCCGAGGGCTGTATGTGGAGATCTACGGGCCGAGCCACTCGCGGGTCGCGGCCCTCGATGCGGCGCGCGCGGGCGTCGAGCTGGTCACGGGCCACCACGAAGAGGCGCTGAAGCTGCTCGAGGGCGCGCGCGAGATCCTGCGGACGCACGACGACCAGTCGACCCTCGAGGAGGTGCTGATCAAGCTCTTGGAGCTCCACTACCGCACGGGCCACGTCGACGAGACGCGCAAGCTCGGGGCCGAGCTCATCGAGACCATCACGGCCGCGCGCGGCGGCCGGGACCCGGCCCTCATCACCGTGCTGATCACGCTCACCAATCTCGAGGCGCGAGATTCTCGCTGGGATGCCGCGGCCGCGCTGGTCGAGCGCGCCGAGCGTGCCATCGTCGAGGCCGTGGGCGCAGATCATTACTACATGGGCGTGGCGCTGCAGCTGCGGGCACAGATCGAAGCGGGCCGAGGGGACCTCGTGCGCGGGCTGGAGGCGATCGATCGCGCGATCGCGCTGTCGATCGCCGCGCAGCGACCTCCCGGGGAGATGGGGAGCATGCGGATGGTACGGGCGTCGCTGCTGAGCGACCTCGGGCGCACCCGCGAAGCGCGAGCGGAGGCCGAGCTCGCGCGTGCTCAGTTCGCCGCGGCAGGGCCAGTGTTCGCGGCGATGGAGAGCAATGCGGCCGAGCTCGTCGCGGAGCTCTCCGGCTGATCACCGCGCGCGCTCTCGCCATTGCGCAATTTCGTACGGGGAAATCCGCCGCGCGAGCGTCGTGCGAATTGACCTGCGTCGTCGCAGCCGCGACCATCGAGCCCATGCGCGCTCGCTCTCTCGCCCTCGGTCTCGCCATGCTCTTGCCCTCGCTGGGGTGCTCCGCCGACCCCGACTGGGCCGTCGATCCGCTGGGTGGTGTCGAGACCTTTCGCGCCGTGAACGACCCCACCAACCTGGTGCACCTGCTCACCCTGCAGAAGGCCCTGCCGGTGCTGCTCCTCGTGTTCGTGCAGGACTCGGCCTTCGCGGCGTGCGGCCAGCTCGACGACGTGTGCGAGGGGCTCGACGATCAGGGGGCCGTCGCGGGCACCGTGTGCACGGAGTGCACGCTGGCCTGCACCGGCTCGCGTCAGCCCGATGGCACGTGGAATGGGGCGGGAGATTGCGCCGAGAAGAAGCACGCGGGCGCGGACACGTACGAGCACACCCACCACGGCAACGCGTTCCCCAAGCTGGTGATCGAGTACGACTACGACATCGAGTCGAAGGAGATCGAGCAAGCGACCGTCGGCGGCAACGTGGCCGGAGCCAGCGGGAGCGACCCCGACCTGTTCGTCGAGCGAAGGGTCGTATGGAAGTACACGATCACCTATTCGAAGGTCACGCTGTGGCTGACCGCCCAAGATCCTCACGTGCTCAAGAAGCCCGCGCCGCTCGTCGGGGAGCTTGCCGGCTGCGCTCCGCGTGCCGGCCAGTCGTGCGGCGGCGGCACGGGCAGCTCGACAGGGAGCTCGAGCGGAACCGAGAGCTCGAGCACCTCGAGCGGCAGCGGCGGGAGCGACACGGAGAACTGCGAGTGGGGCCTCGAGACGGGGCTGATCGAGACCAGCACCGGAGACAGCGGGAGCTGATTCTCCGACCTCCGCGCGAGACCGAGTATCATCGCGGACCATGAGCGAGGTCTCTGCTGCGACGAGCGTCCGCCTGTGCATCGAGGACGTGCTGCGTGGTCGCGTGCCGCTGTTCGACGGCATCGACAAGCTCCTGCGCCTCGCGGAGCCCGTGCCCGAGCTCGCCGGCGATCGCGATCTCGCGCGCCTCGGAGAGATCCTCGCTCAGGCCGAGCACCTGCCGATCGGCGCCGTGCGGGCCCACTGGCAAGCCGAGGCCCTGCATCGCCTCGACCGCGAGCTGATGGAGCTCGAGCGACGCCACCAGGATTCGGTCTTCTACTGCTGTCGGCGCCTGCAGGAGACGCTGCGCTCGGTGCCGTGATCGAGCCCGAGAGGACGAGCGGGCCATTCTCGTGATGGACCGCGCGGGTCATTCGTGTCAAACAACCTCGGGTGTGGGTCCCACTCGCCGTCCTCGGGGTCTTCGTCGTGCTCCTCGCCGTGGTCACCGTGATCAAGGTGCGGCGATCGGTCGCGATGGTGCGGTGGACGGTGGAGACGATGGATGGCTCGACCCGCTGGGTCGGCGGGGTGGCATTGGTGCCCGGGGCGGTGGTGGCGGTCGTCAGCATCGTGGGAGGGTGGGAGCCGCCGCACGGGATCTTGGTGGGGCTGGTGTGTGCAGCCGGGTGGTTCGTTGCGCTGCTCGGTGGGCTCGGCTTCGAAGGGGTGCTGCTCGAGCGCGAGTCCGAGGCGCAGGCGCGGATTGCCGCGCGACAGCCACCGCCGAGCACGCGGCGGGGTAGGGTGGTGGCACTGGTCGTCGGCACGATGATCGCGGCGGCGAGCCTGGTTCCGTTGTTCGTGTTTCCGCAGCCGGGATAGCGGCTCGGACCGCCCGAGCTCTCGCTCATCCGCGCTCGCCGTGGCGGGGTGTGCCCGCGTTGAATGTGCGCAAATCACGCACATAAATCCGACGGAACTTTAGGATTGTCTGGAAAGCCATGATTTGGTTATAGTGGAAATGTGAGTAAAACCCCAAGCCCCCACCTGTCATTCTGGGCCCTCGTGACGCTCACCGCGTCCGTCGCCTGCGGATCGACGACCTCGCTCCCGCTGCTCGGCGGGGAGACGACCGGTGGGGACACGGGCGGGAGCGAGAGCTCGAGCAGCACCGCGCCGCAGAAGGAGCCCGAGGCGAGCAGCGACGAGACCATGGGCGACCCGGGGAGCAACTTCCTCGGGGATCCAGACGCAGGTGCCGGGTTCGAGTGCAGCACGTGGTCGCAGGACTGCCCGGCGGGACATAAGTGCAGCCACTGGGCGAGCGACGGTGGAAGCTCATGGAACGCCACCAAGTGTGCGCCGATCGTTCCGGACCCCGACGAGATTGGCGAGGTCTGCAGGGTGGTCGGCAACGGCCTGAGCGGGCTCGACACGTGCGTGCTGGGGGCGATGTGCTGGGACGTCGACCCCGAGACCAACGAAGGAACATGCGTGGAGCTGTGCTCGGGCGACGAGTCCAACCCGGTCTGCTCGGATCCCGACACGCGCTGTGCCGGGCGCGGTCCCTTCTTGTGTATTTCTACGTGCTGTCCCCTCGAGCAGGACTGCGGGGAGGGGCAGGGTTGCTACGCGATCACCCATGACTTCAGCTGTGGGCCGGACGCGAGCGGAGACATCGGTGGATACGGCGACCCTTGCGAGTTCATCAATGCGTGCGACCCCGGGATGGTGTGCCTCGGCGCCAGCTCGATCCCAGACTGCAACGGTTCGGTGGGCTGCTGCACTCCGTTCTGCGCGGTCGGCTCGACCTCGTGCAGCCTGCTGGACCCCGAGCTCGAGTGCGCGCCGTGGTTCGATGAGGGCGAAGCCGGTCCCGGACTCGAGCACATCGGCGCCTGCGTGCTGAGGGGATGAGCCGCTTGGATCGGATCGTCGCCATCACGCTCCTGCTTGGGCTGGTCGGCTGCCGCGAGGCGCTGCCGGCCGACGCGGACGACGTCGCGGGCTCGGAGTCGAGCGGTCATGGGGCGAGCACCGCGGAGATCGAGAGCAGCTCGACCGGTGAGCCCGAGGCCCCGGATGCCTGCGCGGACGCGTGCGTCGAGCTCGCGAGCGAGACCGGGGTCGCCTCGTGTCACGCGTGCCGCTGCAAGGTCGCGTTCGACGACTGGCTCCCGTCGGTCGAAGAGCTCCAGTGCAGCAACGGCGAGCCGATCGTCACGTACCACGCCAACCTCGGCGACACCGACTACACGCTCGAGCTCAGCCCCCCGGGGGCGATCGACTGCGCCAATCCTTCGCTGCTCACCACCTCGTGTCGTCAGGGCAGCAAGCTCGGGCAGCTCACCCACGGCGACGTGTCGGTGTACTGGATCTGTCGCGATCCCTACCTCGACTACGATGGATCGGTCCTCTACGAAGACATGGCCGTGGTCGGGCACAACATGCGCAGCGGCGCGACCTGCTTCTGGGACGACATCAACGATGTGATCCACGAGGACGACGCGCCCCCGCTCGACCTCGGCGAAGCGACCGCGGACGAGCGCGCCCGCTCGGTCGAGCTGTTCTCGTACAACGACGGCTCCAGCTGCGTGAACTGTCACGATCATGATCCGTTCATCTACACGCCCTATCTGCAATCCACGAGCTGGCGCAGCGTGGCCGCCGACAAGGGTCCGTATCATCTCGTCACGCTCTCGGGTGCGGTTCGCCCCACTGGCATCATGCACCTCGTGTCCGCTCCGGCCGCCGCGTGCACCAGCTGCCATCGCCTCGGGAGCGCGAACACTTGCTCGTACTTCTCGCCCGACGCGCTCGCGACCCACAAGATCGACGCCTACGAGTCGGAGGTGCATGCCGCGGCCGAGCCGGGCAGTGCTCACTGGCCGCTCGCCTACTGGATGCCCGACGCGACCCGGGCCGTCACCGACTTCGAGCAGTGGGAGGCGACGTTCGCCGTGGCGCGAGACCACGTCCTAGACTGCTGCGAGTCCCCCGGGGTGAACACGAACGGCTGCCAGTGGGAGCCCGTGCCCGCGCAGTGAGCTGAGCGGCGGAGCGGCTAGTTGTCGTCTCTGCACTCGCCGTGGTGGCACTCCGCAGACTCCCCATACAGCTCCCGGCAGTCCACGCAGTCTTCTCCGCAGGCCGCCGGATCCTGCTCATCGACACACACTTCCCCGCACAGCTGGCGGTTCCCGTCGCAGACGCACTCTCCTTCCTTGCACGAGGCATCTCCATACACCGAACAGTCGTGAGAGCAACGTCCGCAGTGCTCGTCGTTCTTGTTCGGGTCGACGCAGCTCCACTCGCCCTCGACCGCACACGCGATCCGGTCGGGGTCCTCGCACAGCGGGGGCTCGGCCGTCGTCGACGACTGACCGTCTGCGCTCCCCGTGCTCGAGGTGCTCGAGGTGCTCGACCCACTCGACGCACCGGCAGTGCTCCCGCTGCTCGCCGCACCCGACGCATCGCTGCTCGACGATCCCGAGCTCGACGTCGACTCCGTGCCCTCGCTCGCCCGCGGGTCCTCGTCCCACTCGGGGTTGAGGCCGATGCAGCCCGAGAGCGCTACGAACATCACCGAGAGGGTGCTGCACATCGCCTTGGTCATGGTGGTCATCCTCGATCCAGCTGCTCGAGCCGACGACGGGCCTGCTCGGAGCCCAGCGCGGCGGCCTTGCGGTACTCCGCGATCGCGTCGTCGTGCCGCGCGACGCGGTAGTATGCGTCTCCGAGCTGCAGGCGGTAGCGGGCCACACTGGGTGCGCGTCGCACCGCGAGCTTGGCGTAGCGCAGCCCGAGCTGGTGATCGCCATCGTCGAAGCAGGCGTCGGCGAGCCCGGCGTATGCCTCCGCGCTGCGGTCGTCGAGCAACAGCGCGCGTTGGTAGAGCTCGCGCGCCTCCGCGCTCCGCCCGGCCCGCTGGGCTCGCTTGGCGCTGCGTACGAGGCTTCGCGCGCGCACGGGGTCGCGCGGCACGTCGGCGCTGGCTTCGTTGGCGGTGCCTTGTTTCGACGGGGTGGGCATCGCCTTCGCGCCGTCCAGCGTGCGCGGGCGCGGGTCCCTGCTGCGCGGTCCCGAAGCCGCCACCGCGGGCATCAGCACGGGCGCCCCGCCGTCGAGGACCAGCGCGGATGCGACCTCGAGCTCGGCCACGGAGAACGAGTCGGTGATGGCCTTGTTGCGCAGCTCGGCCAGCTCGCCGAACGTCATGCCCACGCGATCGCGTGCCCGCGCCAAGCTCGGGTCGAAGATCAGCGCCTGTGCATAGTAGTCGCGCGCGTACCCCTGCGCCTCGGGCTCGTCCCACGAGCGATCGCCGAGGGTCAGCAGCGCCTGGCCGAGCTCGGCACGTAGCGCCGCGGCCTGGTCATCGGCCAGCGCCGCGGCCGGACCATCCCAGTGCTCGAGCTCGACCACGTGCTGATAGGCCGTGCGCACCTCCTCACGCGGCGACGGGTACACGAAGTACGAGCGGTCCGCAGCGTCGCGCGCAGCCGCGACCAGCTCTTCCACTCGAGTCGCATCGATCTCGGCCGCGACCATGCGCGAGCGTGCCCAGCCGCCGCCCACGAGCAGGAGCACCACGGAACACAGCAGCGCCGCGAGGGTACTCCGCGCGCTCACGCGGCGCTTCGGGCTCGAGAGCCCGGTGACGATCCGGGCGCGCCGCTGCGGCTCGACGTCGGGCGGCTCGAGGTGCTCGCCCGCATCGACCAGGCCCGCGGCGATCTGCGCCTCGCACAGGGCGGCCTCGAGCTCGCGCGCCGACTCGAACCGGTCTTCGGGACACAGCTCGAGGCAGCGGTGGATGACGTCGGCGAGCGGCTTGGGCACGCCTTGCATGGGGCCGATTCGGGGGCGGGTGGGCTCGAGGTGGAGGGCCAGGATCGCGGACACGTTCTCGCCGTGGCCGAACGGAGTCCCGGTGAGCATGTGGAACGCACTGCAGCCGAGCGCGTAGACGTCGGTGCGCGCATCCACCACGCCGCCGCAGATCTGCTCGGGCGCCATCGTCTGCGGCGTACCCCGCACCTCGAGCGGGGCCTCACCCGCGGGTGTCGCGATGCCGAAGTCGACGATCACCAGGCGCTCGCGCTTGCGCTTGGAGATCACCATCATGTTCCCGGGCTTGATGTCTCGATGGACCACGCCATGCTCGTGCACCGTCTGCAGGCCCTTGCACGCCATGCGCAGCAGCGCCACGACCTGCGCCACCGGCAGCGAGCGCCGCCGCAGGATCTCGTCGAGCGGGTGCCCGTCGAGGAGCTCCATCGCGTAGTAGAGGCGGCCGTCTGGGAGGTGGCCGAAGTCCACGACCTCCACCACGAACTCGCTGTCGAGCTTGGAGGTGAGTCGCGCCTCGGCGAGGAAGCGCTCGCAAGTGGCCTCGGGCGAGCCCGTCTGGCGCAGCACCTTGATCGCCAGCGGGCGACCCAAGTCGATGTGCAAGCCGCGGTAGACCACCGACGTCGCGCCCTCGCCCAGCCATCCGTCCACGCACACGCGCGTGCCGGGGATGACGCTCCCCGGGCGCAGCCGCAGGCAGCCCGACTCGTCGGTAGCGGGCGAGCTCGACGACCCGGCGCTGGGCAAGGTGACAGCTCCCGCAGGTCGAGGCAACCACCGTTGCGTGTGCCCCAC
>JBFIJN010000324.1:0-10017 GCA_041600735.1 Nannocystaceae bacterium
AAGATGTCCATCGGGTAGGTCTGCCCGATCACCAGCCCGAGCGTGTCCATCTCGATCGTGTCCTCGAGCGGCGGGTGTAGCCCGCCGAGGTCGAGCGCCAGCTCCCCGTCCACGAACACCCAGATGTCGTCGTCGCCGCGAAAGCTGAACACCTCGCCGCCGTGATAGGTGAAGCTGGTGCGCACCTCGGTGGTGAAGTGGAAATTGTGCGAGTTGCCCTGGTTGCCGAACCCGAACCCGTCCACGGGGAAGAACGCAGCGCTGTCGAACACCAGCTCGCCCGCGCCTTCGTCGGTGAGCGTCAGCGGGATCTCGAACGTGTGGTTGATGCCCGGTAGATCGTCGTACCACTGGGCAAACGTAACGGCGCTCGTGATCATCGGCGTGCCCGCGTAGGCGGGATTGTGCTGCGGCCGACCATCGCCACCGAGCGTGCCCAGCACCAACCCGACGTACGCCATGGTGCCGGTGTAGCTCTCGAAATCGGGATGGCCCTGCGAGAAGTCGCGGATGATCGCGACCAACTCCTCGCAGTCTTCCCCGGTCATCACCGGCAGATCGCCGCCCGGCGGAGCCGCCACGTCGAGCTTGATGCCGCCGCTGTCGTCGACCGCCGCGGTGGTGCCATCCTCGGGGCCCGTGCTCCACGCGCCGGTGGCGGAGCCCGTGGTCGCAGCGGAGGTCGTCGGCCCGCCGGTCGAGCTCGGCGGACCCTCATCGGCGACCGAGGTGACCCCGGTGAGCAGCGGACCCTCATCGTCGACCCCGGCCGAGCTGCACGCGCTCGCGACGAGGACCCCCGCGATCACCATCCAGCCGCGCCAGCGCTTGCGGTCCGTGCACGTCATGCTCGAGGCCCCCACCCGACCATGGCAACACCGAGCCACGCGCGCCGCAAGCACGATCGGCGGCCGGCTCGGCCCCGGCTCGCGGCTAGTGCCCCTTGAACGGGTCCTTGAGGTCCGGCGAGCCGTTGCCGCCGGTCTTGGTGCCGCCGCCGGTCTTGGTATCGCCGCCGGTCTTGGTGTCGCCGCCGGTCTTGGTGTCACCGCCGGTCTTGCTGCCACCGCCGGTCTTGGTGTCGCCACCGGTCTTGGTGCCGCCGGTCTTGGTACCGCCCGACTTGGGTCGGTTGCCGCCCGACTTGGTGCCCTTGCGCACCTTGGTGAGGCTGGCGGCCAGGGTCTTGTCGCCGTCGGGCACCACGCTGACCTGCGCGTCTTCGTAGCCGCTGGCGCGCACGTAGAGGTCGAGCGGATCGCTGCCGAGGGGTAGGTCGAAGGGCTCGTTGGTCTTGCCGAGCACCGCGTCGTCGCGGCTGTCGACCACCTCGCCCTTGATGTTGGGGGTGGAGACGACCACCTTCACCAGCACCACCGGCAAGGCCTCGCCGCCGTCGGCTTGCCCGCCGTCGTCCTGCCCGCCGTCGTTGGCCACGCCATCGCCGCCGTCGTCCTGCGGGTCGCCGCCGTCGGCCGCGAGCCCGCCGGAGGTGGACTTCTTGGCGTCGGGCTTGGGCTTCTTCTTGGTGGTCGTTTCGCTCCCGCTCGCAGGGCCAGCGACCGCCGCGACGGGGTCGGGCTTGGGCGGGTCCTTGCCGGGGCCCATCAAGAACACGACCGCCGCGCTCCCGAGCGCCAGCGCGAACGCGCCCACGCCGATGAGCATGCCGGTGCCGGGCTTGCGACCGGTGTTCGTCTGGGTGGTCGCGCTGCGAGCGATGACCTCGGGGACGCCGGTGGCCGAGGTGCGGAACTGGGTCTGCCCGCCCGAGGGCCGCGCGACGTTCTCCTGCACCACGCTCACCGGGGCCGCGTCGGTGCCCACGGCCTCCATGGCGGCCGCCATCTCGCGCATCGACTGGAAGCGGTACTCGCGGTCCTTCTGCAGCGCCTTGAGGATGATCGCCTCGACCTGGGGATGGATCTCGAGCCCCGGGACCACCGTGTTCGGGGCCGGCGGCGCCTCGAACATGTGCTTGGTCAGGATGCCCATGAAGGTGTCCGCGGTGAACGGCACCTTGCCCGTCAGCAGCTCGTAGAGGATGACCCCCGCGGCGTAGACGTCGACGCGATGATCGACCTTCTCGCCCTTGGCTTGCTCGGGCGACATGTACTCGGGCGTCCCGAAGATCATCCCGGTGCGCGTGAGGCCCTTGCCGCCCTCACCATCGTCGGTGGTGACCTTGGCGATGCCGAAGTCGAGCACCTTGATGAAGTCTTCACCGCCGCCGCGCTTGATGCGGTAGCAGTTCTCCGGCTTCATGTCGCGGTGCACGATGCCGTTCTCGTGCGCGGCGCTGAGCGCCGAGCAGATCTGCAGCATGATCGGCTTCACCCGCGTCCACGGCAGCGGACCGGTCTTCTTGATCGTCTTGGACAGGTCCTCGCCGTTGAGGAACTCCATCACGAAGAACACCGAGCCGCCCGGCGTGGAGCCGAAGTCGGTGATCTCCACGACGTTCTCGTGGTTGATCATCGAGGCGGCGCGCGCCTCTTGGAGGAAGCGATCGACCAGATCCTGCTTGTGGGAGTACTCGCTCGAGAGGACCTTGATCGCGAGCTTCTTGTTGATGGTCGTGTGCTCGGCCAGGTACACGGTGCCCATGCCGCCCTCGCCGAGCTTCTTGATCAGGCGATAGCGATCGGCGAGCACGGTGCCCACCAGGCTGGGCGGCATCGAGGGGCTGCCCGGGGCGGGCGTGGGCGTGGGCGTGCTCGTAGCGGGATGGCCGTGGCCCGGGACGGGCGTGAACCCGCCCCCGGGAACGGGCGTGATCCCGCTCGGCGTGGCGACGCTGGGAACGGGCGTGACTCCGCCCCGGCCCTCGCCGGCGAGAGGTGCACTGGCGCCGGGATGAGCAATCATCGTGGCCGCTCCAGCGGCTGGTCGTCGTGAATCGGCCATCGGTGAGTTGCGGTCGCTAAGCGTACCCCAATTCGCGCGGGGAAGCTGGGTAGGCGTGGGTCTCGAGCATCGTCCCCGGCTGCGTTACGCGGCGAGGGGTACCATGGGTCTGCCGGCGGGTGGACCTGCGCGGGTGTAGATTCGCACGGGTGGGAAAGTGTGGTCCGCGCCACGCACCGACGCCAGGCCAGCTATGCTGCCCTTCGGTTTTTCCTCCATGACCGTCGATCTCCCTTACACAGTGACCATTGGGGGCCGCCTCGATCTCGGGCAGGTGGTTCGCATCGCCCGCGGCGACGCCAGGGTCGAGCTCGATCCCGACGCCCGCGAGCGGCTCGCCACGACCCGTGAGCAGCTCGAGCGGGGCGTCGCCGCGGGGCGCACGATCTACGGGGTAAACACCGGTTTCGGGGCGCTCAGCGACACGCACATCGCCGCCGACAAGCTGGTCGATCTCCAGCGCAACCTGCTGCGCAGCCATGCAGTGGGGGTGGGCGAGCCCCTCGCCCAAGATGTGGTGCGGGCGCTGCTGGCCCTGCGCGCGCACACCCTCGCGCTGGGTCACAGCGGGGTCACGCCGGGGCTGGTCGATCACCTCGTGGCGATGCTCGAGGCGGGCGTCGTGCCGGTGGTCCCGCGCCAAGGCAGCGTGGGGGCGAGCGGAGATCTGGCCCCCCTCGCCCACCTCGCGCTCCCGCTCATCGGTGAGGGCTGGGCGCGCGTGGCGGGCGAGCGCATGCGCGGCGACGAGGCGCTGCGGCGCGTGGGGCTCGCGCCCTATGTGCTCGGCGCCAAGGAGGGGCTCGCGCTCATCAACGGAACCCAGGTGACCTCGGTGATCGGCGGCCTCGCGGCCGCGGCCGCCGGCGAGTTGCTGGCCACCGCCGATGCGATCGGTGCGCTCAGCCTCGACGCCAGCCTGGGTACGCTGGCCGCGTTCGATCCGCGGATCCACGCCGGCAAGCCGCATCCGGGACAGCAGCGGAGCGCCAAGAACATCCGCGAGCTGGTCGACGGCTCGCAGCTCAACGTCTCGCACGCCGATTGCGGTCAGGTGCAGGACGCCTACGCGTATCGCTGCATGCCCCAGGTCCACGGGGCCGTGCGCGGGGCGCTGCGCTACGTCGCGGGCGCCCTGACGATCGAGATCAACAGCCTCACCGACAATCCGCTGGTGCTCCCCGACGGCGCGGGCGGCTACGACGTGATCTCCGGCGGGAACTTCCACGCGGCGACCGTCGCCGTGCCGATCGATCACCTGAGCGCAGCGATGACCACGCTGGCGACGATCAGCGAGCGCAGGCTCGAGCGGTTCATGAACGTGCACACCTCGCGCGGGCTGCCCCCGTTCCTGGCCGACGATCCCGGGCTCGAGAGCGGGTTCATGATGGCGCAGGTGACCGCCAGCGCGCTGGCCAGCGAGTGCAAGACGCTGTCGTTCCCCGCGAGCGTCGACTCGATTCCGACCTCGGCGGGCAAGGAAGACCACGTGAGCATGGGGCCGATCGCCGCGCTGAAGCTGCAGCGCGTGGTCGACAACGTGGCGCGGTGCCTCGCGATCGAGGCGGCGGTCGCGGCGAGGGCGGTGGACCTGCGCAAGGTCGCCACGAGTGCGCGGCTACAGCGGGTCTACGAGGTGATCCGCCGCCATGTCGCGGTGTGGACCGGCGATCGCAGCCTGAGCGAGGAGCTCGAGGCGCTGGCCGAGGCGATGATGCGCGGAGAGATCCGCGAGGCGGCGGGGCTCGACGACGAGCTCGCCGAGGTGTGAGCCCCAGGAGGGGCGTGATCGGCTGTGCGGGCGTGATAGCTTGCTGAGGCGGTGATGCGGTTCTTCAACACGGCGGGTCCGTGCCGGCCCCAGCTGCACCACATGCTGCCGCCCGAGCGGCGCATGCCCGATCTCGCCGGGCTGATCGACCAGCAGCACTACTTCGTGATCCATGCCCCGCGGCAGACCGGCAAGACCACTGCGCTTGCGGCTCTCGCCGCTCGCTTGACCGCGGAGGGGCGCTACGCCGCAGTCTTGGTGTCGGCCGAGATGGGCGCGGCGTTCCCCGACGACGTGGGCAAGGCCGAGCGCGCGATGTTGAGCTGGTGGGCGGCCGCAGCGGCGAGCGACCTCCCAGCCGAGCTGCACCCACCGCCCTGGCCCGATGCGCCCGAGGGGTCGCGCGTGCAGGCAGCCCTCACCGCGTGGACGCTCGCGTGTCCCCGCCCCTTGGTGGTCTTCATCGACGAGATCGATGCGCTACGCGACGACGTGCTGGTCTCCACGCTCAGGCAGCTCCGCGCGGGCCACCGCGCGCGACCGGAGCGCTTTCCGTGGTCGCTGGCGCTGGTGGGGCTGCGAGACGTTCGCGACTACAAGATCGCCGACGGGATCGAGGGGCGCCTCGGCAGCGCGAGTCCGTTCAACATCAAGGTGCGCTCGCTTACGCTGAGCAACTTCACCGCCGAGGACGTTGCCGAGCTCTATGCCCAGCACACCGCCCAGACCGGGCAGGTCTTCGAGCCGGCCGCGATCGACCACGCGTATGCGCTGAGCGGCGGTCAGCCGTGGCTCGTCAATGCCCTCGCCGATGAGGCCGTCGAGCGCGTGCGCCCGGAGCGAGGCCAGCCGCTGCGCGTCGAGGACATCGACCGGGCTGCGTCCGTGCTGATCGAGCGACAGGACACGCACCTCGACAGCCTGAGCGAGCGGCTCCGCGAGCCGCGGGTCCGCGCGATCGTCGAGCCAATGCTCGCGGGCGGCTCGCTGCCCGATCTGCCGCGGGATGACCTGCAGTTCGTGGTGGATCTGGGGCTCTTGCGCCTGTCGACCAAGGGAGGGCTCGAGGTCGCCAACCCGATCTATCGCGAGGTCATCGTCCGCGATCTCGTGAGCGGGCCGCGGGCATCGCTCCCACAGATCGAGCCCACCTGGCTCACCGCCGACGGGCGCCTCGATGCCGACGCGCTGTGCGAGGCGTTCATGGCGTTCTGGCGCCAGCACGGCCACGCGATGCTCCGCAGCGCGCCCTACCACGAGGTTGCAGCGCAGCTCGTGCTCATGGCGTTCCTCCACCGCGTGGTCAACGGGGGCGGGAGGATCGAGCGCGAGTATGCGATCGGGCGCGGGCGCATGGATCTATGCGTCACCCTCGGGGAGGACCGCCTGGCGATGGAGCTGAAGGTGTGGCGGGATGGACGAAAGGATCCGGCCGAGCTCGGGCTGGGGCAGCTCGATGAGTACCTCGGGGGCCTCGGGCTGAGCTCGGGGTGGCTCGTGATCTTCGATCAGCGCAGCAAGACCGCAGACGCCGGCGAGCGCACGCAGCGGGAGTCGCGGCAGACCCCGAGCGGCCGCGATGTCGTGCTGATCCGCGCTTGATGCCCTACCCGCGCGCCCGCTCGCGATCCAGCCGCAGCGTCTCCCCGATCGCCAGGATCTCGCGGCGCGCATCCGCCAGCCCCGCCTGCTCCCACGCGCTGCGCAGGCGCTGCGGGGGCTCGTTGAGGTCTTCGTCGGTGAGCTTGAACGTGCCCCAGTGCATCGCGACGAAGCGCTCGGCACCGAGCGCCTGGAACGCGCGCACGGCCTCGCCCGGATCCATGTGCTGCGTCCGCATGAACCAGCGGGGCTCGTACGCTCCGATCGGCAGCATCGCGGCATGGATCGGCCCGCAGCGGCCACCGATCTCCGCGAAGCCCTCGAACCACGCCGTGTCGCCCGAGTGATACACGCGCAGGCCCTCGCGCTCGATCACGTAGCCACCCCACAGCGAGGCGTTCTGGTCGAGCAAGCCGCGGCGGCTCCAGTGCTGCGAGGGCACGAAGGTAATCGCGAGTCCCTCGACCTCGCGGGTCTCCCACCACTCGAGCTCGACCACGCGGGGCAGCCCCGCGCGCTGGAACCATCCGCCCAGGCCTCGCGGGACCACATAGACGGGCTCGGGGCCGAGCCGCGCGAGCGTGGGCGCGTCCATGTGGTCGCGATGATTGTGGGTGATCACCACCACGTCGATCTTCGGCAGATCCTCGCGACGCAGACCAGGGGGTCCGTTGCGCGGGATCAGGGCGATGCGCATGGAGAGGATCGGATCGGTGAGCAGCGAGCGACCGCCCAGCTGCACCAGGTAGGTCGCGTGGCCGATCCACGTGAGCGCGGGGTGCGGCGCACCGCGCAGCGCAGCGCCATCGTTCGCGAGCCGCGGCACCTCGGTGACCGCGGGCGTTCGCGGGCGGCGCTCGTCGTGCAGACCGAGCTTCCAGCGCAATACCGTGCGCAGACCGTGGGGGTTGGTGCTGCCGTCGAGGTTGGTGAAGCGAGGCATGGTGCTCGGAGCTCAGCGGTGGGTGTCGAGGTAGAGGCTCTGCATGCTGCGCCCGATCGGTCCGTCGTCGTCGTGGAGCACGGTCGCGGCCAGCCCGATCCCGTGCGGCTCGATCTCGGTGATCGACTCGAGGCCGACCCACTCTCCGACCGGCGGCCGGTGCACGTAGATCGTGAGGTCCGGGTTGATGAACAGCCACTCGCGCCAGTCGAGCCGGGCGCTCACGCCGTTGCCGCTGTCGGCCGCGATCGCCACCCGCGAGAGCGGCGACGTCGGCTGGCCGAGCACCAGCGGGATCCGCATGCGCAGCCACGCCTGCGCGTGCCCGTGCCCGACGCCACCGTCGGCGACGCGCAGCTCCATCGCGGCGTGATAGCCGACGGGCTGGGCAAAGAACGGAAACACGGTGGGCGCGGCCGCCTGCGGTGAGGGGATGGCCGGCGCGGTGGCCCGCGCGAGCGCCAGCGCCTTGGTGCGGATCGCCAGGCAGCTCGCGCGGGCCACCTCTTCGCCCTCGACGCGCATCGACGCCGCATGAAGGCGCGTGCGGGCGCCGGGCTTGCTCTCGCGGAGCTCGAGCTCGACGCGGCCGATCGGGATCGGCCGCAGGATCTCGATCGTCATGCGCACCACCGACAGCGGCGCAACCGCCCGCTCGAACGCCGCGGCCAGCAGCGCTGCCCCCGGGCCACCGTGCTGGTGGTGCTCGCTCCACGGCCCCCGGGTGTGGGCGGTGGCCACGAAGGCGTCGCCCTCGGGGAGGAAGAAAGCCGGCTCGGTCATGGCGAGGAGAGCTTGGCGCAGGAGCGGGTGGAGATCGAGCTATCATCTCGAGACCGTGACCGCGCCTCTTGCTCGCGATGCTCCGTTGCGCGATGTCATCGCGCGCTTCGACCCCGAGATCCCCGTCGAGCGGGCCAGCACGCCGCCCTCCGCTTGGTATGTCGACCCCGCGCTCTACGAGCTCGAGCGCCGCGCCGTGTTCGGGCGCGCCTGGCAGCCGGTGGCCCACCTCGACGCGCTCGCGGAGCCCGGCGCCTATGCGAGCGGCTGCAGCTCGGGTGAGCCGTGGGTGGTGCTGCGCGGCGACGACGGGGCACTCCGCGCGTTCTCGAACACGTGCCGCCACAAGGGGCGCGAGGTGGTGCAGGGGCACGGCCGCGCGGAGGCGCTCGTGTGTGGCTACCACGCGTGGACGTACGATCTACGCGGACGACTGCGCAGCGCGCCGCGCTTGGCGGGCATCGAGGGCTTCGATCGCAGCGCGCTCTCGCTGCCCGCGCTCGCGGTGGAGACCTGGGGGCCGTGGGCTTGGGTCCACCCCGAGGCCCAAGCGGTGGGCCTGCGCTCGCGCGTGACCGAGCTCGACCGCATGCTCGCCGCCACCCAGTGGGAGCGCCTGCGCTTTCACTCGCGCACCTCGTGGATCGTGGAGTGCAACTGGAAGGTCTACGTCGACAACTACCTCGACGGTGGCTACCACGTCCCGCACATGCACCCCGGGCTCGCGGCGCAGCTCGAGATGGCCTCGTATCGCACGCGCCTCTTCGAGGAGTACTCGGTGCAGACGGTCGATCCCGCGGGCACCGACACGAGCGCGCGCATCGGCCTCGGGGCGGTCTACGCGTGGCTCTACCCGAACTTCATGCTCAACCGCTATGGACCGTGTCTCGACACCAACCACGTCGTGCCGCTGGGCCCCGAGCGCTGCCGCGTGGACTACGAGTTCTTCTTCCTCCTCGACGAAGACGGTGACGACCGCGAGGCCCGGCGCTTCGTGGAGGCGAGCATCGAGCAATCTGCGGTGACGCAGCGCGAGGACATCGCGATCTGCGAGTCGGTACAGCGCGGGCTAGGCTCGCGACACTACGACACCGGGCGCTATGCACCGCGCGTCGAGCAGGGCGAGCACCACTTTCATCGCTTGCTCGCGGCCGACTTGCGGCGCGCGGCCGGGCTCTTGCCCTTCGGTGCGATGGTCGCCACGTGACTGCCCACGCGTGACTCGGCCAGGCAGTAGCCTTGCGGGCCGGCCTTGTCGCCACCATCCGCACCGGTTACCTGCACATCCATGCGCGCACACGCGTAGCCGTCAGGACACGCGCTCTCGGCCGAGCACGCCATGCTGCACAGCGACTCGCTGCCCAAGGTCATGCATGTATCCGCGGGGTCCTTGCACTCCTCCTGCTGCTTGCAGGCGGCCCCCAGCTCCACGCTGTCGGGCTTGGTGCAGCCAAGGCCCCCGAGCAACAGCGGCGTCGCGATCAAGGCGATGCAGAGGCGGATCCATGACGTCATGCTTCACCCTACCCTCTTCGTCGTTGCTTCGTCGCGACATTCGCGTGCTCTCGAGGGTCCGACGCGCTATCGTGGGTGCGATGCGTTGGATGGTGCTGTTGGTATCGGTGAGCGCTGGCGCATGCACGCGCCTCAATCCAGCGTATGAGGGGTCGGGAGACGAGCTCGCAGCCACGAGCGTGGCTGGCACGGACGAGGGGATGACCGGAGCGGGACCCGGCACTGGGGTCACCACGACGGTCGGCCCGAGCACCACCGTCGACCCCGACTCCGGGGCGACGTCGATGAACGTGGACACCACGGCCACCTCCGGCTCCTCGGGCGAAGTGCAGCCAGAGTGCCCGCTGAAGCCGATGGACGGCCTCACCATCGCGCTCGGCGATCCAGCCCGCTTTGGCGGCGTGTGCCCGACGGGGTTCTCGATGTGGACGGCCTTCCAGGACCTCGGCGATGACGGGGTCGTGCTCAGCACCTGTAACGCGGGCTGCAGCCAGTG
>JBFIJN010000325.1:0-9994 GCA_041600735.1 Nannocystaceae bacterium
AGCACCGTCAGCGAGGCCAGCGATGAGGTCGAGCCCGCAGTGAACCGCAGCAGGCAGAGGCTACGCGGGGTGCCGAGCTGCCGGTGGATGCGGATCGCCACGATCAAGAAGCGGCCCTGACGAGCGCGATCGGGCAGCACCTCGACCACGAAGCCCGCGCGCTCGGACTCGCAGCGCAGATCCTGCGGACGAACGCCCGTGCAGTCGATCTTCGCGACCGCGACGCGCCCGCTGCGGATGGTTGCGGTGGAGAAGGAGACGGCGCGGATCTCGGGCTCGACGGCGAGCGGAAGGGACTTGGCTGAAGACGAGTGGGTCACGGCGAGCATGGGGGGTGTCTTGGGTCGAGCAAGAACGGAACCAGGGCCGAAGTGCCTAGGATCATTGGGGCCATGGGGCTCTAGACGGCGTTCCGCCGGCCAGGAAAGCCACCCCTGGCTACGGGCGACGCCTCGGGTAATCCCCGAGAAGCGGCCGCCGGCCCCTGTACGGCGCCGGAGGACCGGGTGACCATCGCCCCGCATGCAACGCTCCAGCGCAGCGGCCAAGGCCGCGATCTCCTTCGTCGCTCTCGGCCTGGCCGCGTGCTCGTACAGCTTCAAGGCGGGCAGCGGTAGCGAGGCGGGCAAGCCGACCACCTCGTCGGGTGACGCCCCCTCGCGCAAGCCGATCTCCAAGCCCGTCGACGGGAGCGATCCCGCCCCGCCGAGCGAGCCCACCGAGGACGCGGATCCCCACCGGACCCCGCCCGCCGACGAGCCGCCCCCCGTGGTCGAGCCCACGCTGACCGCGGTGTGTCGCGTGGAGGACGAGTCGCTGGCCGCCCTGTGTCATCGCGTGTTCGATCCGATCGCGGCCGACGACCTCGCGGCGTGGAGCCGCCAGCTCGGCGAGGGGGTCGTGGTCACGCGGCCCGCGTATCGCAAGGGCATGCAGCGGCTGCAGGGACCGCAGGCCGTGCGCGACGCGGCCGAGGCCGCCGGGGGCGTGCGCGCGCTGCTGCACCTGCGTCCCACCGATCGCCTCGTGGGCACGCTCGCCAACGACTGCCGCCAGTGCCGACGCGCGCTGGTCTCGTTCGAGGTGAACACGCGCTCGGGCACCGTCGCGGTGAGCGTGGACATGACCCAGCCGCCGGTGATCTCCAGCGTCGACGTGGGCTCGCACGCGCGACGGCGGCACCTCGAGGCCGCGCGCCAGCCTCCCGCGCGCAAGCCCGAGCCCGGGGCCACGGTCGTCACCCCCAAGAGCGAGGTCGCGCCGACGCCCCCGTCGAGCGAGCCGACCGCCAAGCCGGCGCGCAAGAAGCCAGCGCTGCTCGAGGTGCCCCCCAAGAAGTCGGCCGAGAAGTCGGCCGAGAAGACCGCCGAGAAGACCGAGTAGCTGGCGCTACGGTGTGAAGCCGAACGCGCGCGCGAAGTCGGTGAGCGCGCGGGTCGGGCCCTCGCGCTCGATCCGGCCCTCGCTCACCAGCGCGCGGGCCGAGGCGCGTCCGGTCAGCAGGGCCCCGAGCTCGGGCCGCTGCATGCGGAGCACCAGCTCGGCCTGCGCGGGCGCGCCATCGACCACCGCGAGGCGCTCGTCGCCGAGCTCGAGCGAAAATGCCAGCTCGCCCACGTACAGGGCCACGCGCCAGCGCCGTGGGCAGCCGAGGTAGCGGCGCTTGAGCGAGACCATCGCCCAGCGCGGGTCCACGCGGTCGTCGGCGGCGGGAGAGTCGAGCCAGCGCGCGCCAAAGCGACCCAGCGCCAGCACCACCGGCTCGAGCTCGCGGCCCAGTGCGGTGAGCACATAGACGTTGGTGGCCAGCGGCGGCGGCAGGCGCTGCTGCTCGACGAGCCCCGCCGCTTGCATCTGGCGCAGGCGCTGCGAGAGCAGGTTGGGGGTCAGCCCCGGCATCGCCTGCAAGAGGTCGGAGAACCTCCGCCCGCCCAGCAACAGATCGCGCACGAGCAGCAGCGTCCAGCGCTCGCCGACCACGTCGAGCGCCTTGGCGACCCCGCAGAACTGATGGTAGCGGCGCTCGCCCACGCGGTCATTCTATGGACTATACTTTTTGATAGCAAGCGATTCATTTTCTGATAGTGTATCGATCCGAGCGAGGCAATGATGATCGAGAGCTACTCCATGGTGCAGCCCTCCACCGTCAGCACGGTGGCGTTCCTTGGCGTGGTCGCCGCGGTGGCCACGATGTTGGTGCTCGGTACCCGCGCCGCGGGTCCGGGTCTACGCGAGGCGCCGGCCTACACGCGCCGCTGGGTGGTGGGCACGGTCGCGGCGCTCGCCGTCTGGTTGATCGTGACCGCCGTGGTCTCGGCCTCGGGCGTGCTCGAGGCGCCGGGCGTACCCCCCCGCGCGGTGCTGTTCATCGGCGCGTGCAATCTCGTGGCGGTGGGGTTCGCGTTCTCTCGCCCGGGCACGCGGCTGGTCGACGGCCTGCCCGTGGCCGCGCTCGTCGGCTTCCAGGCGTTTCGCCTCCCGCTCGAGCTCGTGCTGCACCGCTGGTACGTGGAGGGCGTGGTCCCCGTGCAGATGACCTACGCCGGCCGCAACTTCGACATCATCAGCGGAATCATGGGCCTCACAGTAGGGCTGTGGCTGTGGAAGCACGGCCCCTCGCGCCCGCTCGTGTGGCTGTTCAACCTGGTGGGCACCGGCCTGCTGATCACCGTCGCCACCATCGCGGTGCTGTCGGCTCCGCTGCCCATGCGCGTGTTCATGAACGAGCCCGCGGTCACCCTGGTGTTCCACGCACCCTACGGCTGGATCTTGCCCATGTGCGTGTCCACGGCGCTCGCCGGCCACCTGCTCGTGTTCCGCTGGCTGTGGCGCACCCGCCCTCGCTAGCCTGGCGGGCTAGACTGGTCTTCGTTGGGCTGCACGCTCTCGAGCCAGTTCTGCATCGGCACATCGTCGTCGAGCACGTGCTCCACATAGTCCGAGAGGTCGACGCCGGCCTCTTGGATCTGCGTGCCGTCCCACGTGAGCCCCACCATCGTGCAGTGGCTGTCGTTGAACGCGCGCCAGTAGGGGATGTAGTACGAGAGGTTGTCGCGCTCGTCGAACTGCGCCATCAGCTTCTGCGTGTCGTCCCACCACATCGCCAAGATCTCCTCCTTGGTGGGCATGGGCTCGTAGAAGCGCTCGTAGCTGTAGCGCGAGTAGTTGAAGTCGCGGCGGAAGAACGCGAACCCCAGGCGATCGTCGGGGAAGGTGTCGGCGAGCGCGGTGTTGATGAGGCCGAAGTCTTCGGTGATGTGGGCGAACGCGGGCTCCTCGGCGAGCACCTCGTCCACGCGCCATGACTCGTTGATCTTGTCGTGCAGCGGGGTGGAGAACATCGAGTTGGGGAAGATCGGCCCCGAGTCGGCGAGCAGGTAGCTGCGCTCGATGTTCATGCCCGTGCGGATGAAGTAGTAGTTGGCGGTGGCTCCGGCCCCGCCTGCGCTACACCCGGTGACCAGCATCCGCGGGACCTCGGGAAACTGGTGCGAGAGCCAATCGACTGCGGCCACCACGTTGTCGTGACCGTTGTGGTGGTACTCGACATCGGGCTGCTGCCCCGCGGGGTCGCTATACACGGTGAGCGCCCGCCCGGTGTGCACGTCCCCGGTGCAGTAGGGGATGAACACGTAGTTCCAGTCGGCCACCGGGTTGCCGGCGAACTCGCGGTTGAGCAGCGGCGTGTGCACGCCCAGGAATCCGTTCAGGTGGTGGTCGGAGATTCCGTTGGGATTGGCCGCGCCCAGCGAGGTCTGGCCGGTGCAGCTCTCGTAGTCCCAGCAGCCCCCGCCGGGCTCGAAGATCATCATCACGTCGTCGGAGGTCTCCGAGTAGTTCACGAAGAACTTGTACTGCGACCCGTTGCCGCACACGGTCCCGGGGACCTCGACCTTCACCCACCGGTTGTAGACGGGTGGCTCCGGCGGAAGCGGCTCACCGGTGCTGCCCTCTTCGCCGCCGGTGGTGGTCTCGTCGGCGGGTGCACCCGTGGTGGTGCCGCTCTGACTCGTGGTGGCGCCGTCGTCATGGACGAGCGAGGGCAGGTCGTCCCCGCAGCTCGCTACCATCGACATCGCCAGCGCCCACCCCGAAATCCCACCCCGTACCGACATCCCGCGCATGGTCCCGCGCGGGCCGGGGCGACGCAAGCATCGCGGGATCGATCTACGGCATTCGTGCGGGGTCTTGACCGAGTGGCCGCGGGCTGGGTACCACCTTGGCCGCGATGGGTCGGCGACCAACCGGGCAGCAGGCGACGCGTGGCGTGCCCGTGACGGTGGTGGGCGGATTCTTGGGTGCGGGCAAGACCACGCTGCTCAACCACCTGCTGCGCCACCCCGAGGGTCGGCGACTGGGCGTGCTGGTCAACGACTTCGGCTCGATCAACGTCGACGCGGAGCTGGTGGTCGGCGTAGCCGGCGACATGGTGCAGCTCGACAACGGCTGCATCTGCTGCTCGATCCGCGACGACCTGGTGGAGGGGATCCAGCGCGTGCTGGAGGGCCCCGAGCCGCCCGATCACGTGATCATCGAGGCGAGCGGCGTCTCGGATCCGCGCAGCATCGCGGTCACGCTCGAGCAACGCGTGCCCCGGGAGATCGCGGTCATCGATGCGGTGGTCGTGGTGGTCGACGTGGATCAGCACCTCCAGCTCGGTCGGCGCGAGCGGATCCTGGCGGGCGGGCAGGTGGTCGCGGCCGACATCCTCGTGCTCAACAAGATCGATCTCGTCGACGAGGCCGCGCTCGAGCCGCTCGAGGCCAAGCTGCGCCGCCAGTCCCGCGGCGGCCGCGTGCTGCGGGCGACCCATGGTCGCATCGCTCCCGCGCTGGTGCTCGGGGTGGCGGCCTTCGATCGCACGCGCGAGGCCGAGGGCGAGCCGCTCGAGGTCCATGTGCACGAGGCGGGCGAGGGGCACGAGTCGGGCGACGGGCACGAGCACGACGATCACGAGCACGACGGGCACGAGCACGACGATCACGGTGGGGGCGAGCAGCCCCACCTCGATCACGCGCTCGAGTTCTGGACGTGGTCGTTTCGCACGCAGCGACCGCTCTCCTCACGACGGCTGCGACGGGCGATCAACGAGCTGCCGGCCTCGGTCGTGCGCGCCAAGGGCACGGTGTACCTGGCCTCGCATCCCGAGCAGCGCGCGGTGATGCACGTGGTGGGGCGTCGCGCGGAGCTGCGCGTCGATGCGCCGTGGGGCGAGCACGCGCCGTCGACCAAGCTCGTGCTCATCGGCTCGGGCGAGCCCTTGTCGCCGCAGACGCTCGAGCCGCTGTTTCGCGCGTGCGAGGTGGAGCTCGGGCAAGAGGGGGCGCTCGAGGGCATGAAGGATTGGGTGCGGTGGGTGCGACGAGTGCTGCCCA
Source organism: Nannocystaceae bacterium (assembly GCA_041600735.1). Classification (GTDB taxonomy): domain Bacteria; phylum Myxococcota_A; class Polyangia; order Nannocystales; family Nannocystaceae; genus Paraliomyxa. The sequence goes on from JBFIJN010000325.1 coordinate 5,376, forward strand.
CGCGCCGCGCCGGCTGATCCGAGCCCAGCGCACGCGGGACGGCGCTCTGGGCCGGTGCCGCCACCCGTCGAGAAATCTGATAGCGTTGGCCGGTGAGCGAGCAATCCAAGCGCCAAGACTCCGAGGCGGGCTCCTACGTCGATCTCCAGCGCGAGGTCGACCAGCACTTCGATGGCAGCTGGGAGGCCTTCCTCAAGGCGGTGCGCAACCCCGCCGAGATCCTCTACTTCGTGCTGTGGCGTCACTGCGGCGGCCAGGCCCACCGCGCCGAGGCGTGGGCGAAGGACAAGAAGCTCCCGCCCGACTGGCTGCCGCGCTTCTACGGGATGCTCACCCAGGACGGGAACTTCCGCCCCGACGCCGCCACGCGTGCGCCCGAGCCTCCGGTCGCGCCGCCGTCCGAGTCGACCGAGTCCGCCGAAGGTTCCGAGTAGCCGAGCCCCCGACGCCCGCCGAGCCCCCAACGCCCGCCACCAGTCCCTCGAAGAGGGACCGGAGGGCCCCGCCCGACCGCCGGGGAGGGGGGCCCCGTGACGGCTCCGCCGGCACGGGGGGAGGGGCTGCGAAGCCCCTCCAAAAAACTAATTCAAGAGCGGCCCCTCGCGGCGCCGGCTCACGCGGCGCGCGATCGGCCCGGCGTGGTGGTGCCACAGGCGCCAGCCCTCGGCCTCGCGCACGAACACGTTCGTCGCGGCCAGGCGCGCCTCGCCGAGCACCTCCTCGCAGATCACCGTGGCGGCATCGCCGTCCACGCGAGCGCGGGGCTGCACGCACAGGATGTTGGGCTCCTCGTCGCCCGAGAAGATCGACGCCCAGCTCGCCAGCACCTGCTCGCGGTCGTGGAGCGCGGCCCAGCCGGGGTGGATGCAGCACACGGGTCCGGTGCGGGTCCACAGCGCATCCATGGCCGCGAGGTCACGCCGCCCGAACGCGGCATAGAATTCCGCATTCGCGGCGAGCACCGCATCGTCTTCGTTGGCCATGGGCGCGTAGATGGTACCGCGATCGTGGCCCGGACTCGCGGCGGTTTGCTATTCTAGGCCAATGCGATCACGGGCTGGCGGGTGGTTGGTGGGGTGCGGAGTCACGATCGGGCTCAGCGTGGGCTGTGGGTCCGAGCCGACCGCGCCGATCGGCGAGGCAGGGTCCGGCGAGAGTGGTGACCCACTCACGACCGGCAGCTCTGGGGTGGCCGATTCCACCGGCATGGCCTCCACCACCGACGCGCCGTGGGAGGCACCGCTCGCTCGCGGTGGCCTGGTCATCGACTGGGTGCAGGCCAACCAAGGCGTGGGCGTGGCGATCGGGGCCGACGGCGTCTGGGTAGGCCCCACCGAGCGAGCCGCGGCGCTCATCCAAGATCGCATCACCCTCGTGCGCGGGTTCTGGACCGTGCCCGACGACTGGCAGCCGCGCGAGATCGAGGGCCGCCTCTTGATCCAGCACGCCGACGGGACGATGGAGTCACTGTCCAACACCACGCTCATCGAGGGCGATGCGTTCGAGGGCGATCTGCGGCGCACGTTCTACTGGGGCCTCACGGCCGACCAGACCCAGCCGGGGCTCAAGTTTCGCGTGGAGGCGTACGAGACCACGCCCGACCTCGACGACGCGCCCGAGTCCGACGTGCCGCCGATGCTCCCGGTCGACGGCAGCATGGCCCACGTCGGCATCGAGGACAGCTACCTCGTGCTCAAGACGGTGGTCGTGCCGTTCATCTACGACGACGGCGCGGGCTGCTCCACGACCCCGGATACCTCCGAGGAGACGATGCAGCTGTTCCAAGACCTGATCTACATGCAGAACCCGATCGATCGGCTGGACTTCGAGCTTCACGAGCCGGTCCTGTGGGACACCCCGCTTCAGGCGTTCGGGGAGCTGCACTCGTATCTCGTGGGACTGCGCTTCGACGAGGGCGCTCCGCCCGAGACCTACTACTACGGGCTGGTCGACGTATGCGCGGGTGGCCTCGGTGGCGCGGGCGGCCAGGCCAACGGCATCCCCTCCGATCCTGTCGATCCCAACATGGCCGCGCAGCGCGTGTCCGCGGGGCTCTCGCTCGGTGCCGACTGGTCGGCCGAGACCTTCGTGCACGAGGTGGGTCACTCGCAGGGGCGCCGCCACGTGGCGTGCGATGGCGAGGGCGGCCCCGATCCGTCCTACCCGCATCAAGGCGGCGACGTGGGCGAGTGGGGCTTTGGCGTGGTCGACTTCGGCCTGCGCCATCCCACCTTCTACAAGGACTACATGACCTACTGCCATCCCACGTGGGTCGGCACGTGGGGCTGGAACAAGGTGTATCCGGTCATTCGCGGCTTGAGTGAGTGGGACGAGGGCTTCCCCGGCGGGCGCGTGGCCCCCGAGGGCGGCACCCAGGCGGGGCCGGTCGACGATCCGTACCGCGGCTCGCTGCTCATGGGGATCATCGAGCCCAGTGGTCGCGAGCACTGGCTCACGGTGCCCGGCGCTCTGCCGGCCGCCGCGGAGCGCGGGCCGCTGCGGGTGGAGCTGCGCGCGGGGGCGGCCGTGATCGCCGACCTGCCGGCCCACGTGCAGACCGTGCAAGATGGCGACGGCGGTACGCTCGTGATGGTGCCGCTGCCCGATCGCTGGGCCGAGGTCACCAGCGTGACCCATGGCGTGGGATCGCTGCGGTCGACGGTCTCGCGGGCCGTCATCGACGAGCACCACCGTCAGCGTCTCGTTCGCCGCGTCAGAACCCCGTAGGCCGGCCTCGTGCGGGGCTGGGCCCTTTCGGGTACCATCCGGCCGCTCGCTGCCATGCACGACCCCTGCTTCGAGGCCGCCCTGGCCGAGATCCGTGGCTTCGACCTCGGAGACGATGCCGAGTTGCTCGGGCAGCTCGAAGCTCGATCCCCTCGAGATCTGAGCGAGGACGAGCTGCTGCTGTGGGGGGTGTTGCTCCACCGCGCGGGGCGGCTCGACGAGGCGCTGGCGTGCTTCGTACAGGCCGGCGAGCGGGGGGCGGGGCGCTCGCGCGCGCTGTACCTCGAGTCGTGCGTGCTGCGGGATCTGGGTCGGCCGCGGGAGGCAATCGATGCGCTGGGCGAGGCCCGCGAAGCCGCCGCCACCGACGCGCTGATGTCGGCCGTGGATCTCCTGCATGCCCAGGGTCTGCTCGCCTGGTCCGCGGGTGATCACGCCGCTGCGCTCGCGGCGATCGAAGGGGCGCTCGCGCAAGAGGAAGGCTCGGCCGCGCGCTGGCTGCATCGAGGACAGCTCCTCGTTGCGCTCGGGCGCCTCGACGAGGCCGACCTCGCGTTCGCTCGCGCGCTCGTGGAAGAGCCCGATCTCGATCTCGCGATGGCCGAGCGCGCCGCGCTCGAGGCGAGCCGTGGCCACGCCGAGGGGGCGGCCAAGTGGCTCGCGATGGCCAGCCGCCTCGATCCCGCGCACGGGCGGCGGGCCGCCGAGGACCCGCGCTTCGACGCCCTGCGTGGCCACCCGGCGCTCGGCGAGTGGCTCGAGCCGGCCCGCTCACCCGCGGAGCTCGCCTGGCTCGATGGGCTAGCACCGTGGATGCCCGCGCTGCGCCGCGATTCCGAGCTCGAGTCGCTCGGGCTCCAGTGGCTGGGCGAGGGGCAGAGCGAGCAGATCCTGCGCGAGCTGCTGGCGGCGCACGAGCGAGGTCCGCTCGGCACGATGCACACCGAGGCCACGCTGCGGCGCAGTCGCGAGCTGCTGGCCACGCGTCGCGCCGTTGCGCGCGGCCCCGGGTCGCGCACGCGCGAGGGCGTGGAGCAGCCGTGCTTCTTGTTCGTCGACGCGCTGCGTCCGCAAGACGGGCTGTGGTTGGCGCTCTCCGAGAGCTACCCGCCGTTCTTGTGGATCCGCGTCGAGCCGCGCCCCGGCGGCGTGAGGCGTGCGCTGGGCGAGTCGTTCCCGCCTCCGCGCTTGACCCACGTCGACATGGTGGGCCGCGCACGCGGGTTCCTCGGCTATCGCTCGCGCTTGTTCGTGCCCAGCCCCTACGGTGGAGGTCTGGAGCCGGCCGGGATCATGGAGCTCGATCGCCACTTCTCGATCAATCCGTTCGTCGAGTCGGCCGCGTGGGGCAGCGCCTACGACGACGATCCATGGCCCGACGAGATCCCCGATCAGCCCGACCTCGTGCTCAAGCTCGCCGAGCGCCAGGCGGTGGTGACCCAGCAGGCGCGCGGGCGCGTGTGGTCGTCGACGCGTCGCACGCGGCACTCGCGGTCGTACCTCACGCTCGAGATCCACCACCGCGACCTCTTCGTGGCCGAGGTGCGCTATCGGCCCAGCGCCCACGCGGGCGTGGTCGAGGCCATGAACGCCTACTTCGGCTGTGACTACCCCGCCGACATGCCGGTGGATGCCGTCGCGGCGCTGCTGGGGTTCCAGTTCGAAGGGGCGGGCGACCTCGAGGCCGAGGTGCTGCACGCCGAAGATCCCGAGGAGCTCGCGGGCCTGATCCACGTGCTCTCGGCGCTGCGCCACGACGATCTCGGCGTGCTCCACCTCTACCGCAGCCTGCTCGAGCATCCCGCGTCGATCGTGCGCAGCACCATTGGCGAGATCGCGGTGGCCTACAACTACGAGGCCCTGCTCGAGGAGATGAGCCTGCGAGAGCCCGA
>JBFIJN010000326.1:0-9978 GCA_041600735.1 Nannocystaceae bacterium
AGCTCGTGCCGCCCGAGCATACAACTCTCCAGAGAGCTCGATCGAGCACTTCAGCGGACGATGGCCGCCGCCCCAGGGTAGATACCCGTTGAGGGTAATCGTACCGGCATCGTCGGTCACGCCCCGGTCCAGGTTCGTGACATAGCCGATGACCTGCTGGTCCTGGAGCTCCTCGCTCTCCTGCTCGCGCAGGTGAACGGCCGCGCTCCCCAGGACCTCCAGGTAGTCGCGGCCAAAGTAGAACGGACCGCCGTTCGGCGCCGGCTGATCACGAAGCGCAGCCCAACGCAGCCCGATCTCGAGGGCCACCGACTCGGGCCCAGTGCCGACCGAGGCCAGCGCGCTGCATAGGTTGGAGCTCACACCCGCGCTCACGACATCGTCGAACACCGAGAGCTCCCCGAGCGTGATCGCCTTCTCGGCCGCGCGACGAGCCGCGTGCAGCGCAGCGTGCAGCATGTGGGTGACCCTGCGCTCGAACGGCGCTTCTTCGTCCGAGCGCTGGAGCTGAGGCTGGGGAACGTGGGTGACCGGACACAGGATCCGCACGACATAGCTCCCCGCCTCGGTCTGCCCCACCTCTGCACGGGAGGCAAACTCGTGGACCTCCTTCGTCCAGTTTCGGTACGAAGGGCGGGTGCGCGAGGCAGCATTCGCCGCCGCGATGGTGACATCGTGGGCGGCCTTGAAGACCGTGGGCGCATAGGCGAGGGGCAATCGAGAAGCCCGACCGCCGTCGAGGAGCACGCGAAAGCTGATCGCGTCGGCCGAGGTCTCGGCCATGTCACGCTCGATCTGGGTCGGCGTGCGCTCCTCCAGCGCCGCCAGCTGTCGCACCATGCGACCGAGCACTCGGTCGAAGTCGGGTGCACCCTCCGCCGTGGGAACGAACAGCTCTTCCTCGGCGCCATCGAAGCTCTTGCACCACAGCGCTGCCCCCTCGTAGCCGTCGTCCGCGACCACCCAGCCGGCAGCTCGCAAATAGGCCACGATCTCGGCGGGCCTCACCGAGCGAGGAAGGCTCACTTGAGCCTCCCATGCGCGACATCGCGAAGAATGCCCACCAGCGCATCGGGCGAGAACACGTCGCTCAGCTTCACGCGGACGGAGGTCTTGTTGGACGTCACCGAGAGTCCGCCTAGGTGCTTCCAGTAGCCGCAGCGACGGAGCACGAGCTCTTCGGGGGTCCACCTCGCGTGATCGGCGACGTCGTCGGGAATGCAGACCACCACCAGGATGCGTGGGACCAGATTGTTGGGCGGGATGAGATCGAGGTAGTTCTTGAGCTTCAGATCGAAGACGACCTCGCCCGCAGCGTTGGGGCCCCCCGTGTGGCACTTGAGCTGGGCATCCACCGAGGGCGATCGCCGCGGTCCCACTTGGCCCTTGCTGCGAATGGCGACGTCGACCGAGTCGCGATCCACGCGCAGCTCGTCCACGACGGCGCCTGCCGCATAGGCCACCGCACGCACGTACGTGATGCTGAGCTGCTCCTTGAGGACGGAGTCGTCGTAGCCGGTGAGGCGCGGCACCACCGACAAGCTACCGAACGGGCATTGAGAGCGCCAGGGGAGCTCTGCCCGTACGCCCGCGGCGCGAGCGCTCGACCTCCTCCCGCCCGCCTAGGTCAGCCCCGGCAGCCCTCCCGATCCCGTGTCGGTGTCGCCGAAGGTCTGCTGCTCGGGCATGCCCATCGCGTGGCACAGGCTCACGAGCAGCCGGTTGTGGCGGGTGCCGTCGTACTGGAGATAGCGGCCCATCTGGATCTTCCCGCCCGCGCCGCCCAGCAGCACGAACGGCACGGGATTGTTGCCGTGCGAGTTGCCGCGGGAGAGCTCGTTGCCCCACACGATGAGCGTATTGTCGAGCACCGAGCCATCACCCTCGGGGATCGAGGCCAGCGCGTCCATCAAGTAGCGGGTCTGCTCGGCATACCAGGTATTGATCGAGGTGAGCTTGTCGATCATCGACTGATCGCCGTCACCGAGGTGGCTGAGATCGTGGTGACCCTCGGGCACCCCGACCCAGTTGTGGCGCACGTTGGACACCGAGGCCGACCACTGCATGCTCGCCACCCGCGTCAGGCCGCAGGTGAGCGCCATGGCCATGATGTCGGTCTGCAGCTGCGAGACCGTGGGGAAGTTGTCGTTGGCCTGGTGGTCGATGCCCGCGGGCGCACCGGGGATCTCGCACGCGGGCACCTCGGCTTGGTTGCGCTGCTCGATCGCGCGGATCGACGCGAGGTGGGCCTCGATCTTGAGCTTGTCGTTGGCCGAGCCGTGCCTGACCAGCAAGCTGTCGAGGTCGCCCTTGACCAGATCGATCACGCTCTGGCGCTGAGCCTTGAGCCGGTCGAGCTCGCTGGCGTCGACGTCGTAGTCGGCGAACAGGCGATCGAACATCGCCTGGGGGTTGTCCTCGGGGGCCAGCGGCTGGTCGCCGCCCGCGTAGCACATGCGCGACCAGACCGAGGCGCCCTGGGTCTGCACGCCGAACTCGAGCGACTTGTACGGGGTGTCGGTGCCCACGGTGCCCGCGATGTGCTGGTCGATGGAGATCCCGCCGCCCCAGCCGGCCGAGCTCCCGTCGCCGCCTGCGAACTCGGTGCCCTCGAGCAGGCGCGAGCCGGTCCACAGGATCCCCATGCCCTTCTGATGCCCATCACCCGGTCCATCGCGCGAGACCTCGAGGCCATCGAGCACGACCATGCGGTCCTTGTAGGCCTCGAGCGGCGAGAGGATCGGGCCGAGCGTGAAGTCGCTCTCGCTGCCGGTCGGCGCCCAGCGCTCGTGCAGGGTGCCGTTGGCGGAGAACAACAACAGGAGCCGCAGCGGGAAGTCGCCGGGCGCGGCCTCGAGCTCGCGATCCAGCATGGGCAAGAACGGCACGAGCACGCCCGAGGCGCCCAGCGTGCCGAGGAAGGCGCGACGAGAGAAGTTGGGATTGAATCTGCGGGAGCTCATGATCACTGCTCCTCCGGGGCCAGGCGGTTGCGGAAGGCGTCGCTCAGCACGAGCTCGTGGATGAGGCTGCGGACGTCGTAGTCCGCGTCGGCAAAGGCGGTGGCGAGGCGATCCATGCTGCACTGGTCCGCGTCGACCTCCCAGCGGCCCAGCGAGTAGCGGAACCACTGGCGGGCCATGCAGTCGCGGACCTCGGGGGCCTGCGCGAGGATCCCGGCCAGCTCGACCGCGCCGTCGTACTTGCCGTTGCTCTCGGCGGTCGCCACGATCTCACCCGAGGCATCGACCGGCAGGTCACCGTCCATCGTGCGGAACGCCCCGACCGCGTCGTAGTGCTCGAAGCCGAAGCCGATGCCGTCGATGAGCGCATGGCACGGGGTGCACTCGGGATTCACGCTGTGCTCGGCAAAGCGCTCGCGAGTGGTGGCACCGGGCTTGGGATCCGGCGGCACGTTGTCGACATCGGCCGGCGGCGGCGGCAGTGGCTGGCACAGCAGGTTCTCGCGCACCAGCTGACCGCGGTGGACCGGCGAGGTCTGGTTGGCGTGCGCGTGCTCGGCCATCACCGCGGGCTGCGTCATCACGCCCGCGCGCTGGTCGGCAGGCAGCGGGATCGGGTCGCCCGAGACATGACCCGCGGGCCGCTCCACCCCGTACAAGGCCAGCAGCGCCGGATCTTCGCTGAGCGTGAACGCGCCGGTCATCAAGGTCTCGAGCCGACCATCGCCCTCGGTGAGCACCCAGTTGGCGAAGCGCGCGGTGTCTTCCTTCATCGCCTGGGCCAGCGCGCCATCGAAGTCGGGGAACACCTCGGGCGCCTTCTCGAGCCCCTCGATCTCGTCGACTCCGAGCCACTGCAAGTGGAAGCTCGCGATCGCTTCTTGGGCGCGGGGGTCGGCGAGCATGCGATCCACTTGGTTGGCGAGGCCCTCGTCGGTGGCCAGCTCGCCCGCCGCCGCGGCATCGAACAGCTCGTCGTCGGGCATGCTCTCCCACAAGAAGTACGAGAGCCGCGAGGCCAGCTCGTGGCCGGCGAGCGGCACCGGGGCGCCGTCGACCGGCTCGGCCGTGAGATCGCCGAGCTCCACGTGATAGAGGAACCAGGGCGATTGCAGCAGCCCCTGCAGCGCCACGCGGATTCCGGTTTCGAAGTCGGCGTCGGCCTTGGCGGTGGCGTAGACGCTCATCAGTCGCTGGATGTCGGCGTCGGCGAGCGGCCTGCGATAGGCGCGCGGCGCCAGCTCGCGCAGCCACTGCTCGGCGCAGGCGTCCTCGCCGGTCGCCGGATCGCAGGGCAGCAGGCTGGCGAGATCGGCGGTGGCCTCGGCCGCGACGACCTCGGCCGCGTTCATGTACTGCTCGACCTGCAGATCTCCGACCGGCGCCACTGCGTTGCTCTTGAACGCCGAGACCCGCTCGTCGGGCGAGAACCCCTGCGCCGCGGTGGTCTCGAACCCGAGCAGATCACGGACCGTGCGCTGGTACTGGCTCTGCGTCAGCCTCCGCAGCTTGGTCGGGCCGGCTTGGACCTCGAGGCACTGCGCGTCCACCCCATCGTCACCCGCGTCACCCGCATCGCCCGCGTCGCCACCATCGGCGTTGGGGTCGAAGCCCTCGACGCCCGAGTAGCAACCGCCGACCGACAACGCCATGACGAGGGCCAACCACCCTCCATCACCCCGGAAACCCATGACCCCACGGTACGGAGCGGACCGCCATGTCGTCAACGTATCTTGTCGGGGATCCAACTCGATCGAGGGTTCGCATCACGCCCGCAGCGTGTTGGCCTTCACCGACCCGTCGCGCCGCCCTCGATCGGGGGCGCCATACCGCATGGGGGTCAGCGCCCCCCAACCGTCTCGCGAATGCGCTGCGCGAGCGCGGGACCGATCCCCTTCACCTCGCCGAGCTGCTCGACGCTGGCCGCCTTGATGGCGCCCACCGAGCCAAAGTGCTGGACCAGGGCCTTCTTGAGCGCTGGCCCCACGCCCGCGATCTCGTCGAGCGCCGAGCGTAGCGATCGCTTGCCGCGACGCTTGCGGTGGTGCGTGATCGCGAAGCGATGGGCCTCGTCGCGCACGCGCTCCATCAGGTAGCGCTCGGAGCTGCCGGGGCGCAGGCGGATCGCTTCCTTGACCCCCGGCACGAACACGCGCTCGGGGCGGATCTCGAAGCTCGGGTCGGTGCCCGCGAGCTCGGGCTCTTCATCGCTCGGCGCGGCGGCTTCCTCGGCGGCCGCAGGCGCGGTCGCATCCTCGGCGCCCGCAGGCGCGGTCGCAGCCTCGGCGCCCGCAGGCGCGGTCGCGTCGTCGGCGATCACGAGGTCCTCGTAGCGCCGCGCATCGCCGGCCTCGCGCCGCGCCTTGAGCTGGCGAAACCCCGCGCGCCCGGGCGTGATCGCATGCTTGCGCTCCTTGGCCAGCGCGACCACGTCGACGCCCTCGGCTCCGATCGGCACCCCGAGATCCTGCATCGCCGCCAGCACGCGCCCGAGCTGCCCCTTGCCGCCGTCGATCACCACGAGGTCGGGCAGCGCCCAGCCCTCCTCCTCGGCCTGCAGCGCCCGGCGAAAGCGGCGGCCCAGCACCTCGAACATGCTGGTGAAGTCGTCGTTCTGAAACGCGCCCTGGGCCAGGCGCGCCTCGTCCTCGGGCGCCCCCACCCCGCCGCCGATGCCCTTGATGCGAAACGAGCGATAGCGCGACTTGTCGGCCACGCCATCGACGAACACCACCATCGAGGCCACCGTGTCGCTGCCCTGGATGTGGCTCACGTCGAAGCACTCGATCACCCGCGGCAGCTTGCTCAGGCTCAAGCGCGCTTGCAGGCGGGCGAGCGCGGCGTCGCTGTCCTCGCGGCGGTTGCGACGGGTCACGAAGTTGGAGCCCGCGTTGCGCTCGGCCAGCTGCACCAGGCGGCGTCGGTCGCCGCGCTCGGGTGCGCTCACCACCACCTTCTTGCCCTTGCGCTCGCGCAGCCACGCGACGAGCGGCCCCTGATCGTCCTCGGCGATGGCCTGCGGCAGCAGCACCTCGTCGGGCACGAACGGCGCGTTGGCGTAGTAGCCCGACACGAAGTCGGCCAGCACCTCCGCGTCGGGGTGCTCGAGCCCCTTGGCCGAGTGCCCCTCGCTGCCCAGCAGCTTGCCCTGGCGCACGTGCATCACCGTGAACTCCACCTGGCCGCCCTGGCGATACATGCCGATTGCGTCCTGATCGAGCGCCGCGCTGCCCACCACTTGCTGGGCGGTGAGCGTGGTCTCGATCGCGGCCAGCTGGTCGCGCAGCCGCGCCGCCACCTCGAACTGGAGCTCGTCGGCCGCGGCCTGCATGCGCGCGCGCAGGCCATCGGTGAGCTCGCGGTGGCGACCCGCGAGGAACAGCCCCACGTCTTCGACTTGGTCGGCATAGGCCGCCTCGTCCACGTCGAAGGCACACGGGGCCGGACAGCGCTCGATCTGGTACTGGAGGCACGGCCGCGCGCGGTGCTCGAGCACGTAGTCGGTGCACGTGCGCAGCTGGAAGTGGCGGTTGACCACCCGCAGCGTGGCGCGAGCCGAGCTCGCCGAGTGATACGGGCCAAAGTGCTGCGCGCCGTCGCGACGCAGCTGTCGAACGAGCTCGAGCCGCGGCCAGCGCTGCTTGGGATCGAGGCGGATCACCAGGTAGTTGGAGTCGTCGCGCAGCTTCACGTTGAAGCGCGGCCGGTGCTCCTTGATGAGGTTGTTCTCGAGCAGCAGCGCTTCCTTGGTGTTGGCCGTCACCACCGTCTCGATGTCGCCCACGATCTTGGCGAGCAGCGGGACGAACGCGCGCGTGTCATGGCCATTGAAGTACTGGCGCACGCGCGCGCGCAGGTGACGGGCCTTGCCCACGTAGATCACCGCGCCCTCGCGATCGCGCATGATGTACACGCCGGGATCGTCGGGCAGGCGGCCGAGCGCCTCCTCGAGCCCGGCCTCGTCGACGATGCGCGGCTCCCAGCCCGCGGGTACCGGCGGCTCGCGGCTCGGCCGGCGGGTGGAGGCCACGCTGGCCCCGTGATCTTTGTCGGGGGCGCCGCCCCGCGAGCGACCGGCTTGCTGACGTGCCTTGGCCACGGACGCGCTCCTCATCTCACATCCCCCGGGGCCCTGCCAACCCGCTGCGGCGCGCGCAAAGACTGGTGCGAGCCCCGCTGGCTGGAGTATCTCCTCACAACCGCTGGGCGTGCCGTCGAGCCGCCGTCAAGTCTCCGTCTCGCGCGTCACTGGGACGCCGTCCACAGCTCAACCCAAGCGATCGTGCCAGTACCCGGGTGCGCGGTTCTGGTGAGCAAATGCGATGATCGTTGGCGCACCATGGAGCTCCCCAACGATGATCGAGTAGCGAAAACGACGCAGCGAGAAACTGCGTAGCTCATATCCTCGCGGGGTGTTCACCAACACAGGGGCACTCGTCGCGAAGCGTACGATCTGCCTCAGCTTTTCGGCGTATTCGTCTAGCAGGATCTGACCGTGCCCCTGTCTCTCGCGCTCGACGTACGCGACCGCCGCATCGAGCTCGTCGGCAGCTTCGTCGAGGATCCGTAGCTTGGACATCAACGGCCGTACTTGGCGCGCAGGGTCTCGAGGTGGTCCTCGGCGTCGTGGAAGGTGGCGCTGCCATCTTCGATCCGCTGAAGGCGCCGGGCGATCTCTACCTGCCACTCTTGGCTCATCGTGCCGGGCTCGAGGCTCACGCTCAGTGCCCCAACCAGATCCTCCCGCTCCTCCGACGGGAGCTCGAGCGCGGCTGCGAGGATCTTCTGGGCGGCGGACGTCACGATGGCAACTATCTTACGATGCGAGCCCCGGGATTGCCACGTCCGAGTGGTCCATGCCACAGACGCGGCTCCTCGCCTCACCGCTCCAACGTCACCCGCAGCGGCCCGCCCGCCTCCAGATCGTCGATGATCCGCCCCTGCCACCGGCACGGAGCGAAGGGCATGCGGACCGCCTCGGTCGGGCCGACGACCTTCGGAGCGAGCCCTTCCGCCGAGCCGGGTCCCGAGCACTCGACGAGTGCGAGCTCGAGCTGGATGCTGGGCGACTCGCTGACGAACGAGAGCTCGAGGTCGGCAAGCTCGTCCACGTCGAAGCAGAAGGACCGAGTGACGCGCTCCCTTCCATCGTCCGTCGGCCACGGCCCCTCCCCGTCTTCATCGCAGCTCAGATCGAGCTCGAGGATCAGCGCGTCGCCATTCCACGATACGGGGGTCGAGCCGTCGCACTGCTCGGCGAACGCGATCCGTGAGGGAGCATCGCTCGACCACTCTGCGGCCGCCTCCTCCAACGAGACCCCGAGCTGGGCTTCGAAGCGCTCGCCGGTCCCCGCGGACGAGGCCTGGGTGTACACCGACAGCAGGGAATCCATCCCGTACCGCTGACCCAGCCACGCCACGAAGTGGCCAGCGAGCAAGTACGAGATGTCCCCCGCCGGGGCATCGACGAAGTCGAGGAGCACCGCGGGGTCACGGACCCCGACGTTGGTCGCGAATCGTCGAAGCGCACCGCTGCTCACGACCTCGGCCAAGCCCTCCTCGAACAGCGAGCCGAGTCGCTGTCCCTCGTGTTGATGGCGCAGCGCGTGGACCAACTCATGGGTCGAGCTGCCCAACGTGGACTCGACGATCACCTCGCCGTCTCGCCGATAGGTGCAGCCGGCCAGCTCCTCTCCCACGATCCGACAACGATCATGCACCGCATCGATCGGCCCGAGTCGAATCGAGACCCCGTCCGGGGCCTCGAGCCCGAGCGCGTCGGCGATGCGGATCGCATCGTCGGCGAACATCCGCTGGGTTCGAGTACATAGGGGATGAATCCCCACGGACTCGACCTCGACGAACGCCAAGGTCTGGACCTGGGACGCCTCGCTACACGCGAGCAGCAAGCCGAGCGGAATGATCGCGACCGGTCTCATTGACAGGTGGGCAGCGAGCTCGCCTTCGACACCTATGTCATCTTCCGCGAGCTCGTGTCCACGGTCCGCCCGCGTCTCCTCGTCGCGGTGCCGTCCTGACCCCGCCCCGGTGACTCCGTTCCAGCCCCGCGGCTCCGGTCCCGCGAAGAAAGATCGCGACATCGGCCCGCGCGCGGCGTGCATGGGTTGCCCATCGATCCCCCGCACGCCATGAAACTCCCCGGAACGACGCTCGTCACCCTGTTGTCCCTCTTCCCCATCGCGGCGTGCTCGGCCGGTGCGGCCGCCGATGCGATCCGCTCCGAGGCCCCGACCGCCAACGATGCGCTCGGCGACGGCGGGGCGCAGGCGTGCGGCGGCGCGCCGGCCTACGGTGAGCCGCTGGTCGTCGACCTGCCATCGAAGGGGCGCCTCGATCTCGAGCTCGCGATGCGCGACGGCGTACCGATCGTGCGCTACGACTGCGGCAAGCTCGAGCTGGTGCGCGGGTGCACGCTCGACGGCACGTTCGAATATGCCGGCGTGAGCCTGAAGGAGGACGTCGTGGTGCTGAACAACCGCGACGAGGTGCGCGCGAATCTGCCGATCTCGGGCGCAACGATCGCGGCCAGCCTCGAGCGTGGCACCACGCTCCAGCTCGCGCTTGCAATGGTGGGCAAGCAGAGCACGACGGTCCACGAGGCGACGGCGGCGGATCTGCGGGGCAGCTGCGAGGGTGCGACGCACTTCGTCCGCGGATCGGTGGTCGGCGCGTTCGCGCTGGAGCGCGGCAGTGATGCATCGGTGCGCGCGACCGCGGAGATCTTCGGCGCGGGGGGTAGCGCCGGCAGCGGGGCCGAGCGCGCGGCGACGATGCGCGACGGCAACCTCGACGAGTGCCGAACCGCAGCGCCGACCGCCGACGCACCGCCAGCGCAGTGCTCGAGCTCGATCCGCCTCGAGCTCGTACCGCTGGTCGCGACGCGCCGAGCCGCGACGGACTCGGACACCAAGCCGACCGTCGCGTGGCAGGACCCGTGTCCGGAGGGCTACCGACTCGCGGCGGGCAAGTGCACCCAGGCGCCAGCCGAGGCCTA
>JBFIJN010000327.1:0-9895 GCA_041600735.1 Nannocystaceae bacterium
GCCCCCCGCCGCCGACCTGCACGCTCCGTTCAGGGGCGAGATCGTCGCCCTCCGCCTCGATCCCAACCCTGCCACGGCGATCACTCCCCTCGGCAGCACGAACTTCATCCTGCTGCGTCACGAGATCGGCGAGAGCGTGTACGCGCGCCTGCAATCGGAGTCGGGAGCACCGCCCGAGGAGCCCAAGCCCAAGCCGAAACCGAAGGCCGCAGCAGTCGGCCCTGGCGCTTCGAACACTCCCGCGGACGTGCTCGCGGTGAAGCAGGCGCTCCGCGAGAAGGGCCTCGCGATCACCGATCCCACCGATCCTACGCCCGACGATGAGCTCTTTGCGGCGATCGTCTCGTACCAGAGCACGCTCGCGAGTCCCTACGAGCCGGACCCGGAGCGTCCGTCACCGCGCGCGAAGAAGTGGCCGGACGGCGTCATCACCGTCGGCGGCTATACGTGGAAGGAGCTGTTCCCCACGGGCCGACCGATCGTGGATCCGCAGGAGGATCCGAAGAAGCCCTCCACGCCGACGCGCCCGCCGCTCGATCCCAAGCGCACGATCTACTCCCTCTTCATGCACGTAGCCGCGGTCCCGATCACGGCGGCGCTCGTCAAGCGCGTGCCGTGGCTCGCCAAGGCGAAGCTCCCCGACTCGACCCCGCCCACGCCCGAGGAGGAGGCGAAGGCGGCGGCAGAGCATGCGGCCGACGTGGCCGAGGGCGCGCGTGCGCTCAGCGGGCACGTGGGGCGCAAGGAGGGCGATCACAAGGCACCGGGGAAGCCGGCGGACATCGAGTGGGTGCAGCGCAGGCTGGTGCGCCACGGGATGTATGCGTTCGACCCGGCCACGCAGGCGGGCGTGTTCGATGATGCGCTCGATCTCGCGATCCGCAGCTTCCAGGAGACGTACGTGGCGTACTTCGCCTCGCACGATCGCCCGGGCAGCGGGCGGGTGCTGAAGGGCAAGAAGACGTACAAGGCTCTGGCCGCGCCGGCGAACGAGCTGCGGGCGCCAGGGAAGAAGGCCAAGGTCGACCCGGCGTTTCGGGACCGCCTGGTGGCTCGCGGTGACGATGGCATGACCCGCGTGATCTCGGGCCTGTCGATCCCGGTCGGGGGCAACGAGGTGCTGTGGCTGGCGGGGCAGGCTCCGGTGGCGCAGGGCGAGGGCTCGATGGAATCGCTCGTGCACTGGGAGATCTTCTCCGAGTCGCAGGTCGTGGGCGCCTGGGAGGGCGCGGCGCTGCGCGATACCAACGACGATCTCACGCTCGACGTTCCCGAGCGCATCTTCGAGGCGGTGGAGCTCACCGAGCTCCCAGGCTTCGAACGCAACTCCATGCTCACGCCACTCGAGCTGGCGGGCTTCTACGCGAGCGAGCGCTCGATGTTCCTGCGGCGCACGCCGTGCCTGTTCCGCAGCGAGTGGGGCATGGACCTGGCCACGGCGATCCCGCGCATCGGGAAGATGGCGATCGCCACGGCCGGCCTCGGCAAGCTACTCACCCCGATGATGTGGTGGGACCACGCGGCCGATGTGCTGCCCCCGTCGCCGGTGGTGTGGCACTACAACCCGATCGAATTCATCGGCCTGTATCAGTCGCACCTCGACGCGCTCACGCCCAAGCCGGTCGATTCCAAGACGCAGGGCACGCTTCAGGTGCGGGTCCTCTACGAGAACGAGGTGCCCCGGCCGAATGCGGGCGTGATCCTCGGGCGCGGGGTCGAGAAGATCCAGGCCTCGCGCAGCTCGCCCACCGGGGAGGCGTGGTTCCCGGGGCTCGAGCCAGGAGAATATACGGTGTGGGTCGACCAGAGCATGCGGACCTTCCATGCCGTCACCGTCCCGGTGGGCGACCCCGTCGTGGTCGAGGTGATCACGACGGTCGTGGGTCCGCCACCCTCGCTCGGGACGATCATGGCCCAGTTCCGCCGCCACGGAGGAAGCAGGGCGCTCGCGGGCACGATGGTCCAGCTGCGGGCAATGAGCGGCGGTGAGGTCTTGGAGCAACCGACGGTGAAGGGAGACGTGCAGTTCGAGGGCCTCAGGTATGGCAAGTACACCATGACTTGCCTCGACATGAAGCCGATGGAAGTCGAGCTCGATCGCAAGGTGCGGAAGCTGGGCGTGATCGTCTTGCGGCCCCAGCCCTGCACGCTGTGGGTGATGGTGGTCGTCGACGGAGTCGGAGCTCCCGATCTCACGGTGCGGATCGTCGATCGCCAGCACGACGACGTCCTCATCACCGGTCCGCAGATCACCGACGAGATGGGCATGGCGCGGTTCGAGGTCCGCGCAGGTCGCTACAGAGCGACCGTGGGTGACCACAGCATCAAGGTGGTCGCGCTGGAGACCGGCAGCCCGCTGGCCAAGATCCTGTTGAATTCCAAGGATGAGCCCAAGCCGGAGGAGAAGTTGGGCACGCTCACGGTCACCGTCGTGACCGCGACGAACTGCGTGCCGGGGCGCGAGGAGCTCGTGGTCGTCTCGAACGTGTGGGGATTCGTGGACTCGGACATCGTCGATGACCTCGGTATGGTGAGCTTCCAGCTTCCGCCAGATCACTACCAGGTGAAGGTCGGCGACCAACCGCAGAAAGATGTCGATGTGCTCGAGGACACGATGACGAGCGTGGAGCTCGTAGTGCCGGACGAGGATGAGTGAGGGCTGACCCACGCGGCCGGCATTCCCTTACCCTCTGCATGCCCTACCGGCTACCCTCGTCCTCGAGTGCAATCCTTGCCGTGGGGGCCCTGCATTTGTGGTTGACGCCGCCGGCCTCGACCCCGGATAGTAGCTCGGTGGTTTGCAAGCGACGGAAGCTGGCGCCGTGGATGTTCGGGTGCCTGTTGTTGGGCGCCTGCGCCGACGACACGGTCACCGGGGTCTCGAACTCCGACTCGGCGAGCGGAGGCACCTCGGGCACGACCGATATCGCGCCCGGAACGATCACCGCCGATGAGACCGGCGTCGGCACGGTGGCCGGCACCGGCACGGGCTCCGATACCGGGCCCGATCCCGATTCCACGGGCACGACCACGGATACCGACACGGACACCGACACCGGCGAGCCCGCCGACCCGGGTCACGGTGGCGGTGCCTTCGTGAATTCCGGCAGCCACGTGGGCACGAGCCCGGGCTTCCGCCTGCTGTTCACCTTCGGGCAGAGCACGCAGAACCAGAACACCATGACCTCGCCGGGCTATCGCCTTCGCGGGGGTTTCGTGCCCGCCACTCAGTGAAGGACTGACATCCCATGGCCAAGCTGCCGCGCATCTTGATTGGTACCGCTCTTGCTCTCGCCGTCTGGAGTCACGCCGAGGAGGCCTGGTCGGCCCCTTGGTCGGGCGTGCATCAGGGTCGTCTGTTCGACGATGCCGACATGCCGATCTCGGGCACGCTGCCGGTCACGTTCACGCTCTACGACACCGCGGGTGGGGGCGGGGTGCTGTGGACCGAGACCGTCGATCTCGATTTCGATGATGGCTACTACTCGGTGGTGCTCGGCGAGGACACGCCGTTCGATGTCGCGGTGTTCGACGGCAGCGTGCGCTGGCTCGGCGTGGCCATCGATGCGGACCCCGAGATGACCCCGCGCGCGCCAGTGCACAGCGTGCCGTATGCGATGACGGCGACCGATGCCGTAGGCGACATCAACCCGAATACGGTGAACATCCCGGGGTTCGGGCAGGTGATCGACGACATGGGCAACTGGGTCGGGCCGAATAGTGGCTTGGTCGGTCCGGCCGGCCCCGCAGGTCCTCCCGGCCCCGCAGGTCCGGCAGGTCCTGCTGGTCCGGCTGGTCCCGCCGGCCCGCAGGGTGCGACGGGTCCGCAGGGTGCGACGGGCCCGGCCGGCGCCGCGGGTCCGGCGGGCCCGGCTGGTCCGGCTGGTCCGGTTGGCCCGGTAGGCCCCGCGGGTCCGGCGGGCCCCGCAGGTCCGGCAGGCCCCGCAGGTCCGCAGGGCGCGACGGGTGCGGTAGGTCCGGCGGGCCCCGCGGGTCCGCAAGGCCCGGCCGGCCCGGGTGCTGGCACGTTTACCCGCTCGGTCCCGGCGCTCGCGTGTATCGGTCAGGGCATTCCCTCGGGCGACCTCGCGAACTGCGGCGGAGGTGGCACGGTTCGCGCCAACGGCGATGGCAACTTCCCTTGTGTCGTGCGCAACGCGGCGGGTGGCATTCGAACCACCTACATCTGCGAGGTCGATCTACCGAGTGGTGCTCAGATCAACCGCATCTTGGCCCATGGCTTCGATCAAACGGCATCGGGCTACATGGAAGCGGCGGTCTGGCGTACCGCGAACAATACCTTCGGTCCGAACTACATCAGTCCGACCTTCGCGGGGAACTGGCAGAGCTCGGGGCTCGCGGCGTCGCCGGGAACGTTCAACTTCCCGATCTATCTCAATACCGATCCGCCGCACGTGGTGCTGGGCACTTCGCGCTACACCATCGGCTTCGGGCTCGAGGCCGGCGGCGGCACGCTCTACGCCTACGGCTTCGAGATCACCTACACGATCAACTGATCGGCGCGCGCCAAGGCGGTGCGCACCAAGGCTCGGGCTCACTCGGCCCGGGCCGTGATGATCTGCATCTCGCCGTCCTTGGTGAGCGCATGGAGCAGCAGCTCCTCTCCCACGAGCTCGGGACGCAGGGCCTTGACCTGCACCGTGCCGTCGGGGCGCTGCGAGAGCTCGACGCCGTCGGGGATGTCGACGAACAGGTCGATGGGAGGGAGCGGTCGGTCCGCCGGGACGGCGACGGCGAGCTCCTCCGCGCTCGGGATGATCTTGGGCGGGGGCTGCTCTGCGGGGGGCGAGAGCCACGGGGTGGCGGGGCCCGTCCTGACGGTGGTGGTCTGCTCCAACGCCCGCAGCGCACGACGCAGGTCGGCAACCTCGGAGCGCAGCGCAGCATCGTCACAGCGACACTCCGGCGCCGCGGCGGGCGTGCTCGGACCCGGGCCGGCCACGCTCGGCGTTGCAGGAGAGCCGGCCGTCAGCGCATACGCCAGGTGACCGCCCGCAACGAGCAGTGCCAGCCCCGCGAGGCGCTGCGCCAAGGCCACCGAAGAGGATGCGCTCATGATCTGCGAGTCACGATAGCCGGCGCGCCCGAGCGAGGCAAAGACCCCCGAAACACCGCTCGAGCGCCGAAGCGCCGCTCGAGCGCACTGTTGCGCTGCGGGCAAGATAGAATTGCGAGTGCACTCGCGCCGATTCCGATAGGGTGCGCGAGCGATGGAACTCGACTTCGGTGCGCTCAATTGGTTGGGGATCTTGCTTGGGGTGATCACCGGTCAGGTGGTCTCGACGATCTGGTTCGTCGTGCTGTTCGGCGAGCCCTGGGCGCGCGAGTACGGGGCGGTGAGCAAGCAGCAACACACGAAGGAGGTCCCGCCCTACACGTACGGCGTGGGCTTGCTGTGCGTCGTGATCTTGGTGATCTCGCTCGCGCTGCTCCAGCAGGCGCTGGGGGTGAGCACGATCGGAGGCGCGCTGAAGCTCGGGGTGTTCGTGAGCGTGGGCTTCTGCATCGCCACGGGCGTCCCTGGCCAGGCGTTCCTGCGGCGCTGGAGGGTCGCGCTGATCGCTTACGGCAGCCAGACGGCGATGATCCTCGCGATCTCCACCGTGCTCGCGCTGGTCCGCTAGCCGTGGCGTCACTGGGGGTCGGCCGCAGTCGTAGGCGGGGCTCCCTCGCTCGCGCCCGTGGCCGGTCGGCTGCCGCCGAGCAGCAGCAGCCCGGAGAACGCGAGCAGCAAGCCGAGCGCCTTGCGTAGATCGAGGCCCTCGGCAAACGCGATGAGGCCCACCGGCAGCAGCACGAGCGCGACGGCGGCGTTGGAGTAGAGCGCGGCCACGCCCAGGGTCCAGCCGGCTCGGTAGGCGAGCAGGAAGCCGAGCTCGAGCAGCACGACGAAGCCGCCGAGCGCGTAGGTGGCGGGGCCCAGCCGCCGCAGCGCGGGCACCAAGGCCTCACCGCCCCCGAGCCAGGGCCAGGCGATCGCCGAGACCACCAGCGCGATCGCATAGGTGGCCAGCAACGAGGCGCCCGCGCTCACGTCGGGGCGGATCGCCTTCTGGCACAGGTGGTAGCCCACGTTGGCGAAGATGGTGAGCCCGATGGCCAGGGGGTAGAGCGGTATCACGGCGGGCACTGTACGGGGGCGAGGCCCAGGCGTGCGAGCACCTCGTCGGCGATGGCGAGGCAGGCGGTGAGACCGGGGCTCTCGATCCCGAACAGGTTGCACAGGCCGGGCACGCCGTGGTCGGCGGGGCCCTGGATCATGAAGTCGACGGGCGAGGTGCCGGGGCCGTGGAGCTTGGGGCGGATGCCGGCGGTGTCGGGCTGCAGCGCGCTGGGATCGAGGTCGGGGAAGTAGTCGGACACGGCCTCGGCGAAGGCGGCCGCGCGCGCAGGGTCGACGGCGTAGTCGATGCGCTCGACCCACTGTTGATCGGGGCCCAGGCGGGTGCGCCCGGCCAGATCGAGGGTGACGTGGATGCCGAGCGTGGCGGCGTCGGGCAGCGGATAGACGAGGTGCGAGAACGGGGACGGACCCGCGAGGGTGAAGTAGCTGCCCTTGAGCAGGCGCTGGCGGGGTATGAGCGCCGCCGGCAGGCCTTCGATGGCGGCGGCGACCTGGGGGGCGTGGAGGCCCGCGGCGTCGACGAGGAGCGTGGTGCGAAGCGTGGTGTCGCCGGCCCACACGCGCAGGCCGCCCTCGGGGAGCACGCGCGCGCGCTCGAAGCGGGTGTCGAGCGCCATGCTGGCGCCGTGGGCCTGGGCGTCGGCCCACAGCGCGCGCATGAGCGCATGGCTGTCGAGGATCCCGGTGCTCGGCGACCACAGGCCGGCCACCGCGTGCACGCGGGGCTCGAGCGCCCGAACGTCGGCGGCGGTGAGCGGACGCAGGTCGAGGACTCCGTTGGCGAGGGCCTGTGCGTGGAGCTGGGCGAGCGCGGGTCGCTGCTCGTCGCGGGTGGCCACGATGAGCTTGCCGATCCTGCGCAGCGCCACCTCGCGGGCCTCGCAGTAGCGCACCAGCGCGCGGCGGCCCGCCACGCACAGGCGCGCCTTGAGCGAGTCGGTCGGGTAGTAGAGGCCGGCGTGGAGCACCTCGCTGTTGCGCGACGAGGTGTGCTGTCCCCAGGCACGCTCTCGCTCGATCACCACCACCTCGCGACCGCCAACGGCGAGCGCCCGCGCGACGGCGAGCCCGATGACGCCGGCGCCCACCACGAGCGCGTCGATCCGCGTGGTCACCCGTGCAGCATAGCGGTCGGCGCGTCGAGCGGGCGGGTGATGCAGGACGAGCCGCGGCTCGGGCTCACGCTCAGCGGCGCGGGTGCACGGTCGGGTGGTAGTGCTGGGGATGGGTCCAGCGCTGGATCATCGCGGCCTCGTCTTCGTCATCGTCGTCGAGGGCGCGCTGGGCCAGGTGTTTCAGGAGCAGCGCGCCGCCGAGGATCATCAGCGCGGGCCCGGCGTAGATCACCACCGGGAGGCCCGCGAGCGTGAGCGCGAGCCAGGTGTGGCCGTCGTGGATCGCCACCGGCGCGCAGAACACCCAGGCGTCGTAGAGCCCGTGCATGAGCACGGCGAGCGCGAGCCCGCCCAGCCACCCGGGGCCGCGGCCGTCGAAGCGGCGACGGGCCGCGAAGTAGCCGGCCACACCGCCCCAGATTGCGTGCCCGGGCACGGCCAGCACGGCGCGCGCGATGAACAGCTGCAGGTACTCGCCGAAGCTACTGGGCAGCAGCAGCAGGTAGGCCACGTTCTCCACGAGCGCAAAGCCCAGGCCCGCGCGCGCGCCGTAGACGATGCCGTCCATGCGCTCGTCGAACTCGGGGCGGCGCCACGCCATGAGCCATACCGAGGTCAGCTTGGCCGCCTCCTCGGGAATCGCCGCGATGACGAACGACATGTAGAGCGCGGCGGCGTAGCCCGAGTCGGGCATCCCGAGCTTGAGCACCTGGCCGAGCAGGATCACCGGTAGCGCCGAGATCGCACCCGCGAGTGCGACGCGCCGCAGCGTGCGACGCGGCTCGGGGCGCGTGCGGTCCATCGCATCGACGATCGCCATCGCCACCAAGGCAGGCGCGGCCCCGAGCAGGGCGAGCTCGATCTGCTGCAACTCCACGATGCGCGGGGGAGCATACGTCGCGACCGTCGCCGGGGGGAGGGCACGAGGCGTGATGCTAGGCGGAGGGGGGCATGAGCGCTCGCCAGCGCCGTAGCGCGGCCACGTGCGCGGGCGCGGTGCGGCAGCAGCCGCCGAGGATGCGGGCCCCCGCGGCGTGCCAGCGAGCGGCCAGGCGGACGAAGGCCGCGGGAGTGATCCGCTCGCCGCACCACGTCCCGTCTTCGTAGCGCTCGCCCGCGTTGGGGTAGGCGACGAGCGGCAGCGCACACGCGTCTCGCAGCCGTCGGACCAGTCCTTCTACGTGGCGAGGGGCGCAGCAGTTCACGCCGACGGCTGCGATCGTGGGCACGCCGACCAGCGCGGCTACACAGCGCTCGATCGGCTCGCCGTGGGCCACGTGGCCTTCGTCGCGACACGTGAAGCTCACCCACGCAGGCACGGGGCTGGCCGCGAGCACCTCGGCCAGGCACTCGGCCTCGCGCAGGCTCGGGATCGTCTCGCAGGCGACGAGATCGGCGAGCGGGGCCAGCACCTCGAGGCGCTCGCGGTGGTACGCACGCAGCGTGGCGTCGTCGACCGCGTAGTCGCCCCGGTACTCCGATCCATCGGCGAGGAAGGCTCCGTAGGCACCGAGCGAGGCGACGGCGAGCGGGCGCGGGTGCTCGGGGCGCAGCGCGGCCGCGTGATCGCACGCGCGGCGAGCGAGCTGCATGGACAGCTGCAGCACCGCGCGGGCGTGCTCCTCGTCGAGCCCGCGCGCGCGCAGCCCGGGCATGCTCGCTTGATAGCTCGCCGCCGTGGCCACGTCGGCGCCGGCCGTGAGGTAGTCGCGGTGCAGCGCCTCGATCGAGTCGGGGTCGTCGAGCAGCAGGCGCGCCGACCACAGCGCATCGCGGAGATCGTGGCCGCGCGCCTGGAGCTCCGTGGCCAGGCCGCCGTCGAGGAGCAGCACCCCATCGTGGGCGAGGAACGGATCGAGCGGCGTCATGGCGTGGGAGAGGGGGGGCGAAGGCTCAGCTGCTCGGCGAGCTCGGGGTTGCTGGGCCCCACGCGCCAGATGTAGCGATCGAGCACGTAGTGGGTGGCCTGCGGCACGGTGAGCAGCGCGACGATCACGGCCATCACGAGCGGGTGGACATCGAGCGCGGCCGAGTCACCGAAGAGCGCGGGGTGGTCGTGCCACACGAGGCGATCCCACAGCGCTTCTTCGGCGAGGGCCAGCGCGACCAGCAGCCCGTAGTACGCGGCGAGCACCAGCGCGACCCCGCGGGCGGCCCGGCGCGCTGGCGCGAGCGCCTGCTCCACCCGCCGCCGCCCGCCCGCGACCCACACGAGCGCGAGGTAGGGCACCCCGTGGAGGAACACGTTGGTGATCGTGAAGATGCGATCGTCGTCGAACACGACGATGCCGAGGTGCCAGTTGATCGCGGGCACGAGCACCAACCACGGCACCAGCCGATGGCGCCGGCCGTGCAGCTGCACGCTGCGCACGGCGAACGCCAGCCACACGGGGAGCTCGAGCCCCAGCGCGGCCACGCCGACCCACGCGGGGAGCCCGGTGAGGAGATCGCCGGGCACGAACCACACGAAGCGCGTGGGCAGGTGCGCGTGCCACCACAGCACGGGGCCGAGCGTGCCGGCCCAGATCGCGAGCTCCACCAGCCGGCGATCGCGAGGGGTCTCGCCCCCCGCGCGCAGGTAGATCATCGCGAAGCCGACGTGCTGCTTGATGAAGTGGAAGATCGCGACATAGGC
>JBFIJN010000328.1:0-9892 GCA_041600735.1 Nannocystaceae bacterium
CAGGCGTAGCCGCCCGCCATCCCACCCATGCACGGCTGGAGCACGGGGCCGCACGCGCACGCCTGGCCGATGCCGTCGTCATCGTCATCGAGCTGATCGGGATTGGGGATCTCCCCGCAGTTGTCGCAGGCATCCCCCACGCCGTCGGCATCGAGATCGGCCTGATCGAGGTTGTCGAGCTGCGGGCAGTTGTCGCAGGCGTCGCCCAGGCCATCGCCATCGCTCTCGAGCTGCTCGGGATCGGGGTCGGCGGGGCACACGTCGCAGGCATCGCCGACGCCATCGGCGTCCGCATCGGCCTGATCGGGGTTGCTCACGTCGACGCAGTTGTCGAGGCAATCGAGGTGACCGTCGGCATCCGCATCGGAGGGATCGCCCGCGCACGGCGGGCCCGCCGAGCTGCTGCCTTCTTGGGTGCCGTCCGCGTCGAGGCCGGTCGAGTCGAGGCTCGCGGTCGCGTCGGCTCCGCGGGTCTCGGCCCCGCTCGAGCCCTCGCCCTCGGTCCCGGTGGATGCCCCGGGCCCCGAGTAGCAGCACAGCGGCAGCAGGCCGAGCAGCAGCGAGCACGAGCGTGGGCGAGACATCGAGGCGACCGTACACCGCGCCGGCGCTTTCACCGAGGGGCGGCAGACCCCAGGTCGGAGGGTCTCGCGCGACCGCGCCGCCGCTTTGCCGCGTGAGATCGAGCGAGATCGGGCGAGTTCGGACACAGTTGCGCAGAGCGCAACGGTTCGTCCCACGCCGGAGACTGGTCGCCGCCGCCTCCGTGGCGCACGATTCGACCGCCATGCGAAAGATCCTGATCGCCCTCGCCCTCTGCTCCACCGCCTCCCTCGCCGCCTGCCAGAGCCAGCTCGACGACAAGCCCAAGGCCGAGGTCAAGGACGCCAAGCCCAAGGGCGATGCGCCCGATGAGAAGGCGCTCGCGCACGCCTCGAAGGTCGTCCCGCTCGACAAGGCCAGCAGCAGCGTGGGCTTCGTGGGCGCGAAGGTCACCGCGGATCACGAGGGGGTCTTCGAGCAGATCGACGGCAAGCTGACCCTCAGCGACGCGGGTGCACCGACGAAGCTCGAGATCACCGTCAACGTGGGCTCGCTGAAGATCGAGCCCGCCGATCTCCAGGGCCACCTGCTGAGCGCCGACTTCTTCGACGCGCCCAAGTTCCCCGAGAGCAAGTTCACCTCCTCGGAGATCCGCAGCAAGGCGGGCGAGGGCGGAGCCACCCACGAGATCGAGGGCGAGCTGACGCTTCACGGGGTGACCAAGGTCGTCACGTTCCCGGCCAAGATCGAGACCAGCCCAACGCTCGCCAAGGGGAGCACGGAGTTCAAGATCAACCGCAAGGAGTGGAACATCGTGTACCCGGGCATGGCCGAGGACCTCATCAAGGACGATGTGCTGCTCAAGCTGAGCTTGAGCTTTCCGATCGCCGGGTGAGGTCGCAGCCGGCTCGCCGACGGCGCTCCGCGCCGTCGACATCGTCGTCGCGACTTGCTCGCACGAACCGACGCGAGCGTGGGAAGTGCGTGAGCGTGCATGCGCGGCCCGCAGGGGGCTGGCGCGAGCCCCGATGTGAGCGCGCGCGCGTGGCTGGTCCCGCCGCGCTTGTATGCTCCAGCAGGCTCGCGCCATGCTTGGTGCATGCGAACCGCCGGATCGATCCTCGCGCTCGTGATCCTCGGCGCGGTCGCGGTTCCAGCCACCGTGGCTAGCGCGCAGCCCGCCGCAGGGCCCCCGCCGGCCGCTACGGCCCCCGCCGTAGACGACTCCGCGTGGATCGCTCTGCAGGGGCGGCAGGTGGTGGTCGATAGCCCAACGGGTGCGATCGGCGGCGAGCTGCTGCGCAGCGACGGCGGGACGCTCGTGCTGCTCCAGGGTGACGGACGCGTGCTGACCATGCGCAAGGCCGATGCGACGGGCGTGCGCGTGGTGTCGACCCCCGCCACCGCCACCACGGCCCCCGCCGCGGCGCCCGCTCCGGCCCCCGCCCCCGCGCCCGCACCCGCACCGGTGGCGACCGCACCAACCCCCGCCGAGACACCCGCGCCCGCCCCGGCCGCCGAGACCCCGGCCCCAGCCGCCGCGGCCGAGGCCCCCGCCGAGGCTCCCGCCGCCGAGCCCGAGGAGCTCAGCCCCGGCGAGCAGCGTCGCAAGGACCGTCGGGAGCAGCGCGAGCACGCGATCCTCGGGGCCTTCACCATGCAGGGCGCCACGTACACGCACTGGCGCGGGGCCGGGGTGAACTCCGGTCACGCCTCGTATGCGATGGACTTTGGCCTCGGGGCCAATTTCTCCCCCAAGTTCGGCATGTATGCGGTCGCGGGCGGGCTGCTCGGCGCGAAGATCGATGACAAGCAGACCAACGCCAACTACGGGCACGTGGTCGCGCTGTTCGCTTTCGGCGGCAAGTACTACTACTCCACCATGGGTGCGGGCGTGGCGTTCAGCCGCCTGCGCTTTGCCGACGACCGGCTCCAAAAGGACAAGGGCCTCGCAATTCCGTTCAAGCTCGTCGGCAAGATCCCACTGCCCAAGAAGCTCTACATCGGGCTCGGCCTGACCTACGAGCTCGGGATGGTGCGCGGATTCAGCCGCTTCGTGAACGGCATCGGCGGCCAGATCGTGTTCGGGCGCTGGTAGCCCGTCCCGGAGCGAGACTCCGCCCGCTCGGCGGGCGGCTCCGCTATCATCCGCGGCATGATGCCTTGGCCTTCTCGATCGATCGTCGCGTGTCTGTTCCTGACCACCGCCTGCCCGGCCGACCCCGCGCCGCAGCCCGCCGACGAGTCGAGCACGGGCCAGAGCAGCACGAGCACCGGCATGGGTCCGGGCACCACCCCGATGCAGACCACCGCCCCCGCGGACAGCAGCAGCACGGGAACCCCAAGCACCACCAGCACCAGCGACACCACCGGCCGCCCCACGACCGGTCCCGATGACACGACCGGGGGCAGCAGCTCCAGCGGCAGCACCACCAGCGGCGGCAGCACGACCAGCGGCAGCAGCTCCGGCGATCCGAGCACCAGCGGCAGCAGCTCGGGCGGCAGCACGACCGCCGGCGACCCCTGCGACGCCGGCGATGGCCCCGACTTCACCGTCACGGCCAACGGCGCCGCCGACTACGTGTTCAACGGCGTCAACGATCCACAGCTCACCGTCGTGCGCGGCTGCTCGTACACCTTCAACGTCAATGCGGGCGGGCATCCCCTGTTCATCAAGACCGTGCAGGGCACCGGCGTGGCCAATGCCTACAACGTCGGGGTGGTCGGCAATGGCACCCAGAACGGGGTGATCAGCTGGGACGTCGCGATGGGCGCCCCGAACTCGCTGTTCTACAACTGCCAGTTCCATGCGCCGATGACGGGCACGATCACGGTCATCGATCCGCTGTAGCGCTCGCGCCGAGCTGCGCGGCGGCGTGGTCCTCGACCGCCTGCCACACGCGCAGCACGTTGCCGGAGGCGATCTTCTCGATCGCCTCGCGGTCGTGCCTGCGCTCGAGCAGCACCCGCAGCAGGTTCGGATAGCTCGAGACATCGCGCAGGCCCTCGGGCAGCGAGTCGCCCACCCCATCGAAGTCGGAGCCCAGGCCCACGTGATCGATGCCCACGAGCTCGATCACGTGCTCGATGTGGTCGGCCACCAGCTCCACCGTAGCCCGCGGGACTGGGTGCAGGCGATCGTACTCGGCGGCCGCGGCCTCACCCTCGCCATCGGCGAGCCGCAGCCCCAGCGCCTTCACATGCGCCTCGCGGGCCTTGCCGTGGTCCTCGCGCTCGCGATGAAGATCGCCGCTCAGGAAGTCGGTGCCAAAGTTGATCTGGATCACCCCGCCCGCCGCCGCGAGCCGGCGGATCATCTCGTCGCTCATGTTGCGCTCCCACCCGGGGGTGAAGTGGCGACACGAGGAGTGCGAGGCGATCACGGGCACCGCCGAGGCTCGCAGCACGTCGTCGAAGGCCTCGTCGCTGATGTGCGAGACGTCGATCATGATGCCCACGCGGTTCATCTCGACGACCACCTTCTCGCCGAACTTGCTGAGCCCGCCGTGGGTGTGGCGCGTGTCGTACGAGGAGTCGGAGATATGATTGTCCTTGCTGTGGGTCAGCGTGATGTAGCGAATCCCTCGCCCGTGGAAGTACGCCACGTTGCGTAGGTCTCGCTCGATCGGCGCGCCGTTCTCCATGCCCAGCGGCAGCGAGATCTTGCCGGCTGCGAAGTTGGCCCGCACTTGCGCGGGTGAGCGCGCGAGCGCGAAGTCGTCGGGGGCCCGCGCGACGATGCCCTCCACCAGGTCGATGAGCTCGTCGGCCGCCCGCTTGGCCCCGTGGCCCTCGAGCTTGGCGGGCACGTAGATCGACATGAACGGCGCATCGAGGCCGCCCGCACGAGCGCGCGGCAGATCGAAGTCACCGCCCTCGGTCGCCTGCGTCACGTCGTCGACCGGCTTGCCCGCGGCCTTGGCCGCGTGCAGTCGCCACGGAACGTCGATGTGTCCGTCGAGGATGATGAGCTCGTGCGCGAGCGCCACCGCGCGCACCTGCGGGTCCACGGGCGGCGGCGCGGGCTCGGGCTCGGGCTCGGGCTCCGCGACGACCGTGGGGGCGGGTGCGGGCGTCGCCGGCCCCGAAGGCGCGGTGGAAGCCGAGCGCGAGGGGTCACCGCAGCCGAGGGATCCCAACAGCCAGCCGAGGAGCCCCGCGAGCGCGATCCGGTGCATGCGGGGGACCCTAGCAGACCCCTACTCTTCAGCCCCCGAATTGAAGACGGGAGGCTCAGCGCAGTGCTGCGCTGGCCTCCCGTCGCACGCGCCCGCGAGCGCGCTACGACTCAGGCCACAGACAGATGACGCCGAAGATGCAGTTCATGCCGTTCGGACAGGTCTCGCCCATCGCGCAGCTGAGGTAGCAATCGCCCATCCCGTCGCCGGTGATGTCCGAGCACACGAGCTCGGGGTTGCCCGTGCCTGGGACCGGGGCGCAGTCGGCCGTCGATCCACAGCCCAGCTCGATGCACACGCCATTGACCGGTGAGGCCCCATCGGTGGCGCAGATCTCCTCCCCGGCGATGCAGACATCGGCCTCGGCGAACTCGATGCAGTTGCCGTAGCCAGCCGGCCCACCACACGGCCCCACGTCGTAGGCCGAGCAGTCCATGGCGCAGCCCACCGGAGTCGCTCCGCCGGGCAGGCCCGCATCGGCGCACGTCATGCCGCCCACGTCGGCGCCGTCGCAGACCTCGGGGGCCTCGCTCACGCCGTTGCCACACACGCCCATCCCGGGGCAGTCGCTCACGCCCAAGCACGCGGGCTCGGCCAGCGCTGCGTCGGCGCAGAGGCCATCCCACTGGGTGTCGCAGCAGAACGGGTCCGCGCCGCAGATGGCGGCCTCGCAGCCCGGGTCTTCGCAGCCCATACCGGCGTGGGGCGAGCAGCACGTGCCGCCCATCCCCGCGATGCAGCCGGTGGTGTCGAAGGCGCAAGCACCGTCGCACGCCAGCACGCCGCCGCCGGCAAAGCCCAGGCTCATGCAGTCCTCACCCATGAGATCGGCACCGTCGCACTCTTCGCCGGGAGGCTCGGCCATCCCGTCGCCACACACGGGCGGAGCGAACGT
The DNA here is from genome assembly GCA_041600735.1 of Nannocystaceae bacterium. Classification (GTDB taxonomy): domain Bacteria; phylum Myxococcota_A; class Polyangia; order Nannocystales; family Nannocystaceae; genus Paraliomyxa. The sequence goes on from JBFIJN010000328.1 coordinate 5,617, forward strand.
GTCGATGTTCAGGACCCACGGTCCGTCATCGCCGTTGAAGCCGTCCACGACGACCAAGACGCTCTCACCGGCCAGCATCGAGAGCATCAGCTCCGACTGCAGCCCTCCGCCGGCATCGTCGTTGCACGAGATCTCGGTCACGCAGTCGGAGAACAGCGACAGCTTGGTGTCGTACCCCGACCCAAACGTATCGAACACGTAGTCCCCGTCGGCCGGGGCCGTGAACAGGATGACGCGGTCGTTGCCGCTCATGCCTCCGCACGAGCCTGCGAGATCGTCGTCGTCACCGGTGGTGTCGCCCGAGGTCACGGCCAGCCCGACCATGCCGCCGATGTCCTCGTCCTGGCACGGCAAGCCAGCCATGCACGCCGCCGTGTCGTAGCCCGAGCAATCGCCCGCGCACGCGAGCACGCCGCCCACGAAGCCTTCCGAGACGCAATCGGCCCCGCCCAGGTCGGCGCCATCGCAGACCTCGGCGCCTTCGATCACATCGTTGCCGCATGCGGCATCCGAGCACGCCGAGACGTCGAACGTGCAGTCGGCCGCGCACGCGAGTCGCCCGCCGGTAAAGCCCAGGCTCATGCAGTCCGCACCGTCGAGCTCCGCGCCGTCGCAGTCCTCACCCGCTTCGACCACGTCGTTGCCGCACTCGGGGCCGCCCGACGATGAGCTGCCGCCCGAAGACTCGCTGCCCGAAGACTCGCTGCCCGAAGACTCGCTGCCCGAAGACTCGCTGCCCGAAGAGCTCGTATCGAGGGAGCCCATCGTGGTATCGGCCGACGTGCCCGTCCCGCTGTCGGGATCGACCGTCGTCATGTTGATGGTCGTCGCGTCACCGGATGTGCCCGTGCTCGAGCCATCCGTCGTCACGGAAGGCAAGTCATCGGCGCATGCGCCCGTCGCCACGACGAGCGCAACCAGGCTCGCTCTCCACCAGATTGGAGTTCTTCCACAGTCGAGTAAATTCATTGCCCAAAACCTACAGCAGCAGTGGCCCAATCGGAACCCAAGAAAGGACCTGCCGCGGCCCTTGGATGAGATACGAGGGGACCACCTGCGAAAGAAACGCCGTAGGTGAGTGATCTCGCGGTCGTGGCAACGTCGCGATCACGTGAAGCGTCGGCAGACACACATCGAGCGCTCGCTCGGAGAACCGCGATCCATGGGCTCGCGTGCATGGTTTCTCCGACGCTGCTCACGCCAGAGGCCGCGCTCGCACGAATGAGCCCGACCACTGCGGCATCCCACCGCGAAGGCCCGGTCTGCGACGCGCGCCGCGCTCGAGATCCCTCGCAGGCGGGCACGAGAGCCATGCCTCGGGGCGACGGAGCAGTGTTCTGTCGCCAGCGAGCCGCTCGGTGCCGTAGCCTCGTGCTCATGGCGAGCAACACCACCGAGATCCGACTGGCCGCTTCCCATGATGAAGCGGTTCGAGCCCTTCTCGCTGGCCTTCCCGAGGATGCGGTGGTTCGCGACATCGACGACGGAGTCGGCCGCTTTGCCGCCGAGCGCACCGTGGCCCTGTGGTCGCCCGGCAAGAAGCGCGTGCTGCTCTTTCGAGGCACGTGGAGGGACGTCAAGAACCGAGAGGAGGATCCTCAGGTCGAGGTCGCGTTCGACACGGTCGCGCAGGGGGTCATCGCTCGTGTAACGCCCGAGCCGGAGCAGAAGAAGGGCCTCAAGTCGTACATTGGTGATCTCCTCAGCCAGATCGTGACGGTGGCCGCCCTCGTGGTCGCGTACCACTGGTGGCGCGAGATCCCGCTCGACAATGCCCTCGTGGCTGCGATCTCGGTGGGCGGCGGCGTGGTCTGGTCGGCGATCGGTTACTTCGCCCCGAAGGGCAAGGATCATGGTCTGGAGGCCATGGTGCGCCGCGCCCTCGAGCCCCTCGCGGCCGCCGAGGCCGACGAGGCCGACGAGGCCGACGACGACGGCCCGCGTGATCAACCGACTTCGGAAGGATAGCCCCCGCGCGGCCGCGCGCCGCTCACCGCCAGATCGCGGCCACGCGCCGCTTCACGGCCTGCTCGGCCCGCTCGAACGCGGGATCCCCCCGCAGCGGGTCGAGCACCGTGCAGCGCTGCAGCCACACCAGATCGATGAGCGCGCTGTCGGCCGCGGCGGTGAGCTCGGCCAGCGCGTGCTCGTTGGCGCCGACGAACGCAAACAGCTCGGTGGCGATCTGCCGCAAGAGCGTGGTGAAGCGACCGTTGAACGTGCGCTCCTGGATGCTCGCGTGGATCGCTGCGGCCTGCTCGACGCTGGTCTCGCCGAACGCCACCCCCGACCACGTGTGCATGACCTTCGCCGCGGGAGACGAGATGCCCTTCATGACCTCGCGAATGCGTCGGGCCTCGTCGAGATCTCCGCGATAGAACGCGAGGCGAAATGCCATGCTCGTCCCGGAGAACATGTCCCCCGTGGAGGTCCCCAGCGCGTTGATGTGCTCGATCGCGCGCTCCGTGTCGCCCTCGAGCTGGGCGTTACGGGCCAGGGCAAAGTGACACATGTTGAGCGAGGGATCGAGCTCGAGCGCGAGCTCCAGGCGCTTGCGGCCCTCTTGCGGTCGCCCCGCCTCGCACTGGAGCTGCCCGAGGTACTGGTGGGCTTCGGCCATCGTGGGGGCGAGCTCGAGCGCGCGGCCGAGCGCGCGCGCGGCCGCGATGAAGCCTCCGCTCTGCACCTCCCACATCGCCGTGGCGAGGTAGGTCTCGGCGAGCTCGGGCGCACGCGCGTTGGCCCGCGCCACGCTGCGGCGGGCTCGCTCCATCGCCTCGCGATTGAGCAGGTGCCCCTCGGTACCCCACCACGCGCGCACCGAGACGATCGCATGCGCGGCCAGGGCGGGGCCAAAGTCCGGCGCGAGCTCGAGCGCGCGGTCGAGCAGCGTCAGCGCCTCCTCGGCGGCGGTGAGCGAGACCCTGTGCCCTCGGCGACGCGCCCGCAGGTAGTGCTCGAGGGCCTCGGGCGGGGCCGCGCCGCGGTGGGCCGCCACGCTCAGCTCGATGCGCAGCGCCTCGGCCACGCGTCGACCCAGCGATTCCTGCAGCGCGAACACGTCTTGCAGGCCGCCGTCGTAGCGCTCGGCCCAGCGCTGGGTGCCATCGGGATCGATCATGCGCACGGTGAGCCGCACGCGATCCCCCATGTGCTGCACGGATCCGTCGATGATCGAGTCGGCCCCCAGCGCGGCTCCGATGGTCGCCGGATCGCGGTCCTCCGCGAAGCGACGCGTGGCCCCGAGCGCGAGCACCCGCAGCCCTTGGGTGTGCGACAGGACATCGACGAGCTCTTCGGCCATCGCGTCGCCGAGGTAGGCGTGATCGGAAGCGCCGCGGTAGGCGAAGGGGAGCACCGCCACCGACTGCGTCCACGCCGCGATCGCAGCAAACGGGTGGGCGGGCGCTTCGACGAGCAGCGTGGGGCTGGACTCCACCAGCGCGGGCGCCGTGCCGATGAGCGCCTCGAGGGCCCGCTGCAGCTCTTCCGCGGAGGAAGGGCGCCCCTCGGGCTCGCGCGCCATGCAGCGCAAGATCAGCGCCGCCAGCGGATCCTCGACCGCATGGTGACTGCGGGGATCGACGGGCAGCGCCTGCACCCGCGCGAGCGCGGCACCCAGGATCGAGTCGCTCGCGAACGGCAGCACCCCGGTCGCCATCTCGTAGAGGATCACCCCCAGCGCGTAGAGGTCGCTGCGCGCGTCGGTGGGGCGGCCCATGACCTGCTCCGGGGCCATGTAGTGCGGGGTCCCCAGCATCGTACCGGTGCGCGTGGCCGACTCGTGGCTCGTGGCCCGCGCGATCCCGAAATCGGTGATGACCACGCGGCCGTCGTCCCCGACCAGCACGTTGGCCGGCTTCAGATCGCGATGCACCACCCCCGCCGCATGGGCGGCACCGAGGCCCGCGGTGATCTGCAGCGCCAGCTCCACCAGCGGCCGCGTGGCCATGGGCGCGCGCTCCTCCACGAGGTGCTCGAGCGTGGTCCCCGGGACGTACTCCATGGTGAGGAAGCGGACGGAGCCGGCCTCGCCGAAGTCGTGCGTGCGCGCCACGTTGGGGTGGGTGATCCGCCGGGCCAGCCGCACCTCGGATACGAACCGCTCTTGCGCGGCCGGGCTCTCGAGCGTGAGCAGCTTGAGCGCGACGACCTCGTCGAGCTTGCCGTCGCGCACGCGGTAGACCGCGCCCATGCCCCCGCGACCGAGCAGCGCGTCGACCACGTAGCGCCCCGCGAACAGCTCTCCGGGGCGGAGCATCACCGCGCCGCCGGG
>JBFIJN010000329.1:0-9889 GCA_041600735.1 Nannocystaceae bacterium
GCGCGACGATCGTCGCCGGCCGCCAGCGCGTTGCGGAATGCGTCACGCAGCATGATGACGCCCTCGGGCAGGTCGAGCGAGCGCTGCGCGCGGGCGGTGACGTGCTCCACCTCGGCGATGATCGGCAGGTAGCCGGTCTGTCGCGCGCGCTCGAGCACGGGCTCGAGCAGCAGCAGCACCTCGCGGTACTTGGCGGCCGAGGACAGGGCATCGGCGCGCGTGAGCTCGGCGCGCAGCAGGGCGACCTCCTGCCGGGTGTCTTCGTGCTCGGGCGGCGCCACCCCGGAGCGCAGGGCCTCCACGTCGAGGCAGCCGTCGAGGTCGGGGAGCGCATACACGCCGACCACGGCTCGATCCACGGCCGCGGCATCGGCCTCGGCGATCACATCGAGGAACGCACCGAGCCGCTGGAGTCGCTCGTCGAGGCAGCGACGGCGCTCGACGAGCAGCGCCGCCGACTGGGGGTCCGCGACGTGGGCGGCCTCGCACGCCGCCGTGACCTGGGTCGACCACGCGCCGCCGTACTCGTCGAGCCGCTGCGCCACCCGAGCCCAGGTATCGTCGGCGTGGGGGAGCGCGGTGGCGTGGAACGAGGCCGCGAGCGTCGAGCGTCGTGCGTCGCTCCAGACCGCGGTGAGCCCGTCTGCGGCGGCGGCACACGGCGGTCGCTCGCGCGAGACCCCCGACTGGTAGGCGAGCGCCATCATGGCCAGCGCGCTCAGCCCCCCGGCCACCGCGACGAGCCCACGCCGGCGTCGACGGGTGGGGTCCGCGGCCAGGGCCCGCAGCAGCGCATCCATCGAGGCATGACGGGCCGCGGGCGCGGTCTTCAGCCCCTGCAGCACCACGCGACGCAGCCACGCGGGTACCGGTCGACTCGCGGTCGGCTCGCGGGGCACACCCGCGTAGACCGCACGCGTGAGGCTCTCGATGCTGTTGCCGACGAACGGGCGCTCGCCATGGAGCGCCTCGTAGAGCGCCACGCAGAACGAGAACTGATCGGAGATCGCGGTCGCCAAGCGCCCGGCGAGCTGCTCGGGTGACATGTACGCGGGCGTGCCCATCACCACGCCGGCTTCGGTCAGCGCCTCGTCGAGGTTGGAGAACGAGAGCCCCGCGTGCACGCCCACCGACTCCGCGCTCCCGTGGCCGCGGGCCAGGCCAAAGTCCACCACGCGGATGCGGCCGTCTTCGCCCACGAGCACGTTGTCGGGCTTGAAGTCGCGGTGCACGAGGTCGACGGCGTGGGCGGCGGCCAGGCCTCGGCCGGCTTGGCCGAACACCTCGAGGATCTCGGGGATCGTGCGCTGCTTGCTCCGCATCCAGCGGCCAAGGGTCTGCCCCTCGACCAGCTCCATGGCCACGAACACCGCGCCCTCGAGCTCGCCGACCTCGTACACGGCGACGACGTTGGGATGGGTGATGCGGGCGATCGCCTGGGCCTCGCGCACGAGGCGGGGGCGACCTTCACCGAGGTGGGAGGGGCGCAGCAGCTTGATCGCGACGCGTCGATCGAGCTCGGGATCGTAGGCCGAGTACACGACGCCCATCCCACCTGCGCCCAGCTCGTCGACGATGATGAAACGACCGATCGACGTGCCGCGCGACAGTCGCGGAACATCTGCGCTCGCCCCCATGGGCTCCGTGTTCTCGCCCAGGCGCGTGCTGTCATCGTGTGGGTCGCAGACGCCTGTCCGCTCCACCGTGAGGTCGTCCTTCACGCCCGTCCAGAATGCCGCATGCGAGGGCCGAGCTGCGCCCCCAAACTTATTAGCGGTCGTTACAGGAGTAACCGAAAATGCTCCATTTACTGCGAATGTACTTTCGGAGTAGAGTGGGGCAGGACGCTTGGCGCGGGCCTAGAGTGGCTCTGAGGGCGGCTGGGGGACATTGGTGGAGCCCATCTCACTTCGCAAGCGTGCCCGGGGTCGAGCGACGGCGCTGGTCGTGGCCGAGCTGGGGCTCGACGAGGACGCGCTCGCGGAGGCGCTCACCTGGGCGCGGGGCCGCGCCGACGAGCTGCTGGCCGTGCTCGATGATGTCGAGCTGCGCGCGCTGCTCGAGCCCCCCGGGCGGGAACGACGTCGCTTCGGGCCTCGCGAGCCGCTCGAGGCGCTCGAGCGGGTCGAGGGCGTCGAGACCGTCGAGGGTGAGCACGAGGGCGATCAGCTCGACGAGGCCGAGGCCGTTCGCGAAGTGGTTGCCGTTCGCGAAGTGGTTGCCGCTCACGACGTGGCTGCCGTCGCCGAGATCGATGCCGTTCCCGAGGTGGTTGCCGTCGCCGAGGTCGACGAGGTCGATGCCGTTCCCGTTCCCGATGCCTTCGATCGTCGCGACGCTCGGCGCTACTCGTTGGTCGAGCCCGCGGTGATCGAGATCTCCAGCTGGTCGGAGCTCGTGTCGCTGTACACGAAGGACATCGGCTGCGGCGGGATGTTCGTGGTCACCGAGACACCGCCGCCGCGCGATACCGAGGTGGGCCTGCAGCTGTTGCTGCCCGACGAGGCCGGCACCCTCGACTTCGCGGGCGTGGTGGTGCACGTGGTGACCGCTGCGCAAGCGCGGGCGACGGGACGCGTGGCGGGCTTTGGCTTGCAGTTCTCGGGCCTCACCAACGAGCGCCGACAAGCGCTGCAGCGACTCATCGAGCAAGCCGAGGCGGCCGCGACTCGGCCTAGCGCGGAGCGGCCGACGCTGCAGGAGCTGGGCTTCACGTGTGCGCCCAGCGATGGAGGGGCGCTGCGCTTGACCTTGAGCGAGGGCGAGCGTCGGCAGATGGAGCAGCTGCGCGCCGAGCTCGCGGCGATGTCCGCCCGCGGTGATCTCGAGGTGCTCGGGCTGCAGGCCGGGGTCGATCGCGTGGTGCTGCGTGATGCGTTCGAGCGCCTCGCCCGTCGCTGGCACCCCAGCGTGGCCCACCGCGATGAGCCGCCGGAGATCCGGCAGCTCGCGACGGAGATCTTCTTGCGCATCGAGCAGGCCTACCGCCGCTTGTGCGAGGCACCGCCGCCGCCGCCCCAGGTGATCCCACCGCCACCGCCCTTTGCCGAGGCGCCGCGGCCTCGAACCCGGGCGAGGGCGGGCGGCGAGGAAGCGGGTGTCCGGCCGGGTCCGACGCGGGTCGTGCCCAGCCCGAGCCAAGCCAAGGCCAGCGCCGACCCGCCCCGTCGGCTGCACATGTCCGCCGCCGAGGCCGATGTCGTGCGGGCCCAGCAGCGGGCCAGCATGGCGCGGCGCATGGTGGGCAAGCTGGTCGAGCGCAGCGAAGGCCTCGCGACTCAGCTGCGGCGTCGCGATCGCTCGGGCACCCAGCCGGCCCACGATGAGCATCGCGCGCTGGTCGATGAAGCCCTGCGGCTCGTGGCCGACAAGCAATACGCCGCGGCCGCCGAGAAGCTCGAGCAGGCGCTCGCGCGCCGGGTCGATCCGCGCGTGCGCGTGTTGCTGTGCGTGGTGCAGGCCCGCCAGGCGCTCACCGAGCGCGACTTCGTCCGAGCCCGCGCGAGCTACGAGGCGGTCCTGCAGCTCGATCCGAACAACGCGCTGGCGCAGCGCGAGCTGCTGATGCTCGCGGCGCTCCACCGCTGAGCTCGAGCAACCGTGGTAGGCGACTAGGGGGTGTCCCTCATTGCCACGCGAGCGGGTAACACCGCCCCCGGGCCGCATTGCCGCGTTGCTCGTCAGTCACTTGTACCCGACAAACTCCCTCCTCGCGCCTTGCCCTGCGGCCCGCTGACGACGTTCCCCACTCACGTGGCAATGAGGGACACCCCCTAGCCCTCGCGCCAGCCGTCGTCGCGCAGCGCCTTGCGCACGCGGTCGAGCGCGGTCGCGGCGGCCTCGTCGCTCGGGAAGCGCTCGGCGACCTTGGTCTCGAGCACCCCGCCCTCGACCTTGAGCTGCGCTTGAATCGTGCGGCCGCCGGAGGAGAACGAGAGCACGGCGGTGGTGGCCAGCTCCTCGACCGGCACGACGGCGAGCACGGGGGCGGCGGCGCCAGCCCCAGCCGCGACGGCGTCGCCGGCATCCGCGTAGCCCTTGCGTCGCTTGGAGCCCGCGACCTTGTCGAGCTCGGCGCGGGCCTTGTCCTCGGTGCCGAGGTCCTTGACCTGGGTCTGACCGCCGGTGCCGATGCGCCCGAAGTTGATGTAGAGGGTGCCGCCCTCCACTCGCCCCTTCCAGAATTTCTTGGAGCCCCCGTCGACGACCTGAAGGCTCACTTCCCAGGAATCGCTCATGTCGGGGCTCCTTCGGGGGTGGGGGGGGCCGAGCCGGCCTCGCGCAGCGCCGTGACGGCGGCGAGCAGCGGCCGGCCGTGCGCGGCGTCGGTCATGTGCACGTAGGCGGCGTAGCCATGCAGGTGATCGAGGGACTCGGCGCCGCCCTTGCCGTGGGCTCGGTTGTGCAGCGCGGCGCGGAGTCGACGTCGCAGCTTGCGAGGCACGCGGGCGGCGGGCACCTCGTGACCGGCGGCGGGGGCATTGACGACGAGGCCGGTGACCTTCTGCCGCCGCCCCGATCGCATGATGCGGGTCTTGCCCGGGTGCACGGCGAAGCCCTCGGCCCCGACGATGCTGCGCACGCGGTGCAAGAGCTTGCCCACCGGAGGCTCGACATCGGCGGGCGCGTGGAACGAGAACGTGAGGTCGTCGGCGTAGCGCGAGTAGCGAAAGCCGAGCTTGGTCGCGAGCCCCTGCATGCGTCGATCGAGGCGCAGGCACAGCGCGTTGGTGAGCGAGGGGCTGGTGGGGGCGCCCTGCGGCAGCGAGCGCGGGCCGATCGCGACGTGACAGGGCTTGCCGCGCAGCTCGACCACCTCGCGCGGGGCCTCGGTGCACAGCATGGAGAGCACGGTGGCCACCTGCTCCCCGTAGCCCGCCTTGCGGAACAGACCCTTCACGCGCGGCTGCGTGATGGTGGGGTAGAAGTTCTGGAGGTCGAGCTTGATGATCACGCGAGCGCCGGCATGAACCGTGGCGTTGGTGACCGTGCTGCGACCGGGGACGAAGCCGTGGGCGGCCCCGTGCACGGGCAGGTGCTCGCTGATGTTGCGGGCGATCCAGCGCTGGGCCGCCTTGAGCTGGGGCTTGGGCGCGCTGATGAGGCGCAGGCCGCCGTCGCGCTTGGGCACGTGCCAGCGGTGGTAGTGGGTGCCGCTGTCGACCTCGCGATGGAACACCATCCAGCGCAGGCGCGAGACGGTGAAGCCGAGCGCCTCGGCCAGCGCGGTCGCGTTGGCGAGCTTGGGCAGCGCGTTGTCGAGCCGACGCGCCTCGGGATCGGGCAGGTCGTGGCGATCGACGTCGGGGGTGTCGTGATAGAAGATTCCGGCGCCGAGGTGGACCAGGTGGTTGCGGCGGAACTCGGACCACGCGTGGCGCCGCAGCACCTTGCGAACGCGCCGCTCTTCTTCGCGGCGGGCCTTGTACTTCTTGCGATCCTTGTCGGAGAGGGTCGAGGTGTCCGTGCCCTCGTCCCACAGGCTGCGGGCCTTGAGCTCGGCCACCACCCAGGCATCGATTCCGCCGGCCTCCGCGATCGCGGGCCAAGCTGCGAGGGGTCGTTCCGAGTTTGGGGCCGTATCGGACATGCGAACGAGAGCCGGGAGGAGAGCTCCTCGGGCTGCCCTAGCGGCAGTCCCCGAGGCAGCGAGGAAAGGGAACAGAGACGCTACTACTCGACTCGGGACACGGTAGGCTCACCGGTTTGTGGTACGGAGGGGGTCCTAGCGACTGGGTTGAACGACGGCTGCGTGGTTGGTCCAGATAACCCGGTCGCTAGGACCCCCTCCGTACCTGACAAACCACGAACAGCCTACCTTGTGGAGCAATGCTCTGATGTTAGACCGGGGCGGCGCAACACCGCCCATGTGCAAGCACGTGGCTAACGAACTCGGTTCCCTCTCCTCGCGACTCGAAGAATCGTGGCGCAACGCTAGCGAATGACCCGCCGTGGTGTCAACGCGATCGCGGTCCGGCGGGGCGATAAAACGCGATCGAAAGCGATGTGTGGGAAGCCGCTGCGGGACCTGCACAGACGTAGCGTGCACGGCCGAGGAGCGACCGGCCTGCTCGAAACGTGGGCGTGCAGACGTCATGCGCATGCCGGCAAGTCCTAGGGGCTCTCGGCCGCGCTGGCGTCGATGAAGCCCTTGTGGGTGAGCTTTTCCAGGCGGCCGAAGTACTCGGTGCTGGCCTGCTCGGGGGTGGAGAACAGCAGCCTCTGCATGCGCATGCGCTCGGGGTGGGGACCCCAGCGCACGGTCACCTGGCGGTGATCGAGGCTGACGCGGAAGGTGAGCGAGCCCTTGGTGTCGCGGCGCACGAACGTGCGGGTCTCGGCGCGGATCAGCCGGCGCCCTTCCTCGGTGTTGCGGGCCCGCTCGAGCTCGGCCCGCTGGCGGGCGTAGAGCAGGCGCAGCGCGATCATGGGCACCGTGGGGCCCTCGCGCAGGCCGCTGCGGCGAAACTGAGGGCTGGTGCACGAGGCATCGACGGTGCGGCCCTCACGATCGAGCGTGAACGAGGTCTTGTAGCTGCGGTGGGCCTGCGGGTCGTCGACCTCGCCCTCGATCTTGGTGCCCTCGGAGCCGAGATCGTGCACGCGAGTGAGGCGCACGGCATCGACCTCGGGTCCCGAGCCCGCGGTGGTCTTGGTGGCGAGCAGGCGGTGGGCCTCGCCCTCGCGGGCGTCGCGAAAGCGCAGCGCCTCGGGGTCGGGCGGCGTGGCCATGAGCGGCCGGTGCACGAAGCAGCGCTGCGCCACGTCGTGGAGCACGATCCCCCGCTGGATGTGATGGAGTAGGGCGGGGCGCAGTGCGGTGCTGTCGCGGCCGGTGGCCTGGGCGAGCTGCTCGAGCGTGTGCGGGCCCGACTCGAGCCGCTGCAGCACGTTGCGGGCGAGCACCTCGTCGGTCTCGCCCGCGTCGAGCAGATCGAACGTGGCGATGCCGGCCCAGCCTGCATCGGTCCAGCCCGACAGGGCGAGCGTGAGCTCGGCGTCGCCGAGATCGATGACGTAGTAGGCGGGCAAGCCGGGCCCCACCAGGTGGATCTTCACGCTGCGCGCGTGGGGGAGCAGCCGCGCCAGCACCGACAGGCGCTGGCGACCCCAGGTGCGCACGACCATCGGCAGCGCGCCCTCGTAGATCGCCCCGGTGGACTCGATGACCTGCTCCCATGGCTCGAGCACGAGGCGCGGGCGCTCGCCGGGGGTGAGCTCGTAGCGCAGCGCGCGAGGGGGCTTGCGAGCGCGACGCTGCCGCAAGGTGAGCAGCACGTTGTAGAGATCGACGGGCGCGATCTCGAAGCTGCGCAGCGGGAGCGTGGAGGCCGACTGCACCTGGCCGAACGCCCGGATCCAGCGCAGCGGGACGAGGAAGCGCTGCTCTTCGCCCTCGCCGGCCTCGCTGGGGGTGAGCTCGAGCGTGGAGCTGCGATACGAGCGCAGGCGACCGAGCGCGGCCAGCAGCGCGGGGCCGAGGCGCACGTGCGAGGTGCCGGCGCGCAGCGACTGCGCCTGATAGATCGCGCCCGCCTTCAGCCACAGTCGCGCGTAGGCGGACTCGTCGGCGGAGAACACCTCGAGGCTGGTGCCCCGCTCGTCCACGCTGAGCACGGGATCGAGCGGCGACTCTTCTTGCGCGGCCTCGCCATACTTGGAGGCGAGGAACTCGCGCTGGGCGTTCCACACCTCTTGGGTCACGCGCTTGCCCTGCGCGAGCAGGTAGGCGAGGTAGTCGGCGCGGCTGCGCGGGCGAAAGCGCAGATCGCTGGTGAGGATCTCGCCCATGGTCAGCAGCGCATCGCGTACGACCCCGGGGCGCTGGAGCTCGGCGGTCAGCGTGCACCCGGCCCGCACTCCATCGGTGGGGATGCGCAGGCGGAAGGCATCGCCCTCGGCCACGGGATCGGTGGCGGGGGCGTAGCGGACGCGGACCTCGGCGGCTTGGCTCGTCATCGTTCGTCCTTGGACTCGGGCTTCGGGGTTCAGGCGCTGGCGCGGGCCTTGGCGGTGGCCTCGTTGCGTTGCAAGCGACGCAGCGAGCGGAATGCGGCCTTGCGGACCTCTTCGGGCTCGCCCGTGCCCGCCGCGAGAATGGCCGCGAGGGTCTGACGGGCGACGTCACCGCCCAGGCGACCCAGGCCGCCGATCGCGGTGAGGCGCCCCGCCCCCTTGCCCGAGGTCTGGGCCAGCGTGCGCAGCGAGTCGACGTGGCGATCGGCGAGCACGGTGGGCAGCACCACGAGGCGCGAGGCGTCGGAGGCGAGCAGGGGGCCGACGGCGCCCTGCTCGAGCGCCGCGTGGGCGACCGAGGCGATCGCGGCGGAGTCGGCCACGGTCTGCGCGGACAGCAGCGTGGCGGCTTGCGCGGGCGCGTGGGCGGAGACCAGCGCGGCGGCGGCTCGACGCACGCCCGCGTCGGGATCGGCGAGCAGCGGCTGGGCTCGCTTTACGTCGGAGGCATCGCCGTGGGCACCGAGGAGGCGCAGGGCTTCGGCGCGCACGGCCGCGGGCACGGTGACCTCGCCGAGCGCCTTGCGGGCGGAGGCGAGCCCCGCGCTCCCGAGGCGTCGACTCGCCCACAGGCTGGCTCGCCAGGCGGCGGCGAACGCAGCGAGCCGCTTGGTGCTCTCGGCATCCTCGCCGAGCGCGGCCTTGCCCTGGGTCTCGAGCCACGCATCGGCGCTGAGCGTCGCGGCTCGATCGACGTCGGGGGCGAGCGCCGTGTGTCCGCTCGCCCCGGCGATCCAGGCCGTATCGGCGCGCGCGGCCGAGGCCTCGCTGGTCAGCAACGTGCGCACCGAAGCATCGGGGCACTCGCCGCGACGCACGAGCCCGCGACGCAGGCGGCGGCGCACGTCGGCATCCTCGATCTCACCCATGCGGGCGACGAGCGTGACCGGGTCGCCGTGGCGCGCGAGGAAGCTGGCCGCGGGGGCCGAGACATCGGCGTGACGGCTGCGGAGCGCGAGCAGGTTGGTGCGCGTGGGATCGTCGCGGAACAGCTTGCCCAGCGCGGCGATCGCCTCGCGACGCACGTTGGCGGCGTCGTCGTCGAGGACCTCGGCCAAGACCATCTCGGAGGCCGTGTCGCGCAGCTCGCCGAGCTCGCGCGTGGCGTGCTGGCGCACGGATGCATCTTCGAATCGATCGGCGACGGCGGCCTCGAGCACGCTGCGGCTGCGCGCGTCGCCTGCGTGGCGCAGGCCGGTGAGCGCTCGCGTGCGCAGCTGCGACGCGCCCTCGCGAGCCACTCGCTCGACGCGAGCGCGCACGCGCTGCTGCTCTTCGGGGTCGGCCCCTGCACCCGAGAGGTGCGGGAGCATGCGGCCGAGCGCCTCGATGGCGGTGGGCGCGAGCGCCCGATCTTCGTCGGTGATCTCGGCGTCGGGATCGAGCAGCGGCTCGATCTCCTCGAGTGCCCGGCGGTCGCCGAGCGTGCCGAGGGCCAGCAGCGCACGCTCGCGCTCGGGCTGCTCGCCGGCCTTGAGCACCAGCAGCAGCGCTTGGAAGGCCTCCGGGCGGCGCTTGCCGGCGAGGCCTGCGGCCGCGGGCAGCACGAGCTCGCGTCGGCCCTCGCGCAGCGCCTGCGCCAGCGCTTCGAGGGTGGCTCCGGGCACGTGCTCGGCCCGGAACGCGAGCGCCTCGCAGGCGGCCACGCGGACGTCGGGGCTGCGGTCCTCGAGCAGGCCCGCGAGCAGCGGCTCGGCCCCGGCGTCGTCGACATCGCGCAGCACGGCCACGCTGCGGCGGCGCAGCTCGTCGTCGGTGGAGGACGCGGCTTGGCCGAGGTAGCCGAGCACGCGCTCGTCGAGGTAGCGGGCTCGCGTGCCGCCGGACGGCAGGCGGCGCGCGCCCTCGGTGGGATGGCGGGCCAGGTTCACCA
>JBFIJN010000330.1:0-9864 GCA_041600735.1 Nannocystaceae bacterium
CGCCCCGCCCCGTGCCCGCCCTCGAGGCTGGCCACCAGCGGCTCGAGCAGTGCGAGCGCCCGCGCCGAGCGCTCGAGCCCGTCGTGATGCCGGGCCGCCCGCAGCCGCTCGATCGCATCGACCGGGGCCTCGAGCCGCTCGTGCATCGTGTGGGCCAGCGCGGCGAGGCTCAGCACGTCGATGCGATTGTGTCGCTGCACCCGCGCCAGATCCTCGGCGGCCGCAGGATCGGGCGTCTCGAGCCAGCGCCACAAGAGCTCGACCACCTCGGCCCCGCTCACGTCGCCTTCTCGGTCGAGCTGCAGGTGGCGCAGCTCCAGCGTGCCCAACCGGCAATCGGGCCCGCGGTCGCGCCACAGCCGGCGCGCGGTGGGCAGCAGATCCACGTGGGGTGCTCGCAGCGGGTCTTCGCTCGGCCCTACGATCCCGTGGCGAACCAGCCTTCGCCGCAGCAGCGGGAGATCGAAGCTCCCGCCGTTGAACGTGACGAATGCACAGCGCGGCCCGATCCGGGTGCGGAGCGTGGCCTCGAGATCGGCGAGCATCGCTGCCTCGGCGCTCATCCGGCCCAGGCTCCACTGCTGGACCAGCATTCGATCCGGCGCCACATGCCAGGCCGCTCCCACTACGCACACCAGCGCGCCTGGCTGCCCGAGGAAGCCGGTGGTCTCGAGGTCGAGCATCACCGCCGGGCAGCGCGGATCGAGCCCGGCCGGAGGCGGCCGAGCGAGGGTCGCGAGGGCGCCGGTCAGCGCCGAGGCGCTCGGCAGGTCGATCGTGGCTAGGTCACGCCCCAGCGCCGCCGGTCGGCCGGCGCCGCGCGCCACCGGCACCTCGAGCTCCTCGCGGGTGAAGCCCATCGCCACGCGCGGCACGGGCCGCCGCTCGCCAACCGCCGCCTGCGAAGGCTCGAGCGCCGTGGCGGGTCGCTCCGTGCTCCCGGCCACCGCATCGCGCTGGGCCAGGCGCTGGGCCAACCTCACCGCGCGCCTCCGCGGTGGGCTGCGCCCTCGCGCAGCGCCTCGAGCACTGCGATCACCGTGGGCCGATCGACCCCGTACTGCTCGGCCGCGTCGGTCGAGGGGCCCATGCACGTGGGGCAGCCCTCCTCGCACCCGCAGCTGCGCACCACCTCGATCACGCGATCGAAGAATGCGGCCCCCATCGCGAACGCGTGGACGGCCAGGCCCGCGCCGCCGGGGTTGCGATCGAGCAGCACCACGTGGGGCATCCCGCCGGCCTCGAGCTGGGCCAGCGCATCGGGACCCTGGCTGCCATCGAGCGCGATCCCCCAGGCACTGGGGTGACCCGCCGTGACCGCGTGCCGCAGATCGCCCACGTCGCACATGAGCAGCAGCGCCGCCACGTGGCGCATCGCGTGCGCGGCGGCCAGCGCGGCGCCGGCCCGCTGCGCCGGATCGTGCAAGCGCGCCGCGGCCTGCGGAGGCAGGCCCCAGAACGCCGCGGTCGTGTGCAGCTCGAGGTCGGGCAGCGCAATCGGCCCAAAGCCGATGTTCTCGTGGGTGTTCAAGCGGATCTTCTTGAAGCCGGGCACGGTCCGCACCACGTGGGCGCAGCCGGTCCCCGCGCCCCAGGCATCGCCCGCAGCTCCGCCCGCCTCCCCACCAGGCTCCTCGGCCCCGCTCGCATCGACCACCCGCACGCGCAGGTTGCTGATCGCGACCGTGTGGTACTGCGCCACCACCGGGCGCACGCTGGCCTTGCGCCCCTCCCAGTCGAGCGAGCGCACCTCGTAGGGCTGCCCCTCGATCGCATAGATCGCGCCCGGGTGCAGGTAGAGCGGCCCGTCCTCGAAGTCGACCTGGGCCAGCACCTCGCCGTCGGGGTCGAGCACGCTGAAGTTCTCCTCGAGCGCGCCACGCAGCTGCACGTGCTCGCTCGGCGACTCGCCGCCCAGCACCACGTAGTGGCCGGGCGCCCCGGCACCGCCGGGTTCCCCGGCACCGCCTGATTCGTAGTGTAGCCCGCCGTGCTCGACGAGATAGTCGAGCGCCAGCGCGGTGTCCTCGGCCGAGAGCCCCGGCAGCGTCTCACCGGCCGCGATGGGCAGCTCTTGCGCGGCGCAGCGCAGGTGGGGCAGCAGCACCTCGGGGTTGTCGGGATCTACCCGCGCCTGCTCGACCGCGCGATCGAACAAGAACGCGGGGCATGAGCCCACGAACTGATCGAGCGGCGAGGAGGACAGCACCATCACGGCGAGCGAGGGCCTTCCGCGCCGCCCGGCCCGCCCCACGCGCTGCCACGACGCCGCACGCGTGCCAGGATATCCCGCCAGCACGACCGCATCCATGCCGCCGATGTCCATCCCCAGCTCGAGCGCATTGGTGGCCACGACGACGCGCGCCTCGCCCTCGCGCAGCGCCTTCTCGATCGCGCGCCGCCGATCGGGCAGGTACCCGCCGCGATAGCCTCGGATCGCGGTCTTGGCCGCGGCCTCGGCCGCCAGCGCACTGCCCGAGCCCGTGCGCTCGTCGGCCTCGTCGTCGCGCAGGTAGCGGGTGAGCAGCTCCACCGCGCGTCGCGTGCGGCAGAACGCGAGCGTCGACACGCCGCTGCGGCGCAGGATCGAGGTGATCTCCCGGGTGACCTTCACGTAGTCGCGCCGCACCCCGGTGATCTCGTCGACGACCTTGGGATTGACCACGAAGAACTTGCGAGGACCGGCCGGCGAGGTGTCTTGGTCGATGACCACGGGGCCGCCACGCTCGCCCATCCACGGGCACAGCGCGGTCGCGAGCGCCCCGGGGTCGGCGATCGTGGCCGAGCACGCGATCACCTGCGGCCGCGCCCCGTAGTGCCGGCACAGCCGCCACAAGCGGCGCAGCACATTGCCCACGTGGCTGCCGAACAGCCCGCGGTAGGTATGCAGCTCGTCGAGCACCAGGTAGCGCAGGCCCGCGAGCACGCGGCCCCAGGCATCGTGATGGGGCAGCACCCCGCGGTGCAGCATGTCGGGGTTGGTGGAGATCGCATGCGCCCGCGCGCGCGCGGCTCGGCGCTCGGACGGTGGCGTGTCGCCGTCGTACGTGGCCACGCCCACCGCCGCGCCGCGCCCCTGCGGCAGCAATTGCGTGAGCTGCCGCATCGACTCGACCTGATCGCGACCGAGCGCCTTGGTGGGGAACACCATCAGCGCACGCGCGCCCGGATCGCGCAGCACCGCTTGGATCAGCGGCACTTGGAAGCACAGCGACTTGCCCGAAGCCGTCGAGGTCGCGAGCACCACGTCGCGCCCGTCGTCGAGGGCGCGTAGCGCCTGGGCTTGATGCTCATACGGCGCTTCGATGCCTCGCTCGCGCAGCGCCGCAAGCAACCGAGGATCAAGATGATCCGGCCACGCACCGAATGAACCGGATCTTGCAGCCTGGTCGTGCAGGTGGACGAGATCGACCGCCGGATGGCGAGCGATCTCCCTGGCCGCCGCCTCGAGCGAAGTGTCCAGAGCCGAGCCCCCGATCGCGTCCTCTCCCGGTGAAGAGCCGGGCGGACTGACATGAGCTTCTCCCGTGCGGGACAGGGCCTGATGATCTCGACCGTTACCGTTGCCAGCCCCTGAAAGGAGGGTCCGCGCACGGGAGAAGCTTGGATAACCCTCTAACATCGAACGCGATCGGGTGCTCGCACTGAACGCCAGTCACCTGGTAACACTCGTTCAGATGGACCGTCAAGCGGCGTTGGGATCCAGCGTACGATGGTTTGCGCGAACCCCGGATCAGGGGGGACCACGGGGGTGGGTCGAGCCTCCGGGGATGCGCATGAAGCGCAACGCGGATCCACTGCGTTGGGTGGGGGCCACGGGACCCCAACCCCCGCCTGGATCCGCCGGCTCACGCGCCGGTTTCACCGCGCAGCCTTCGCAGCAAGTCCGCGAAATCGGAGGGAAGATCGCAGACGAAGTGCATCGGAACGTCGCGCGTCGGGTGCTCGAATCCTAGCTCGGCCGCGTGGAGCATCGGTCGACCGTCACCGTCGGGCAAGCCCTGCAATCGCGGTCCATTGTAGTCGCGATCGTAGACCTTCTCGCCGACGAGCGGAGTGCCTTGCTCGCCGAGGTGGATGCGGATCTGATGTTGTCGACCGGTCTCGAGCTTGCACGTGACGAGCGTGATGCCGGGAGGATTGCTCGCGGTCCACTGCACGCCGGTCCCCGTGAAGCGCTCGCGCACCGAGACATGGGTGATCGCACGCTTTGCCGTCGCCGGTTGGTTGCCGGGGTTGCGCCCGCGAAACGTGCCGCGCCGCCCATCGCCGCGATCGGGCACGATCACGGTGTCGTGCGTGGCCGTCGTCGCGTGGCCGTAGGCCAGCGCGAGGTAGAGGCGCTGCACCTGGTGGCGGCGAAACTGCTCGCCGAGACCGCGCTCGGCCTTGCGTGTACGCGCGAACACCAAGACGCCGCTCGTGTCCTTGTCGAGGCGCTGCACCACGCGCAGCGGCGGGAGGTGGCGCCCGCCCTCGTAGCGTCGCAGCGCCGCGTGGGCGCGGTGCAGCAGCGTATCGCGGTCGTCGGCCTCGTACGGCACCGTCATCAGTCCCGCGGGCTTGTCTACCACCACGAGGTCGGGATCCACGTGGCGCAGGTTCACCTCGGGATCTCGCGGCCGCGCGCGATGCCGCAGCACCTCGACCGTCTGCCCCCGGTGCACGCGCTGGGCCGAGTCGGTCAGCGGCTCGCCATCGAGCAGCACGCGTCCGTCGCTGCACAGCTTGCGCGCGCGGCTCCACGGCACGCCCTCGAGCAGCGCCCTCACCACCGCGGCCACCGTCTGCCCGTCTTGCTCGCGCGTGACCACGGCTTGACCTGCGCTTGGGGCCGCGCTCGGAGGCGTATCGCTAGGACCGCTCATGGCGTCAGCACCAGCTTTCCCATGGTCTGGCCCGATTCCAGGCGGCGATGCGCCTGCGCGGCGTCGGCCAGCGCAAACGTCTCGACCGGAGCGGGTCGTAGCGCGCCCTCGTCGGCCCACCCGAGCAGCAGCGCCATGCCGCGCTCGAGCCGCTCGGTGTGATCGAACAGATAGCTGAGGTTGAAGCCCATCACGCTGCGATTGTTCTGGGTGAGCTCGAACGGGTTGAAGCGCGGCGTGCGAAGCCAGTGCCAGGCCAGCCGCAGCCAGCTACGCCGCTCCCCCGCGCGCGGCAGCATCGAAGCGAAGCCATACACCACGAGCCGCCCGGTGGGGGCGATGTGGCGGTGGCTCTGCCCGAGCGTGGCCACGCCGTTGGCGTCGAAGATCGCCTGGTATCCGGCAGGCGAGAACGCCTCGGCGCGCGCCCACAGGTCCTCGGTGGAGCGATCGATCACCTCGTGGGCCCCGAGCGCGCGGGCCTGCTCGACCTTGTGCGGGCTACCCACCACGCCGACCACCTCGCAGCCGAGGTGACGCCCCAGCTGCACCAGCACGCCGCCCACCCCGCCCGCGGCCGAGTGCACCAGCAGCTTGGCGCCGGGCTCGGGCTTGGCCAGCTCGAGCAGCGCATACCAGGCCGTGAGACCCACCGAGGGCAGCGCGGCCGCTTGCTCCGCGCTCCAGCCTGCGGGCCGGCGAAATACCTGATCGCGGGGCACGACCACCTCGCTCGCGTAGCCGCCGAAGCGCGTGACCGCCAGCACCGCATCGCCGTCGGCCAGGTCGTCGACCCCCTCGCCGCGCTCGGCCACGGTCCCTGCGACCTCGAAGCCCGGCGTGATCGGCCAGCCCACGTACTTCTTCGCCGAAGCGTAGAGGCCCATGCGTACGATGCAATCCGCGTAGTTGACCCCACACGCCTCCACCGCAACGCGCACGTGCCCCGCGGGCAGCGGCGGCGAGGGCCGCTCTTGCAGGACGAGGCGCTCGTAGCCTCCGGGTCGATCGATGACGATGGCCTGCATGGTCGGCGAGCGCGGGACCATAGCCCATGCACGGCGGCGCGTCGCGGGGCCCTGCGCGCGGCTAGCGATACGGGTCGGGTCGGTGCGAGAGCAGGGCCACCTCGAAGCCCCGCAGGTCGACCATCGCCTGGCACAGCATGCGCGTCACCAGCTCGGCATCGGGCGCCGCCGGGTAGAGCGTCTCCTCGAACACATCATTGGTGCGCTCGAACACCCCCGGCTGCCGCATCAGCGCCCACAGGGGCTGCACCCCGAGCCCTAGCTGAGCCAGCAGCGCGCGATCCGGGCTGCCCAGCCGCTCGACCGCGTGCAGCCAGTCCCACAGCGCGCGTCGGGCCTCGACCACCGCGTGGTCGTAGTCGTCGCAGCGCTCGCGTCGGCCCCACGGGGTCTCGCGCAGCGGCGTGTCGAGGAAGCGATGCAGCGGGGTCTCGAGCACCAGCCGCACCACGCGAGCCTCCATCGTCAGCGCGCCCAGGCCCGGGGTGAGGTGACGAACATCGAGCGGAAGGTCGACCTGGATCTGCTCGAGGCGGCGCCGCAGCGCCACCCGCCGCGCGCGAGCCCGGCGAGCCCGCTCGGCCGCCACCGTGGCCCCGGTCCCCGAGACCGTCGCGATCAGCAGCGTCCAAAGATCCACGGCCAGGCCCCTCCCCTCCCCATGCTAGCAAGCGCTGGCGACATCGCCCTCGATTGATCGCCGCGGGGGCGAAGACGCGCAGGCCTGCGGCCGGCACGGCGCCTCGAGCCCCGCGCACGGCGCACGCGGTACCCTCGTCACCATGACCCTTGTCTCTACGTTGCGGTGGACGGTTCGGATCGGTGTGGGGATCGGAGTGGCGGGTGGCTGCGGAGATCCCAACCCGAGCCCGATGGGATCCGACTCCGACGCGACCTCGTCACCGACCTCGACCGCGGAGCCCACCAGCACCACCGCCGCCAGCATGACGACGACGGGGCAAGATGCGACCGGCCCCGCGTCGAGCACCACCGAGGGTCTGCTCCCCGACATTCCGATGCCGCTGTTCGACGTGGGTGGGGTGACCGACGCGGGCGCGAACAATCGCGTGTGCTCGAGCGACCTCAAGCAGGTGCTCGACTCCGGCACCGGCGCGGTCCTCGAGACCTGTCCACCCGACGAAGGCTGCCTCGACGGCCAGTGCCTACCCGCGTGCTTTGCCGCCTCGGGAGCCGAGGGCTCGCTCGGCTGTGAATTCCTGATTCCCACCTCGCCGTTCTACGCCAACGGCAATCCGCTCGCGTCGCAATCGGGGCCCTGCCATGCGCTGCTCGTGTCCAATCCGTGGGATCGGCCCGCCGTGCTCGAGCTCTCGCGAGGCGGCGTGAGCTACAACGTGCCGATGGTGACGCGCATCCCCGATGGAATCGGGGCCGCGGCCACCTACGATCCGCTGCCCGCCTCGGGCGTCCCTAGCGGCCAGGTCGCCGTCGTGTTCCTCTCGCATCGCCCCGGGGTGAACAACGGCAGCACGCTCGAGTGTCCGATCGGCCCCGCGGTGCTGGCGGACACCGCCGCGCATGGCACCGCGCAAGGCCAGGCGTTCTCGCTCAGCAGCGACACGCCCGTGCAGGTCTACGACATCATCCCGTACGGCGGCGCGGCCACCTTCCTACCCTCCGCCTCGCTCCTCTATCCGAGCACTTCATGGGGCGACGGATACCTCGTGCCCACGCCCCATACCCCCGACGGCTCCGAGTGGATCCTCGCGGTGGCCCGCGAGGACGCGACCACGCTCAGCATCCAGCCCACGGTGGCGATGACCCCGGGCACCATCGCCAACCCGCCCGCCGCCGCGGTCACGCAGTACATGATGGACGCGGGCGAGGTGTTGCAGTGGCAGAGCGTGGGCGATCCGGTGGGCACGATCCTCTCCGCCGATCGACCCATCGGGGTGTTCGCCGGCAACACCTACCTGCGAGTCAACACCGCCGACAACCCGATCTCGGGCCGCGACAGCGCCCACCAGATGGTCCCCGACGTGAACGCGCTCGCCTCCGAGTACGTGGGCGCGGGCCTGTTCAGCCGCCTCGCCGCGTTCGCGCCGGAGAGCGTGCTCTACCGCATGGTGGGCGTGGTCGACGGCACCAACCTCCAGTGGGACGCCGCCATGCCGGCCGGCGCTCCGGCCTCGATCGATGCCGGCGAGGTGTTCGAGTTCGAGACCCGCGAGGTGTTCTCGGTCAGCGCGCAAGACGAAGAGCATCCGTTCTCGCTGGCCCAGTACATGTCCGGCACGCTGAGCGGCCAGCCGGGCTGCACGGGTGGTGGTGGACCGTGCGGGCTCGGTGACGACGAGTGGGTGATCTTGGTGCCTCCCGCCCAGTTCCTGCGCTCGTATGCATTCTTCGTCGATCCCACCTACGGCACCACCACCCTCGTCGTCGTGCGCGAGGCGGGCCTCGGGGGCTTTCACCCGGTGGAGCTCGCGTGCATGGGCAACATCAACGGCTGGCAGCCCGTGGGCAACGATGGTCGCTTCGAGTATGCCCACGTCGAGCTGTTCCGCGGCGGCGTGGGGGCCATCCCCGCGTGCGCGACCAGCCAGCACCTCGCCAGCAGCGACGGGAACTTCGGCATCGTGGTGTGGGGGCAAGACAGCGCGGCGAGCTATGGGTATCCGGCGGGGGGGAATTTGCAGACGATCAATCAGGTGGATGTGGATCCGGCGGGGTGAGATTTGGTCTCGGAGGAGGTGCGGGTCAGGGGTGGTCGTGGGTTCGCTTCTCCCCGTCAGCGACCCGCGAGCACGCCAGAGCGCTGCACTACGGTGCCGAGATCGTCGCTGCCGGCAATCGCGGCGACTCTTCCCTGGCTGTCGACTACGACGAACGACGGGAACGAGGGCACGCCCAGCACGACCTCGAGCTTGGCCCGCGCGGTATCGTTGGGGAACAGCACCACCGTGCCGGGGATTGGCGCATGCTTGGCGACGTACGACTCCGCAGTCTCGGCATCGTCCCAGAGGACGAAGAGCACCGCGAGCTCGGGATGCTTCGCAGCCACGCTTCGCAGCTCGGGTAGACCGTCACGATGGCACGCCGCGCACCACGAGGCCGCGGCGTAGAGAATGAACGGCGCGCCGATCAACTCGGCAACGTCGCGCGGCTCACCCGTGAGCGTGCGCAGCGGGATCGAACCCAAGGCCGCCCCAACCACGCCCCGCTGGACGAGCAAGCTCTCGCGGAGCGGGCTCCCCTTCCACGGTCCGTCGCCGGATCGCAGCGCTTCGTGGAGCGAGGCCGCATGCTCGAGATCGTGCCGGCCGCGTGCCTCGTTGAGTAGCTCGAGCAGCGTCGCGGCAGCGAGCTCGCGCTCTGCTGGGGCACGCATGGCCGCGAGCCGTTGCTCCGCACCCTCTCGGCCCTCCGCCGCGATGATCGCTCGGGCGATGCCGACCGGCCACAGATTGCGCGCGAGCGGTTCGATGGGTTTGCCCAGGGCCAAACGCGCCAGCTCGGCGTCTACCGGCGATCGGGGACAACCGACGTTGAAGTAGACCCAGGTGGCCAGGGCTTCGTCTTCGGGGGTCAGCCCGACACGCAGCCGCGCCAGCGCTTCGCTGGGGTCATGGCCCGGCACGACGCGATCCGGGTCGGGCAGGACGAACGCACCACCGCAGACGCCATCGACCGTGGCGCGGCACGCCTGCACGAGTGCGCTCTCCTTCTCGAGCAATGTGGCGACTCGGGCGGAGCGTGACTGGGGCTGTAGGTAGCGGGGGCGTATCTCATGGGCGGGCCCCGAGAGCTCCGAGACCTGGACTTCGACGATCGGTGCCGCAGTGACGACGTCGAACACCCTGAGCACGCCGTCAGCACTCGTCAGGCCCACCGAGCAGCGGGAATGAAGCAGGCACTCGACCGAGAGACGATCCTGCTCGAGTCGCCCCTGGAACGAGGGCAGCTCTCGACTCCCGAGTCGACCGCCGTTGCCCATGGAGATGCCC
>JBFIJN010000331.1:0-9838 GCA_041600735.1 Nannocystaceae bacterium
GTGGTGCTCGGCAGCTTCGACACGCCCTACGCGGCGACCGACGGCGATCGCAACCACAACCTCAAGGTGGGCTCGACCGCGCTCGATGGCACGGTGCTCCAGCCCGGCGAGCTGCTCTCGTTCAACGAGGTGGTGGGGCCGCGCTCGGCCGAGGCCGGCTATCGCTATGCCACCGGGATCGAGGCCGGTGAGCTCGTGGACACGATGGGCGGTGGGATCTGCCAGGTGAGCTCCACGCTGTTCGGGGCGGCCTTCTTCGCGGGGCTCGAGGTCGTGCGCGCGCGCCCGCACAGCCGCCCCAGCGGCTACGTGGACATGGGGCTGGACTCGACGGTGGTCTACCCCGACGTGGACCTCAAGCTCCGCAACCCGTTCGACTTCCCCGTGGTGGTGCACATGACGGTGAGCCAGGGGAAGGTGCGGGCCGAGGTGCTGGGCCCGCGGCGTCCCTACCAGGTGGCGTTCGAGCGCGAGCTCGTGGAGGAGCTCCCTCACCAGACCGTATTTCGCTACGACAGCCGCCTGCGCAGCGGCACCGAGGCCGTGGCGCAGCGGGGCATGCGAGGCTTCAAGATCAAGCGGATCCGCAAGCTCTACCAGGGCGGCGAGGTGGTGAAGACCGAGGACTGGGAGGTTCGCTATCCGCCGACCACCGAGATCCTGCGTCGCGGCACCAACCCGAGCGGTGAGCTGCCCGAGACCAAGAAGGCGCCGCCGCTGCGCGACCCCGCGGCCGCGCTGCGCATCGTGCAGTGACGCCGGTTTTTTGGGCGCGGCGGGCGGGTGGCGTACGCCTGAAGCTGCGGACGAGGACCAACGGCCATGCGAGAGATGCACAAGTGGAAGGACAAGGTCGAGCTGTCGCTCGACAATCGCCAGATCTTCTTTCTCTTCTTCGGGCTGTCCGTCGTGGGCTGCTTCGTGTTTGCGCTCGGCGTGATGGTCGGGCGGCGCGTGGAGTGGAGCCCCGAGGGCGAGGTGGCCGCGCTGTCCGGTGACAGCCTGGCGCTGCTCGATCGCGACGATGTCGCCGACGAGCCGCTCACGTTCAAGGAGGGCTTGCTCGACCCCGCCACCGACGAGGTGCCGCCGACGCGCGATCCGGGCGAGCCCCTGCGCGACGAGGACGAGGTCCGCGCCGAGAAGGCCGCGATCGCGAAGGCGAGCGCGAGCAACCCGGGATCGGCCAAGCCCGCTGCCAAGCCCGTCCCGGTCGCCAAGCCCAAGGTTCCGGCCGCCGACCCCACGCTGGCCCGCGCTGGCGTGATCTCGGCGGTCGACCCCGCCGACGGTCAGAGCAAGCGCTTCACGCTCCAGATGAAGGCGTTCTCGCGGGTGGAGGAGGCCGACGTCTTCGCGGCTCGCCTGCGCGCCAATGGCCACGATGTTCGGGTGGAGCCCACCGAGGTCAAGGGTCGCATCTGGCATCGAGTGCGCATGGGGACGTTCGACAACTGGGCCGATGGTCTCGCCGCCAAGCAGAGCTTCGAAGAGCGCGAGAAGATCATCGCCTACGTCGTGCGCGAGTAGCCGAGTCGGCCACGCCGACCCCACGCCGACCCCTTGCAGGCCCGGTGGATCGAGGATCCAGCCGGGCCTGTCTGCGTCTGGGCCCGCGGAGCGCTCGACACCGAGAGCTTCAACGATGTCGCGCCCTTGGACGACCACTCCTCGAGCTTGCTAGAACCCGGGCCCGTGCCCGCCCCGCACCATTCGAAGGACACGCCGGTGATGCGGCAGTTCCTCGAGATCAAGTCGCGCTATCCCGACGCGCTCTTGATGTTCCGCATGGGGGACTTCTACGAGATGTTCTTCGAGGACGCCGTGACCGCGGCCTCGGTCCTCGACATCGCGCTGACCAGCCGCGACAAGGACGTGGAGGACCCGGTGCCGATGGCCGGCGTGCCCTACCACGCGCTCGGCGGCTACCTGCGCACGCTCGTCGAGCGCGGGATGAAGGTCGCGATCTGCGAGCAGATGGAGTCCCCCGAGGAGGCGCGGCGACGCAAGGGCCCCAACATCGTGCACCGCGAGGTGGTGCGGGTGGTCACCCCGGGCGCGCTGGTCGACGAGGAGCACCTGCGCTCGGGCGAGCCCAACTTCTTGGCCGCCGTGGTCGCTAGCGGCGAGGGCCCCGGGCCGTGCAGCCTCGGCTTGCTCGACATCTCGTGCGGCGAATTCGTGGTGGTCGACTGCGACGATCGGCCCACGGCCGAGGCCGAGCTGGTGCGCTTTGGACCGCGCGAGATCCTGGCCGACCCCGCGCTGCACCCGTGGCTCGGCGAGGCGCTCGGCCCCGAGGCGCCGCGGCTCGAGGCGGTGACCGGGGTCCCGGACAAGCGGGTGATGCAGCGGGTCGGCGACATGGCGCGAGAGGCCGGGGTCGTGGTCAGCGCGCGCATGAGCGTGGCGGCCGCGACCGCGCTCGCCTACGCCGAGGCCACCCAGCCCGGGCAGACGCTCTTGCTGCATCGGCTGCGGCGCCACGAGCCCGCTGCGTGCCTGGTGCTCGACGAGGCCTCGGTGCGCAACCTCGAGCTGTTTAGGACGCTGCGCGAGGGGGCCCGCAAGGGCTCGCTACTGTGGGCGATCGACGAGACCCAGACCTCGATGGGGGCGAGGATGCTGCGCGCGTGGCTGGGCGCGCCCTCTCGCGATCTCGCCACCATTCGCGCGCGGCAGGACGGCATCGAAGCGCTGCTGGCGGAGCCGGGGCTGCGCGCCGAGCTGCGCTCGCGGCTCAAGGACGTGCGCGACGTGGTGCGCCTGGCCGCCCGCGCGCGGCTGGGCACGGTCACCCCGCGCGAGCTAGGGGCGCTGCGGGCCTCGCTGGCGGCGCTGCCGGGGCTGTGGCAGCTGGTCTCCGAGCTGCGCGGGCGTCGTACCGATCGCCGGGTCCCGCCGCTCTTGGATCTGGCCGACGACGGCGAGGCCAGCGACGGCACGCCCGATCTGCTCGGCGAGCTCCACGATGATCTGGCCCACACCTTGGTCGACGAGCCGCCGGCCCACGGGCGCGACGGCGGGATGATCCGCGAGGGGGCCGACCCCGAGCTCGACGAGCAACGCAGGCTGCGCGACGGCGGACGCGAGGCCCTGGCCGCGATCGAGACCCGCGAGCGCGAGCGGACGCAGATCGGGTCGCTCAAGGTCCAGCACAACCGCGTGTTCGGCTACTTCCTCGAGGTCCCCAAGGCCCACCTCGCGCGCGTGCCCAAGGACTACGTCCGCAAGCAGACGCTGGCCGGAGCCGAGCGCTACGTGACCGAGGAGCTCGCCGGGCACGAGGCCAAGGTGCTGGGGGCGCAGGCGCAGGCGCTGGTGCGCGAGCAGGCGCTGTTCCTCGAGCTGCGCGCGCGGGTGAGCCTGGCCGGCGAGCGCCTGTGTCGAGTGGGCGAGCGCGTGGCTCGGCTCGATGTGCTGGCCGGGCTCGCCGACGTGGCCGCGCGCCACGACTACTGCCGGCCCGTGCTCAGCGAAGACCCCGTGCTGGTGCTCGAGGAGGCTCGCCACCCGGTCGTGGAGCGCATGCTCGGGGCGGGCCGCTTCGTGCCCAACGACACGCGGCTGCGCGCGCACGGGGGCGCGCCCAACGATGCGCGCATGTGGCTGGTGACCGGGCCCAACATGGGCGGCAAGAGCACGGTGATGCGCCAGGTCGCGATCGTGACGATCCTGGCGCACATGGGCGCCTTCGTCCCCGCGCGCGCGGCCACGGTGGGGCTGTGCGATCGCGTGTTCACGCGGGTGGGCGCGGCCGATGATCTGGGTCGTGGCGACAGCACGTTCATGGTCGAGATGCGCGAGACGGCCCAGATCCTCTCGCACGCCTCCGAGCGCAGCCTCGTGCTGCTCGACGAGATCGGCCGCGGCACGGCGACCTTCGACGGCCTCGCGCTCGCGTGGGCGATCGCCGAATTCCTGCACGATCAGGTGGGCTGTCGCACGATGTTCGCCACCCACTACCACGAGCTGTGCGCGCTCGAGACCAGCCTTCCGGGGGTTCACAACGTGCACGTCACGGTGCACGAGCAGCGCGGGACGATCGTGTTCCTGCACCAGCTGCAGTCGGGCGCGGCCGGTCGTAGCTATGGGATCCAAGTGGGGCGCCTGGCGGGGCTCCCCGCGCGGGTGCTGCGTCGCGCGGGGCGGATCCTCGGGCGGCTCGAGGCCGATCCCTACGCCGCCGGGGCCCCGCAGCTCGATCTGTTCACGCCGCCGGCCGACCCCGGGGCGCAGGCCGACGCGGAGAGCCGCGACGACGAGCCCACTGCGGTGGGGGCGGGGCTGAACGCGGTCTCCGGCGCGACTGCGGCAGGGACCGTGAGCCCGGCCGCCCGCGAGGTGCTCGAGGCGCTGGCTCAGCTGGATCCCGACGACCTGTCGCCCCGCGAGGCCCACGAGCAGCTGCGGCGGCTGGTCGATCGCCTGGGCGGCGAGGGCTGAGTCGCGCGGGGCGCGGGCCCGGGCGAGCGCCCTCGCGCGCGGCCGAGACAATCTACGTGCGTGTGTGTTAGGGTCCGCCCCGACGGAGAAACGCCCATGCGGACGCTTTCGTGCACGATCCTGACTCTTTCTTTGATCCTCGGCGGCGGTTGCGGCAAGGGCGGTAGCACCGTCGACCCGAACTCGGGCAGCAACCTCGTCGGCGGCAGCTCCAACAGCGACCGGCTCGGCGACGACGAATTCGGCGACGACGACGGGGGCGGCGAGCTCACCGACGACGGCGAGGAGGTCGCGATCTCCGAGCTGCCCAAGCTGCCCGCGGTGGCCAAGCCGGTCAAGAAGTGCACCACCACCTCGACGGGCTCGGGCAAGAAGAAGAAGAAGGAGACCACCTGCGGGATGGTCGACCCCAAGCCCGAGGTGAGCGCCTCGTATGGCACGCGCACGCTCAAGGGTGACTTTCGCTGGGGCATGAGCACCAAGGACGTGTTCAAGCTGCTCTCGCGCGAGATCGAGAAGGACTACCAGGAGAAGCAGAAGGCGGCCGGCGACGATGCGATGGCGCAAGACAGCGCGCGCGCGTGGCGGGCCGAGCAGCTCCAGGACCTCAAGGCCAACCACATCCGCTTCAAGTCGGCGTCGAAGCACCGCTGGGGCGTGTCGCTCATCCAGTACGAGTACGCCGACGACTCGGAAGAGGAGATGCTGTGGGTGAAGGCCACGCCCACCCTGCGCAAGTTCTACTTCTTTCGCGGGGACCGGCTGTGGAAGATCTTCTACGCCTACAGCCCCGACACCTGGCCCGGCAAGGGCTACGCCGACGTGGTCGAGGAGAAGTTCAAGAAGTGGTTCGGCATCAGCCCGGCCGAGAAGGTCAAGCAAGACCCCGAGACCGCCGCGCCGCTGGTGCGCTACTTCGAGTGGAAGTCCTCCGACGGCGATCGCGTGCGCTCGTTCGACATGACCCAGGTGCACGGCGTCGTCGGCCTGGCCGTGCTCGAGGCCAGCACCGAGGACTCGATCGGTGAGCGCCTGCCCAACGTGGGCAAGGACGACGAGTTCAACTCCTCGGTCAGCGACGTGCTCGGCGGCTCCGACCTCTGCTACAAGGGCGAAGAGATCGTCGAGTGCGCCGAGAAGAAGTAGCCCTCCGCTAGCGCTCGCGCTGCATGACGCCCCGCGGTCCGCGAGGACCCGGGGCGTTGCTGCGTGCGGGAGTCGCCCGCGCTCGGGCGTGGCTGCTATCCTGGTCGCGGGACGGACCGCGCATGAGGCAGCTGACCGCCAAGAACCTCATCAAGCTGCGCAAGCAGGACTTCGAGGAGTTTTGCTATGCGCTGCTGGCCGAGGAATACCGCCGGTGCTTTGCGCCGGGCGCAGTCGAGTTGACCGGTCCTTCGCCGGAGGACGTCCCCGATGGGGGGCGCGATCTCGAGGCCAACGTGCTCGGGCCTCCGCGGCAGCCAGGGCACTGGAGCTTGCTGCCCGCGGGGCGGATCTTCTTCAGCTGCAAGAGCCAGGCGGATGCTGGTGAGCCCAGCTGGAGGACGCAGGTCGTCAAGGACATCGATCCGGTGCCGGTCTTCGATGGTCGCACTCGCCAACTCAAGGACGATGCCGTCGAGCGGGTCACCGAGGGCTTGCAGCCTCCCGTCGAGCTCCTGAAGATGCTCGCCGATGGTGGGTCGTACTGGGTTCTCATCAACGTTGCCGGTGCTCGACTACGCGAGTTCGAGGCCGATGCAGCCAAGCGGCTCTCGTTCTACGTGCACCGCGTGCTCGGCAAGGCGGTCGACCTCACGGGGCGCATCAAGGTCAAGGACGCGAGCCATCTCGCCAATGTCTTCAATGAGCGGCCGTTTGCGCTGAGCCCCGAGCAGAACGAGATGCTCGAGCTCGACGAGCCCGAATTCTTCAGCTCATGGGAGGGATGGACCGCGGAGCTCCCTGAAGATCGGCGCACGCTGCACTTCGAGGTCGATGACGAGCGGCAAGGGCTGATCGACGCGCTGGACGAAGCACTCTGCGCTCCCGACGACTCCGATCCGGTGCAGCGGGTGTTTCGCCTCGCAGGTGCGCCGGGCGTGGGAAAGACGCGGCTGGTGCATCACGTGCTCGAGCAGCCGCGGCATGCTCACCTGCAGGTCCGGGCCCGGTATGCGAAGGACGCCGAGGCGGCGCGCGAGTGGCTCGAGCGCGGGGGGCTGGAGAAGTCCCCCGATCTGGTGCTCGTGCTCGACGAAGTCCCGGCTGACGGAGCGAACGAGCTATGGCGAAGCTTCGCGCGCAGGGCTCGGTTGCCGAGTCAGGCGCGGCTCCTCCTCATCGGTCCGCGCGACGACGCCGACGAGGGCAAGCCCGAGCCATTGCTCCTGCGACCGTTCGCCAGCGAGCAACACCGCCGCGCGCTCGTCCTGCATGATCTCGAGCAGGCCGAGGATGTTGCAGGTGAGGTCTCGGACGCGCTCATTGGCGTCATCACTGGCCTATCCGAGGGCTATCCGCTGTTCTCGATGTGGCTCACCCGCGCGTTGGCCAAGGACCCCACGCTCTTGGATGCTCCCGGCAGCGAGCTCACCGATGGCCAGGACCCGTGGCGAGCCACCGCGGCCGTCCTCGCCGGTCCGCGGTCCGAGCATGGCGGCGATGCCCGAGCCTGGCTGAAGGAGGCCGACGTTCGCGCCAAGGCGCTGCTGCTCGTCGTGCTCGTGCCCGACGATCCTTGGGCGCTGCTCGAGGACCAGCGCACGCCGCTCGTGGATGCGCTCGAGGCTGGTTCATGGGTCGAGCTCAAGCGGGCCGCCACGCGCTGCAAGGAGCGCGGGCTGCTGCGCGATGAGCCGGCCGGGCACCACTACATCAGCCCCGCGAACCTCGAGCGTCTCGTCTTGGATCATCTCTTTGGTGATCCCTCGGGACCCGAGCCCGAGAGGCTGCGGAGGGCTTCGCCCAATGGGTTCGAGCGGTTGTCGCGGCGGGTCGTGCAGGTCAAAGCCTCGCAGGCCTGTCGTCAGCGTCTCGCCGGAGCGCTCCTCGAACGGCTGGACGCAGTACGAGATGTGGCCGGCCTCGATGTCGGGCTCATCGAGATCACCACCCACCTCGACCCCGAGCGAGCCGCGCGTGTCATCGAACGGATCGTCGAGCGGCTCGGGGCCGCTCGCATCGTCGCCGACCTCCGGCTCACGGGGCCGATTCAACGAGCCCTCGCCCAAATGGCGTGCCGCCGCATCTCCGCGGCCGCGTTCGATGCCGTCGAGCATGCGTTGTTCATGCTCGCAGCCGGGCCAGCGGATCCGCAAAGCACTCGAGCAAACGCGACCTGGGCGAGCCTGTTTCAGGCTCTCGCACACCAGACTCATCAGAGCTTCGACGATCGTCTGGTTCTCCTTCAACGACGGCTCGCGAGCCCGGAACCAAGGCTACGAGTCGTCGCTCTCGACGGCATCGCCCGGCTGATCGTAGGTGAGTCCAACGGGTTCCGCCCAGGCTGGGACGACGTGGACGGCGACTGGGAGTATCCAACGAACCGTGAGGTCTCGGACCGACAGCTAGTGGGCTGGCACCTGCTCGTGCAGCTCGCTGACGACCCCTCGCCCGAGGTCAGGGGGAAGGCTCGTGCGCTGATCGCAGACCACCTCGCGGCTGGGCTCTCGAGATCGAACCTCGGCGACCTTCTGGATGATCTGCGAGGGCAAGTCGAGCGATGGACCCCAACGGAGCGCAACGCGCTGCGCGACACCGTGGAGTGGGTTCTCGAGCCGCAGTGGCGGGAGGCGCATGCGCTGGGAGACGGACTCGTGGAGCCGCTCGAGGGCTTGCGCGGCGCCCTGCGCCCGACTGATCTGCTCGATCGCCTCCTGTCGCAGGTCGGGCGCAGGCGGCCGGGGCGGCTATCGTTGGTAGGTACCGAGCGGATCAAGCAAGAACGCGACTCCGATCAAGAACTCGCCAGGGAGCTCCTCCAAGACTTCGATACCCTGGCGACCAATATTTCGTGGCTGACGTCCGACAAGGCACTGCGGTCGCGAGAGCTCGTCCGCGCGCTTGGCTTCGTCGACGACGAATTCGCGTTCCTCGGTACGCTGATGGGCGCTCGTGCGGAGCATCCGGTGGACTCGTTGATCGTGAGCTATCTGTGCGGTCGCAGCGATCACGCAGGAGCGGAGGCGCTCGATCCCTGGCTGTCCGAGCACGTCAGCGATCCAGGTATGACCAACATCGTCGCTCGAACCATCGTCGCAA
Source organism: Nannocystaceae bacterium (assembly GCA_041600735.1). Lineage (GTDB taxonomy): Bacteria > Myxococcota_A > Polyangia > Nannocystales > Nannocystaceae > Paraliomyxa. The sequence goes on from JBFIJN010000331.1 coordinate 8,692, forward strand.
TCGGTGGATCGGACCGTCGGTCTCAGCTCCTCGCCACCCTTGCGCGCCACGAACAACTCGAAGAGCGCTCCCTCATCGGGCTCGGGTTCTGGTCGTGGCACGAGGGCGTGAGCTTGCCGTCCCTCGACGCTTTGATTGCCGATCTCGCGGGCTCCTCGCGAGGATTCTGCCGCACCGAGGCGCTAGGGCTGATGGCGCGACGCCTTGAGCGTTCTCAATCCGAGATCGAGCCTGCGACCGCCAGCGTGGCGCACTCGCTCTTGCGAGTCACGAGCTCAGACGCTCTGTCTGCGGTTGCCGAGCGAGACTGGATCGCTGTCGCCACCAGTCTACACGCGGGGGGGGATCCGGATGCGATGCGTACGGTGTTGTCCATCGTCGCCGGTGAATCGGGCTACCTGAGCCATGCGCGGGCCGTCGTGAACCGCTGGCTCGACGAAGATGCCCACCGACTGTGGCAGGTCCTCGCAGCCGACTACTCCACCCCAGACCATGGTATTGCGCTCAGCCGCTTCGCCCGCGAGCTCCGCGTGGTCGCGCGCTGCCCTCACACGGATTTGTTGCGCTGGGTCGGCGAAGACGTCGAGCGAGCGGAACACATTGCCAATTGGTCGGCCCCGCATGAGAACACCCTGGACCCGGTGATCCGCGGGCTTCTTACCCGCTTCGGCGCTCGTGGACTCGTGGCCAAGGCATTGTTCGCATCCGCGATCATGGGCCCGACCCTTGGCTCATTCACGGTCTTCGAACAGCAACAACTCGAGCGCGCCGCTCACTGGGCCTCCGATCCCGAGCCCGAGGTCGCCGCCTGGGCCAGCCGCCTGCGCGACATCCTGCTGGAGCGCGCCGAACGTCGCCACCAACTCGGCTACGGCTGATCCCCCGAGGCTTAGTCGCGGAAGAACAGCGTGGCCGCTTGCTTCTCGATCCCGGTCTCGAACTCCACCGCGCGCGAGTACACGCCCGGCGGGCGGCGAGCGGGGAGGGCGTCGGGGTGGGGGATGCCCTCGATCACCGCTTCCATGAAGTCGGTCCACAGCGGGGTGGCGGTGGTGTAGCTCGCCTCCTCGTCGCCCATCGAGCGCTCGTACTCGTCGTCACCCATCCAGGCGGCGGTGACGTAGCGCGCGGTGAAGCCCACGAACCA
>JBFIJN010000332.1:0-9826 GCA_041600735.1 Nannocystaceae bacterium
CGGACGCATCGACACCGAGGTCGACGGCCTCAAGGCCCAGCAGATCGAGCTCGATCAGCGCGCCAACGAGACCCGCCAGAACCTCGAGGCCATCAAGAAGGATCCCGCCGCCAACGCGCTGCGCAAGAAGCTGAGCGATCGCCTCGACGACTTCACCCGCGATGGTGATCGCATCGGCCGCAAGATCGTCGAGCTGCAGAGCCTTCGCCTCGAGAAGAAGATCTCGCTCGAGGACCTGCTCGAGAACCTCGACCTCAGCGCACCGCCCAGCAAGAAGGCCAGGCCCGCCAAGCCCGACGCCAAGAAGACCAAGTAGCCCCGCCGCCGGGTGCTACTCGAGGAACACGAAGCCCACCACGTCCACGCGCCAGCCCGCCGCCCGCAGCGAGGCCTTGGGCCTCGCCGGGCCGCCGCTGCGGGTGCTCGTGCGGGCGTGGAGCGTGGTCTCGGTGCCGGCGACCATCGGCGACGGATAGCCGATTACCGCCAGCGCATGGCCGTCGAAGTACAACAGGTCGTCGCCGCAGACCGTGACGAATGCGCCGTGACCGGCGTCTCCGGTGCAGCGCAGCTTGCCCTTGCGCGCGACGAACGAGCCCTTGTCGAACCACATCCGCCGGACCTCGGGGTCGCTCGGTGCGTAGCGAAAGCCAGGCTTGCCCGTGCGCCGGTCATACACCCGTACGCCCGCTCGGTCGGCCAGCACGATCCGCGCAGGCTCGAGCGCGACCCATAGTGCGTCGGGCAGCGACTCGCTGCGGAACCCCTCGAGGTGGCGACGCGCCTCGTCCACGTGAAGGCTGCCGAGTCGCTCGGCATCGGCTGGATCGAGCGCTGTCCGCCACACGAGCCCGCCGTCGGTCCCCACCAAGTCCACGCCGCTCCGTGGCCACCGCCCCTCGGAGGCCACCCCAAAGGCCCAGCGCACGGCGACCCCGGGGCGATCGGCCGGATGGCGACAGCGCGTTCGTTCCCAGTCCGGGCCCATGCAGCGCTTGTGAGGCTTGCAGGGGTACTCGCGCCGGGTGAAGCACACGCCTTCGCGATCGATCACGACATCGTCGAGCTCCGGCAGCTGCAGCGGGAACGCCTCGTCGCGCTGCGGAAAGAAGCGCAGCGCGTAGCGGCCGTGCGGATCTCGGTCGTGGCGCGGGAGCACACGGCTCAAGATCGGCCGCGCGCAGGCCAACACCCTCGTGGGCCTCGCGACGTCCTCCGCCAGCGTCAGTCCCAGCGGATCCGCGTCGGTCGGGGCCGTGCGTCGCAACGAGAGCGTGAGCCGGCCCAGGTTGGGGTCGCGCGCGCGCTCGAGCTCATAGCAACGCATCAGCGGCTCGAGCACCCCGAGCAGCGCGCGGATCGGGGCGGGGTCGTCGGCGTGGGTGGCCTCGAGCTCCATGATGCGCAGCAGCGGCCCCTTGGGATCTTCGAGATCCCGCACCCAGTCCTCGTCGACGAGCGAGAGCGAGGGCACCGGCGGAAGCTCGGTCGCGGCCTCACTCTCGCTCTCGCTCTCGGGGGTCTGCACGACGATCGCCTCGACCACCGCCACGGATCCCGCCTCGACCTGCGCGGGGCCCCCGCTCGGCCCGCGCGCGCACGCCATCGACATCAGCACCCCGAGCCACGCCCGGCGCCCGCTCCCCCTCGCCCGTGCCCCAAGCTCCAGCCGGTTGATCCGTGGGCGCACCATGAATGACTCCCGCGCGCCCACTTGCGAGCGACTGCCCCTATACTCCCCCAGCTCATGGCACGTGCCCAAGAACCCAGGGTCCTTCGGTCTCCCCTCTCACGCCGCCGCACCCTGTTCGGGTTGGGGGCATTGGGCGGTCTCCTCCTCAGCGTCGCTTGCGCACCCAAGGTCTTTGCCGAGCGTACGCCCGGCTACGACCTCGAGTCGGCCAAGACCTACGCTTGGGTCACCGAAGACCTCGTCCTCATCGAGTTCGGCGACGCGCAGCCCAATGTCCGCACCAAGGACAACGAGCGCCGCGTACGAGCGGCCGTCGATCGCGAGCTGGCGGCGCGCGGCTTCACCAAGGTGCCCCGCGACGAGGCCACCCTGCTCGTGTCGTTCTCGGTCGACGTCCGCATCCGCTATCGCGTCGAGGGTGGCCAGGGCAACGCCGTCACCGGCGCCGGCGGCCCCGGCGAGCCCCAGACCAAGGGCACGCTCAACATCTACCTGCTCGATCGTGCACAGGAGACCGAGGTCTGGCACGGCTCGGTCTCCGAGTGGCTGGCCAAGTCCGATGATCCCGATACCGTCGTGAACGACGCCGTCGGGCGGATCATGGCCGTCTACCCCAACCAGAGGCCGTAGGCCGCGCAGCTCGCCCGAGGCGACCCGCTCAGTCCGAAGCGGGCAGCTCGCGCTTCATCCAGCGCACGAGGCCGCCGTCGTAGGCCTTCCACGTGCGGTCGGCGCCATTGAAGCGCACGGTGAGGACCTTGCGCGACTTCGTCGAGCCCGAGATCACCGGGCCTACGAGCAACCCGAGCACGAGCCCGGCCGCCCATCCATCGCCCTTCTTGGCCACCGCCGTGCGCAGCGCCGCCGAGGGCACCGCCCCGTGGGGCGCCTCGTCTTGCAGCACCGTTCGCCGCTTCTCGGTGCCCTCGAGCTTGGACAGCCGCGCGACGCCGTCTTCGGAGACCTCGAGCTTGAACGTCTGGCCGCGCTCGCGAAACGAGAAGTGCACCCCCGCATGATCGAGCGGGGTGAGCTCGAGCGGGAGCTCGCCGATGCGTAGCTGCGCTACCTCGGCCAGATCATCGGCGAACACGACCAGCTCGGAGTAGCGGCCGGTCCGGCTCAGCAGGCCGGCAACGAGATCGTTGAGCTTGAGCTGTGGCATCGCTACGCCTTCTTCCAGTTGAGGATGCCGGTCTTCATGTCGTTGGCAGGGCCGCGCCAGCTCTTGGCGAGCTCCTGGAATTCGGGCGCGAACATCGGCATCAGCGCGAGCGTGTAGCACAGCACATCGTCGTCACCGCCGGTCTCGTGCAGCCCGAGCTCGGCCGCGATCTGAACCCCGCGCTCGAGCATCGCCTCGGTCGAGCCGAGCCCCGCCAGCGCGCCCGAGGTGAGCGGCTCGATCACCGAGTCCATCAGCCGAAACAGCCGCATGAAGTCGCCGGTGAGCGTGTGGCCCACCGAGTGCTCGAGCGCGTGCCGCAGGTCTTCGGGGCTCTCGAGCGGATGCTCGGCGTCGAGCAACCGCTGGCGGCGCGCGTCGAGCAGGCGCTCCACGGCGCGATCGGTGAGGCGGCTGAGGTGCAGCAGGTCCTCGATGCCCTCGGTGACCCCGCGCGGGGCGCTGGCGTCGTCGGTCTTGTAGCCGATGTCGGCCTCGAGCTCGTTGAAGATGTGCGAGGAGATCGACGCGACCTGGACCTCGACGATCGAGCCCCGCACCGACGGCCGATCGAAGGACTCGTCGAGGTCGACCAACGCACGGCTGGCGCGCGCCCGATCGGCCTTGTGCTCGATGGGGTTCGGCACGTCGGCCAGCGGAAATCGGCGGAGGATCAGCTCGAACGCGGCCTGCTCGTCGACGGGGTGGTAGACGATGACGCGCGCGCGTGCGAGGTCGGCCACCACGCGATTGAGCTCGGTCGTCAGCCGCACGAAGGTGAGCGTGGGATTGGCCGGGTCCTCGGCCGCGCGCAGCTCGACGAGGGTGCGTCGCACCTCGTCGGGGTGCTTGGCGCGCGAGAGCACCAAGGTCTTGATGGCGGCCGCCCGAAGCTCGCGGCGCAAGCGATGCTCGAGCACGCTCGCCGCTTCCTCGTACCGAGCCATCGAGTCGCGATAGAGGCCAACGACCACCTCGATCTCGCCAGGGGTGATCAAGCGTGGTGCTGTGGCGCCTTCCACGAACGAAAGCATCCCATAGGTGGAGACGCAAGAGAAGCGAGAACGGACGTGGTCCCCAGATCACCAAGGGCGATCACCAAGGCAGATCACCAAGGGCGAGGTCCGGTCACCCGGCCTCGCCCCCTTTGGTTGCATCTGGGCCAGTCGCTAACCGATGGGCCCACCGACGTTGCTGAGCGCAAAGCCGGTCATGTCGCTATAGGTGTACGGGTAGTTGAGCCCAGTGACCGTGTCGATGGTTCCGGCCACCGGGTCCACTCGATAGGCCTCGTTGTTGTAGATCGCCGGGCCCCACACATAGCCGTAGAAATCGATGCTGATGCCGTGCACGTAGCTCGGCAGGTCGATCGTCTGGACGACCGTCATGGTGTTGATGTCGAGGCCGACCATCGGGTCGTTGGCGAGCCACAGCGTGCCATTGCCGTCCTCCATGCAGCCGCCGTTGCCGCCGGCATAGGCGGTCTGCCAGGTCTCCGTCACGGGATCGAAGCGGCCGACGTTGCCGCTGCACGTCCACACATTGCCCTGCGAGTCGACCGTCATGCCGTAGCCGCTGGTGGCCATGGGCCAGGTGGACACCTGGAAATTGTCGAGCCGCACGCGCACGAGGGAGCCCTGCCCCAGCTGGCTGCCCCAGAAGTTGCCGTTGGCATCCACGGCGCCGCCGTAGATCCCGAAGTAGTTGACGGACACCCCGGGGACCGGAATCGTCTGCTCGATGATGCCCGTCTCGCCATCCATCAACACCACGTCGATGCTGCCGCTGGCGCCAGAGGTCCAGACCTTGGTGTCCTCGTAGCGGCACGTGCCATTGTCGAACGTGCCCTGGGTCCACTGCACGGGGCGCTGGGAGGTGTAGCCGAACGGGGTGTGCCAGGCGACGCAGCCATCGGGCCAGGGCTTGACGTCGCCCGGGCCAGAAGACGTGTTGGCCGGATTGGGACAGCGCTCGGGAACGGCGTAGATCATGGTCACGCCGCCGCTGCGGTTGGCCACCACCACGTCGCCGTTGAGGTTGACCGACGTGCGCGAGGGGCTGCCGTTCGCGTCGGGACGCACGATGTAGCGGCCCTCTTCGACGAGCGTCTGCGTGTTGATCTTGGAGATCGTGCCCTCGCCGCTGTTGGCGATCCAGATGAACGAGAAATCGGGGGCGCCACCACCACCACCGCCGCCTCCGCCACCACAGCCGAGGTTCGCGTCGGGCTGCGCACCGAGATCGAACTTCGGGCCCCCGGCCGAGGTCTCGCCATCGGCCGAGCTCACGGTGGTCATGCCGCCGGTCATGCCCTCGGTGGCGCTGCCCGAGGCCTCGTCACCCGTCGCGTTGCTGGTGGCATTCGTGCCCGGCGCGGTGAGGATGCCGCCGCCCTCCTCGTCGCCGCGGCCGTCGGGATCGCCACCGCCGCAGGCGAGCACGAGCGCAGGCACGAACAACACACAGCTCAAGCGTCCAATCGATCGTCGCATCGTCAATCCCGTCCCGGTCCGATCCTAGTCCTCGCGCTGGACACTCCGCAATGCGCGTATTTCCGGGGGCTCTCGACCCCAGGATCACGGCGGATCACGGCAGATCACGGCCGAATCGCGTCCGATCGCATCGGATCGCCTCCGATCGTTTCCGGAATGCGTCCGATCGGCCACCGTTCGCGGCCGATCGGCCCCGCCGCGGCTCACCGCCGACGACGTCGCAGGCCCGCCGCGAGCAGCAGGAGCAATCCCGCGCCCGACGCGGGACCCGAGCGCGGGGCTCGACAGCCACAGCCCTCGTCGCTCGTCCCGTCGAGATCCGGGCCGGTCGTCGGCTGGCCGGTGCCGCCTCCCGTGTCCCCGGGCGACTCGTCGGCTCCGCTGTCACCGCTCGCGCCTCCGCTCTCGTCGACGCCGGTGTCACCGTCGCCGTTGCCGAACGGGCTGTTCACGATCTCGATCGTGACCTCGGCCGACGCGGGGTTGCCCGCCTCGTCCTCGATGTCCACGCGGATCGTGTGGAACCCGTTGCTCAGCCCGTGGCCGGCCGGTGGATCACCACCGTTGACCGGGAACGTGAGCGTCGCGTTGATGAGCACGGTGTCGGCGGCCTTCAGCTCGTCGAAGTACACCTGGGTGGAGAGGATCTGGGGGCGGCGATCATCATCGAGCGTGATGGTGAGGTCGAAGTCTTCGGTGTACTCGATCACCTCGCCCTCGAGCGGCGCCTCGATCACCACGCTCGGCGCTACCGTGTCGGGGATCGGCGGGCCGAACAGCAGCAACATCTCCTGGTAGGAGTTCTGGTTGTTGGCCGCACAGAACATCGTGTGTACCGCGTTGCACGACGAGTTCGTGGGGTTGAGCTGAACGTCGGCCACGACCTGGCTACACGTGTCCTGGTACTTGGGATCGGTGACTCCGCCCGTGCTCGGGAACAGGTTGTCGGTGTCGTCGTCGACGTGCTCGAGGCCCCAGGTGTGCGCCGCCTCCTGGTGGATCACGGTGGCCTGCACGTTGGGCCCGCTGTTGACCAAGAACGAGAAGCTCGTGATGTTGGGATTCGTGTTGCCGCAGTCGATGCCTGGCGCCACGCCGCCGATGCCCCCGGGCGCGCCGCCCGACGGCACCCCCGCCACGACCATGGCGTAGGGGTTGCCCATCGGGGGTCGCTCGCCCACCACGATCACGCCGAAGTCGACCACGTCCTCGCGGGTCGCCTGGACGACCGCCGCCTTCGCGGAATCGGAGCCGGGGAACGGATTGAATTGGGTGTTGGGGAAGATCGTGGTGCAGTCGTTGCGCGAGTCGTTGCCGCAGCCGCCGTTCATGAACGGCCCGTCGAAGTTCACGTACAAGATCGTGGGGCTGTTGAACGCGGCTTGGACATCGGGCTCGTTGCCCAGCCCGGTGGGGATCGGCTCCCACGCAGGATCCGTGATGGGCGTGCCCAGCGGTGGATCGACGGGCTCGGGTGCGGGCCCAGGCACGGCAGCAGAGGGGACGACCAATCCGGAGCCGCCGATCCATAGGACCGCGACCAACGACGACGTAGACAAAGCCATGCGAGTACCCTCCGCGGCCATCTTGCGGGCTCGCTGGTCGGCGCGTCAAGGATCGAGCGCAATGAAGCGACTCTATGTGGGTGGGTGAGTGTTGGGTGCGTGAGTGTTGGGTGCGTGAGTGCGCCGCAGCAGCGCCTCGCGTGCGTGCTCGCGATCATCGAAGTGGATCTTCTGCGTACCCAGCACTTGGTAGTCCTCGTGGCCCTTGCCGGCGATCAGCACCACATCATCGTCGGCCGCCTGCTCGATCGCCGCGGCGATCGCCGACGCGCGATCCGTGCAGCGCACGATCCCCGCGCGATGCTCTGCGGGCACCCCTGCGAGCATCATGTCGACGATGGTCTCCGGATCCTCGGTGCGCGGGTTGTCCGAGGTCGCCCAGAATCGATCGGCCCCCTGCGCGGCCACGCGCCCCATGATCGGGCGCTTGCTCGGATCGCGATCGCCCCCGCATCCCAGCACCACCACCAGCTGACCCCGACACACGGGGCGCACCGCCTCGATCGCCCGCGCGACCGCATCGGGCGTGTGCGCGTAGTCCACGAGCACGGCGGGCCCTGCCACCCCTTCCACCGTCACGCGCTCCAAGCGGCCCGGCGCGCCCGTAGCGTGGGCGAGCGCCTCGGCCATGGTCTCGAGCGTCACCCCCACGCCGAGCCCCAGGCCCAGCGTGACCATCAAGTTGTCGAGGTTGAACGCACCGACGAGAGGGCTGCGCAGCGCGATGCGCCCGGCCGGCGTGTGCACGGTGGCCCGCAGCCCCTGCGGCGTGTGCTCGATGGCTTCGGCGCGCAGCTCTGCGCCCGGCACCGCCCCCTGCGACACGCGCCAGCGCAGCGCGGTGGCGGGCGCAGCCGCCAAGAAGCGCGCCGCGGCCTCGGGGTTGGGATCGACCGCGGCGACCGCGATGCCCTCGTCACTCAGGTGCTCGGCGGCAAGCCGGCACTTGGCCGCGAGGTAGTCCTCCATCGTGGGGTGAAAGTCGAGGTGATCCTGGCTGAAGCTCGTGAGCCCGATCGCCGTGAAGCGCAGCGGTCGCGCGCGCCCCTGGGCCAGCGCATGCGAGGACACCTCCATCACCGCGTGGGTCGCCCCGCGCTCGCGCGCGTCGGCCAGCAGCGCCTGCAGCTCCTCGGGGAACGGCGTGGTGAAGCCGGCGGAGCTCTCGTGATCGACGAGCCAATTGCCGGTCGTGCCGAGCCTCGCGTGCAGCAGCCCCGCATGGCGCAGCGCCGCCCCCAGCAGGTGAGCGGTCGTGGTCTTGCCGTTGGTCCCCGTGACCCCGGCCAGCCACAGCGCATCGCCCGGGCGGTCGAAGGCGTTGGCCGCGAGCTCTGGATAGGCCCGCCACGTGTCGGCGAGTCGCACCACGGGACCCGACAGCGGACCGATGCGATCGCTCTGCACGATCACCACCGCCGCTCCGCGCTCGAGCGCCTGCGGGACGAACTGGTGGCCGTCGTTCGTCTCCCCCTGCACCGCCAAGAACGCCGCCCCCGCAGCGACTCGGCGCGAGTCGACCACGAGGGCGGTGATCATCGTGTCGGGGCCACAGCTCTGATACTGCGGCCCCGGCTCGAGTCCAGCGAGGAGGCGGCGGAGCGTGAGCGGTGCGTTCACGCGCTCGTTCTACCGCGCCCTTGGGCGAAGGGCCCCAAGAGAAGCGTCGCGATCAGGTCTTGTCTTCCTCGTCGGGCTCGGCGGCCTCTTCGACCTTCGCATCGCCCTCGCCGGCCTTCGCCGCCGCGGCCTTGTCGCCACCGCAGGCGCCCTCGCCGGCCTTGTCGGCGCCGCACTTGCCCTCGCCGCCGCAGCTCTTCTCGCCCTTGGCGTCGGCTGCCTTCGCGTCGTCGGCGGGCGCATCGGCCTTCGCCTCGGTCTTCACGTCGGCGGGCGCCTTGTCGTCCTTCTTGGCGGCATCGGCCTTCTTGTCGTCCTTCTTGACCTCGGCCGCATCCTTCTTGGCGCTGTCGCAAGCGGGGAGGAACACGCTGCTACCGAGCAGCGCGAGAGTGGCCGAGATGGTCTTGATATCCATGGTGTCGTCTTCTTCCGTTTCCGGTGGGGTGGTCCTCGCGAGGACCCGGGCGCGAATCCTACGATGGTTCTCCGCCCGGTTGGCAATCCCCAGTGGGGACACGGTTCCAGCCGCTTGCGGGCCCTCAAGCGTCGAGCGCTGACTGGGTCAGTGCAACGAGCCGGGGCGTCTGGGCGACCAGTTTGGCGAGGTCGATGGTACGGGTCGAGCGGTACACGAAGCCCACCAGGTGATCCCCGCGACGCCACATCACCAGGTACCCGCGCTGCTTGACGTGATGACCGGAGTCGAGCCGATCCATCTGCTTGAAGCCGACGGTCAGGCCGTCGATGACTTCGACGCGCGGCATGCCCCCGATCGCGGCATCGGCCTCGCGGGTATCGCCCGCGACCGCCTGAAAGATCGGCTCGATCGCAGTGTCGCTGTCGACCGCATCGGCGAGCACCTTGGCCGCCTCGATCGCAACGGGAGCCAGCTGCACGCCCCGCGCGAGCACGCCCTCGATCGTCGTGGCATCCGAGGCCTGCGACCGCAGCCACTGCTTGGCCGACGCGCTCAGCTCGCCGTCGCCGCGAAGGTCGGCGAACAGCGCCTTGGCGCCCGAGGCGGTCGCATCCATGAGATCGCCCGCCGCCTTCTTCGAGCGGTCGACGGCCGAATCGGCGAGCTCGCCGGCGGCGTTCTTCGACGCATCCATCGCCGAGCTGGCCGCGTTCTTCGACGCGTCCATCGCCTGCTGCGACGCGTTGCGAGCGGCCTTCTCCCCGGCCTTCACCGCGTCATCGGCCGAGCTGCACGCGAGCGTCGATGCGAGCAGGCAGACCATGGCGGCGAGTGAGCGGCTCGTCATGGTCGGTGACGATAACGTGCAAA
>JBFIJN010000333.1:0-9801 GCA_041600735.1 Nannocystaceae bacterium
AGCGTGCCAGTGGCCCCCGTGCACTCGATGCTGTCGGCGGCCGAGCCGTTGTTGCCCGCGATCGTGCTGTAGAGGATGTGCGCCTCGGTGCCGAGCAGCCGCACGCCGGTCGAGCTGGCTCCGATGCCATTGACCGCGATCGTGCTGTTCACCAGCGAGAGCTCGCCACCCGAGACCCGCACTCCGCCGTCCTCGTTGCCCGAGATCACCACGCGATCGATCTCGAGGTTGCACGGATCGAAGTCGAAGACCCCCCATCCATCGTTGTTGCGGATGAAGCTGTCCTCGATGCGCAGCGAGCTGAAGCTGCAGGCCGCGCCGTGGGTCAGCACGTTGCCCTCGAGCTGCACGCCCCGTAGATAGGCGATCGCCCCGCCATCGAAGGTGAGCGTGGCCGCCTGCTGCACGGGGTTGCCTCGAATCACCGGCTGGCCGTCGCCGATGATCGCGACGGTCAGCGCTCCCGAGAACACGGCGCGCTCGATGTAGGGCGTGCCACCGCTGACGCGAAGCACTCGCGCCGTCCCGGGCCCGACCAGGGCGGCGGCCGCCATCAGGGTGCACAGCGGCTCTTCTTGGGTGCCCACGCCAGGGCACGGCATCTCGTTGTCGACGTAGATCACTTCGTCGGGCAGGAAGCACTGGCCCTGCAGCGGATCGTCGGCGCCGAGGTGACAGGCGCTGCCCGAGCACTGCGCGTGGCTCGTGCAGGAGAGGCAGCCGCCCGAGGCGTCGCACACCGGAGCCGTGGCTCCGCACACTTCATGATCGACCGCGCCACAGCCCACGCAATCACCGGCCTCGGCGTCGCAGGCCGGCGTCAGCGGATCCTGCCCGCCGCAGAACGCATCGCCCCCCGCGGCGTCGCAACCAACGCACTGCCCGTCGATGCAGAACGGCTGCGCGCCATCGAGCTCGACACACCCGGGGTCGACCTCGCCCTCCTGCTCGCACGGCAGCTCGCCCGTGCTATTCGCCCCCGTGCTGTCGACAGCGGCCGTCGTACTGCCCTGCGAGGCATCCCCCGTGTCGGTCGTGGTGCTGTCTTGCGGCCCCCCCGTACCCGCGCCCGGCTGGCACAGCGGTGCGGGTGGGAGCATCAAGCAGCCGCGATTGTTGGCCTCGCACAGGCTGCAATACGGTCGGTTCGAGTAGAGCGAGAGGCACGTGCCATCACCCTGCAGATCGGAACAGTGGGCCAGCCCTCCGTTCCCCGCGGGCTCGGCATTGCACCCGACCACGGCCAACAATCCCAACGCAAGGGTCCCGCCCTTACCGTTTAGGCCAAGCATCATGCCGTCGAGAGTACCACTGTCGCAGGCCTTCGCTCGCATTCGCGTCAGGCTCGCCGCGTGGGGCCGCCCCCGACGGGGTGAGTGCCCGGGGCCGTCCCCCTGTCGGTGAGCCTGCACCAGGGCCTCCCGAACTTTGTTGCCAGGAATCGAAGACGAACGCGCAATCGCGCGTCCAAGGAAATGCGACGTCGTGTCGAGGCCGAGTTCAGGGCCTCGCCAGGACGCGAAGGAGTAGTCATGTCCAACGATCACCGAAACAGTAGCAACGCCCCCCGCCTCGCCCGTCTCGCCCTCACCGTGCCCGATGCTGGGTCTTCAGGCCTCATCGACGTCACCGACCTGAGGGCCGAGCCTCCCCCACTTTCCCTGGCGGCTTCATTGGTCGCCGCCCCCCGCCGAGCGGCCGGTCGCACCCCCTGGACGATGCTCGCGCTCGGCTCGGCGCTGGCCTTGAGCATCTCGTTCGCGAGCGTGGCCGCGGCGCTCCGACTCGGGCCAAGCGTCGCCAGCGACGATTCCCACGCCAACGGCGGGCAACTCTCGCAGCACGAGGCCGCCATCGACCGGGGAATGCTCGCGCTGTCCCCCGCGCCGATCGAAGCCCGCTCGCGAGCCCCCGCCCCCGCCCGCAGCGATGGCGATCACGACGCGGGCGAAGACCTCGCCTCGGTCGCCGCCGCGGTCGAAGCCGACGCCCCCGCGGTGGCCGAGCCGATCTCCGCGGCTGCACCGCCAGCCGAGCCCGCCCCCGCCAAGCGCAGGGCCAAGACCAAGACCAAGGCCAAGGCCAAGACCGCCGCGAGCTCGACGGCCGCGCCCAAGCCGTCGAAGGCGAGCCCCAAGCCGTCCACCAAGGACTCCGTGTCGGTCGAGTGCGTGCTCGATCCTGCGCGCTGCGACCTCGGATCCTCCGCCAAGGCCTCCAGCCCGGCCTCCAGCGCGCGGCCTGCCCCGCGGCCCGAGAAGCTCTCGATCAGCCAGCTCAAGGCCGCGCTCGCCACCACCAAGGCCGATGCGCGACGCTGCGGACCCGAGCACGGGGCCGACGCCGAGAGGACCGTCCGGGTCAAGCTCTCGATCGAGGGCGCGACCGGTTCGGTGTCGTCCGCCACGGCGCAGGGCGACGATGCCAACACCTCCGTGGGCGTGTGCGTAGCCCGAGCGCTGGGTCAGACGCAGTTCCCTCCGTTCTCGGCCAAGGGCATGGGCACCATCTACTCCGTGCGCCTGTGATCCTCTCCGCGCACGCGGGTCGGCTTCGCGATCGAGCAAGAACGGGCGGACCCTGGAAAACCGTGCTACCTCCAATGCGATGATCACAAAGCCTGCGCCCCTAGCCGCTGTCGACCGCGAATCGGATGAAGACGTGCCTCCTTCCGCTAGCGCTCGGTTCCGGTTGAAGATGAATGCGTTCGGCGACCTCGTGCCGGAGATCGTGCCCGTCGACGAGGGCGTGCGCGCCCAGCCGCGACCCAACGACCGCTGAGGCCACGACCCAACGCATTCGCAGCCGGCGGCCGCCCTCCTCACGGAGCGCGGCCGTCGCTGCATTTCGAGCCTTCCCCGAGCAAGGCGAGCTCCAGCTCGAGGGGGGCGAGCGCTGCGCCGAACGAGGGTCCGGCGTCCGTGTAGCGGTGCGGGTGCCAGTAATCGCGGGGATCGTCGGCGAGCTCGAGCGTGCGGGGGCCTTCGCCGTCGCGCTGCACCGCGAAGCTCGTGACCTCCGCCTGCCCGGCGAGCGAGAAGTACAGCTCGAGTCGATCACCGGTGATCCGGTAGGTCAAAGCTTCGGTGCTCCAGTCGTCGAAATCCCCGCGATGGAACCAGCCCACGCCGCGACCGTCGATGCCGGCCGCGCGCAGCTGATAGAGCGCGAACCCACGACCGCCCGTTGCATACGGGCGTAGATCGATCCACATGTGCCCCGCAGGCGCGGGGCCTAGGTCCGCGCTCGGGCTCGCGCTCCGCTGCGACCCCGGCTCCACGATGGCCGCGGACTCGCGAAAGTAGCGGGTGGCGCCCGGCTCGCGCGGATCTTCGCGCAGCTCCAGCCAGTCGCGGCCCTCGCCGTCGCCTCGCTCGCGCAGCGTGAACGGCACCTCGTAGTGCTCCCCCGACTTGCGAAAGTCGAGCACGAGGCGCTCGCCGTGCACGTCGTAGTCGAAGCTGTGCGTGTTGGTCAGGCCGATCTTGCCGTAGCGGTACAGGCCCGTGCCATCGCCGTGGAAGTAGTAGAAGCGCAGCGGGTCGCCCTGCAGGCCGGCTTCGTAGCGCCACCAGATCCCCGACAGCGCGCGCTGCCCTTCGGCATCGGCGACCGCGGGGGCCCGCGCCGCGGGCTCGAGCGTGGGACTCGACGAGGACGCCGAGGGTGCGGGAGTCGGCGAGCGCAGGCCCAGCGGGACGAGGATCACCGCCGTCGCATAGAGCCCCAGCGCCGGGCCACGGTGAGCGAGGAGACGGCCGAACGCGCGCGTACGAGCGTGCATCCCCCGGAGCATGACGCGTTCTAGCGCTCCGCAACAGTCGGGTCGGCGGTCGCCACGAGGCCGCGTACCGGATCGTGTGTGCAGCCATGACCGTGGGAACGGCGTTCTCCCCGCAGCAGGGTCCGCTCCCCCTTGCGGAGCGGGGCCGGGGCGGCAACCCTCTGCCCACGTGCTCACGCTCGTGCTCGCCTCTCGCTCGCCGCGCCGCGTCGACCTGCTGCGCTCAGCCGGGCTGCGGGTCGAGGTGCGCCCCGTGGACTGCGACGAGAGCCCGCGTCCGCACGAGCCCGCCGTGGCCTACGCTCGCCGCATCGCCGCCGCCAAGCTCGCGGCCGCGCTCGTGACCCCGGCCGACCCCCACCCGACGCTCACCGCGGACACGGTGGTGTGGCACGAGGCCACCGCGGCACCGCTCGGCAAGCCCCGCGATCGCGACCATGCCCGCGAGGTGCTGCGCATGCTCGGCGGCGGCGACCACCTCGTCACCACCGCCTGGGCGCTGGCCCGCCCCGGCGCCGCGCCCCACGTGGCCCACGAGACCACCCGCGTGTGGATGCGAGCGCTGCCCGAGGACGAGCTCGAGCGCTACCTCGACACCGACGAGTGGCGCGACAAGGCGGGCGGCTACGGGATCCAGGGTCATGCGGCCGGCTTCGTCACGCACATCCAGGGCTCGTACACCAACGTGGTCGGGCTGCCGCTGGCGCAGGTGCTCCACGCCCTCGCGCAGGAGCCCCGACCATGAGCGAGCTGAGCGCCCGTCTCGCGAGGGTCCGCGCGCGCATCGAGGCCGCGATCGCTCGTCGCGGTGGCGGCCCCGCGGTGCGCCTCATCGGAGTGAGCAAGCGTCAGCCGCTCGCCGCCATCGACGACGCCGCCGCGGCCGGGCTCGAGGACTTCGGCGAGAGCTATGCGCAGGAGCTGCGCGACAAGCAAGACGCAGGCGGGGGCACGACGTGGCGCTGGCACTTCATCGGGGCGCTCCAGCGCAACAAGGTACGGCTGGTCAGCCGCTGCACCCTCGTCCACACCGTCGATCGCGAGCGGCTGCTGCTCGCGATCGAGAGTCAGGCCGCCGCGCTCGGGCACGTCCAAGACGTGCTCGTGCAGGTCAACGTCGCCGGCGAGGCGGGCAAGGCCGGCATCGCCCCGCACGCGCTGCCCGGGCTGCTCGATCGCTTCGCCGAGCTCGAGCACGTGCGCTGCCGCGGGCTCATGCTGATCCCCCCGCAGGCCAGCCCCGAGCGCTCGCGTTCGCACTTTCGCGCGCTGCGGCGGCTCGCCGAGGCCGAGGCCCGGCGCGCCCGCCCTGGGGTGGAGCTCGGCGAGCTGTCGATGGGCATGAGCGCCGACTTCGAGGTCGCCATCGAGGAGGGCGCCACGCTGGTGCGCGTGGGCACGGCGATCTTCGGCGAGCGCCCGCCACCGGGGGGAGCTTGAGACCGCGGCCACGCGGGTGTAACGAGGAGGAGCAACCATGAGCAGCTCCGCTCCCTTCTTCGTGCGCGCCGACGCGCGGCCGAGCCTCGCGCTGCGCTGGGATCGCGACGAGCTCGTCACCGCGCGCGAGGGAGATACCGTGAGCCTCGCGCTGCTCGACGGCGGGGTGCTCGAGACCAGCCGCAGCGCGAAGTATCGGCGCCCCCGCGGGGCCTACTGCCTGCGCGGGGACTGTGGCACGTGCTTGGTGCGCATCGATGGGCTGCCCAACCGCCGCGCCTGCCTCACCGTGGCGCGCGAGGGCATGCGCGTGCTGCCGCAGAACCGCTTGATCACGGGGCCCGACCCGACCGCGCTCATCGACACGATGATGCGCGGCGACATGGACCACCACCACTTCATGGTGCGGCCGCGCGTGGTCAACCAGATCATGCAAGGGGTCGCGCGCAACCTCACCGGGCTGGGTACGCTGCCCGATCGCCTGCCGGACCGCCCGGCCCGCCACGAGGAGCATCGACCCGACGTGCTGGTGGTCGGCGCCGGGCCGGCCGGGGCTGCGGCCCGCGAGGTGCTGGTCGCAGCCGGGCGCGAGGTGCTGTGGGTCGATCGTCTCGATGCCGAAGGGCTCCTCACCCACGCCGGCCGGCCCGCGCTGCACCAGGGTCTGCTCGATCGCACCGGGTTGTTCGGCGTGTACCCGGCCGAGCGCCTGTGGGCCGCCGTCACCGACGTCCCGGGGCAGGCGACGGTGCTGCGCTCGATCTATCCGCGGCACGTGATCGTGGCCACCGGCGCGCGCGATCCGATGCTGCCGCTCGCCAACAACGATCGCCCCGGCGTGGTCGCGGCCCGCGGCCTGCTGCAGCAGCTGCGCCGCAGCGGCGCGCGCCTGCAGGTTCCCGCGTTCCTCGTGGGCGTCGGCCCGCATGCGGCCGCGCTCGCGCGGGCGCTCGAGCTCCCGCAGATCGATCCGGCCGAGGTCGTGCGCATCCAGGGCAATCCGGTCGAGGCGCTGCGCCTTCGCGACGGCGTGCACGAGTGCCGGCTGGTGGCGCTGGCCCCCGCCCCCGCCCCCGCCTTCGAGCTGGCTCGCCAGGCCGGCGCCGCCGTGCGCTGGGACGGCGCTGGCTTCGCCGTCGAGCGCGATCACGACGGCCGCTGCGTGAGCGAGCCCTGGACGGTGTGGGCGGCCGGCGACGCGTGCGGCTTCCTGGGCGCGACGGCGGCGGCCGACGACGGTCGACGGGTCGCCGAGTCGCTCGTTCGCGCGCCCGCTTCCGCCTCTCCATCTCCCCTCCTTCGGGGCCCCGAAGGCTGAGCACCCATGTCCCGCCGAAGCTTCGTGTGCCGCTGTGAGGACGTGACCCGCTCGGAGCTCGAGCACGCGATCGCGCTGGGTCTACACGACGTCGAGGAGCTCAAGCGCTACACCGGGCTCGGCACCGGCCCCTGCCAGGGCAAGGAGTGCACCAGCGTGCTGGTGGCCCTGCTGATCGAGCGCGGCCTCGCCGACCCCGCGACCGTGCAGCCGTTCACCGCGCGCCCGCCGACCGAGCCCGTCACCCTCGGCGCGCTCGCGGCCGCTGCCCCTCCCGAGGAGCCCGGCTCGTGATCGGGCAAACCAAGGCCCAGGCCATGGGTCGCCGCGACGCCAAGCTTCCCGCGCGCGTCGACGTGGCGATCATCGGCGGCGGCATCATGGGCCTGTCGACCGCGTATCACCTGGCTCGGCTCACCAAGCTCCGCATCGCCGTGATCGAGCGCGAGTACCTCGTGTCGGGCGCGTCGGGTCGCAACGGCGGCGGCCTGCGCATGCAGTGGGGCGACGCGGGCAACGTGGCCCTCATGATGGAGAGCATCGAGATGTGCCGCAGCCTGGCGCAGGAGCTCGGCATCAACCTGTGGTTTCGCCAG
This sequence comes from Nannocystaceae bacterium, assembly GCA_041600735.1. Taxonomy (GTDB): domain Bacteria; phylum Myxococcota_A; class Polyangia; order Nannocystales; family Nannocystaceae; genus Paraliomyxa. The sequence goes on from JBFIJN010000333.1 coordinate 7,139, forward strand.
GGCGGCTACTTGTTCCTGGCGCGCTCCGAGGCCGGCGAGGCGCGACTCATCCGCAACGAGGCGCTCCACCGCGACATGGGTGCGCCCACGCGCCTGCTCTCCGCCGCCGAGGCGCGCGAGCTGGTACCGCAGCTCGACGTCGCCCATGTGCGGCTGTGCGCGTTCAATCCCGACGACGGCGTCGTGTTCCCCTGGCCGTTCGTGTGGGGCTACGCGGGGCAGGCCGTGGCGCGAGGGGTCGTCGTCCGCACCCACACCGCGGTCGAGCGCATCGAGGTGCTCGACGCGGCGCTGCGCCTGCATCTCTCCACCGGCGAGCAGCTCGAGGCCGAGCGGGTGCTCAACGCCACCGGAGCCTGGAGCATCGAGCTCAACCGCAGCCTGGGCATCGAGCTGCCCAACCACCCGCACCGCCACGAGATCATGTCGAGCGAGCCGCTCAAGCCGTTCCTCGATCCGCTGGTCGTCGATCTGTCCTCGGGCCTCTACTTCTCCCAGAGCACCCGCGGCGAGATCGTGGCGGGGATCACCATGACCGACGACGGACCGCCGCCCACCGCCGTCGACCTCGACTCTTCGCGGCGGTTCTTGTCGCATCTGGGTCGCGCGCTCACCACGATCATGCCGATCACCGCGCAGCTTCGCGTGCTCCGCCAGTGGGCCGGCCCCTACGATGTCTCGCCCGACGGCGACGCGATCGTGGGGCCGAGCCCCGGAGTGCCGCGGCTCTTCCAGATCTGCGGCTTCACCGGGCACGGCTTCATGATGGCTCCGGCCGTCGGCAAGCTCGTCGCCGAGCTGTTCGCGACGGGCAAGCGCCACCCCATGCTCGAGCGCTGGGATCCGACCCGCTTCATGCGCGGCAGCGGCGGTCCCCGCGAGGACATGATCATCGGATGAACGACCTGGACGAGACCAGCATCGAGCACGCGCGTGCGCGTGCGGCCGCACTGTCGCGCGCCGTCGAGCCGATCGCCGCGCGGCTGGCCACGCCCACGCTGGTGATCGATCTCGACGCCGTCGAGCACAACGTGGCCGCGATGCTGCGCCGCGTGGGCTCGCCCTCGCGCTGGCGACCGCACATCAAGACGGTCAAGCAGCCGACGATCGTCGGCGCGTTGATGGACGCGGGCGTGCACCGCTTCAAGGCCGCCACGCCCGCCGAGGTCGGGCTCGTGCTCGACGCCGCCGCCGCGCGGGCGCTGCCCTTCGAGGTCGACGTGCTGCTCGCCTACCCCGCCGCGCCCCCGCAGCTCCAGGCCATGCTGGCGCTCCGCCGTGCGCATCCGAGCGCACGGCTCGGCCTGCTCGCCGACTCGCCCGCGCACGCGGTCGAGCTCGTGGAGGGCATCGGCGACGCCGGCGAGCTGCCGGGGTTCGAGCTGTGGCTCGACGTCGACGTCGGCATGCGCCGCACCGGCAGCCCCGCCCCGGCGTGGCGCCGCGGCAGCATCCCCAGCAGCCCGTGGCTCGTCCCCGTGGGCCTGCACGGGTACGAAGGCCACCTCCGCTGGTCCGAGCGCGCGGCCGCCCACGCCGGCTACGACGCGCTGTGCGAGCTCGCGGCCGCGCTCCCCCTCACGATCGATCAGATCTGCACGTCGGGCACTCACGGCTACGCGCACGCGCTCGCCCACGCCGGGCTGGCCGAGGGCGCGTGGTCCCACCAGGTGAGCCCCGGCACCCTCGTGCTCTGCGACCGGCGCTCGAGCGAGGCCGCCGCCGACCTCGGGCTGCGCCAGGCCGCGTTCGTCGGCACCCGCGTCGTGGCCTGCCCCGGCGAGGACCGCATCACGCTCGATGCCGGCAGCAAGGCGCTCGCCCCCGATTGCCCGGCCCCCGCGTGCGCCGTGCTCGGTGAGCCCGGCTGGGTGCCGCTCGTGGCCAGCGAGGAGCACCGACCGGTACGCATCGATCACGGCCCCCGCCCCGAGCGTGGACGCCTGGTGTGGCTCGTGCCCGATCACGTGTGCACCACCGTCAACCTGCACGCCGAGGCGCTGTACGTGCGGACCGACGCCGTCGTGGGCTCGGCCCCCGTGCTCGCCCGCGGCCATCGACCGTGGCTGGCCCTCGCCGCCGCGTTGCTCACCCTCGCGGGCCCTAGCTCCGCCTGCCAGCCGATCACCACCACCGTCGACGTGCAGCTGATCCTGCCCGCCGACGACATCGAGCTCGAGCGCACCAACAACGTCAGCGTGGTGCTCGAGCCGCAGGGCTTCGCCGAGACCGTCGCCGCCGATGGCCTCGACTTCGGGCTCACCTTCGAGGTGCCGCCCGATGCCGTGCCGCGCCAGCTCGCGGTCTACCTGGCCGAAGACGACGAGCTGCTCGCGTGGGGCCGCACCCCCTCGTTCACCTACGCGGGCGCGAGCGGGGGCCTGGCGCTGCTGCTCGCGCGACCCGGCGTGCTCACCCCCCTCGACTTCACGTTCGCGCAGCCCGACGCCGCCGCTCGCGTGGCGCCGGTCGGCAACGTGGGCATGCTCGTGCTCGCCAGCGACGGCAGCGCGCTGTTCCTCGACGCCTATCAGTACACGCTGACCGCAGCCGCCTCCCTCGACGACGGACCTGCGGCCGACGACGGCGTGCTCGTGGGCGCGAGCGATGGCGGGGTGCTGCGCGTCGCATGGCGCGAGGGCGTGAGGGCGTGGCGCTTCGAT
>JBFIJN010000334.1:0-9800 GCA_041600735.1 Nannocystaceae bacterium
CAGCGCGTGGGCGAGCACCAGCAGGGGATCGCGGCTGGCCTTCAGCGCCTCGGCATCGGCGGCATCGAAGGCCGCCTTCACCGCGGCCTCGTTGGTGAGCTTGGTCGCGCGCAGTAGCTTGGGGATCTCGCTCGCGCGCACAGTGGTGAAGCGCAGCTCGGCGGGCAGCGCCTCGATGCGGCGGAACAGCACCTCCATCAGCGCCTGGTCGACGCCACGATCGTAGTCGGCGAGCCGGCCCACTTGGCGCGACCACAGCCGATCGGCGCCGCGGTCCTGGTAGGCACCGCGGCGCTCGAGGTCCGGCTTGGCGTGCTCACGCGCGCGCCGCACGAGATCGATCGCCAGCACCAGCAGGTTGGGACCATTGCCGAGGTTGTCGACGATGAAGTCGCGATCGAAGGTGGCACGGCGCTCATCGGTCAGCGCGCGCAGCTCGTCGAGCACCTTGGGGTTGTCGCCCCCCTGCTTGGCGGCCCAGGCCGCGAGCGCCTCGTCTTCGGCCTGGCGCTGGGCCAGCAGCCCGTTGCGCACGATCCCGTCGATCATTCCGCGCGCGTTCTTGTGGCGGTTCTGAAGCCCGCGCAGCTTGGCCGCCACCTTGATGCGCACGGCCGGGTCGGCCGCGCCCATGCGCTCGAGGATCTCGATCCACTCGCCGTAGAGCGCCACGCGGGCGGGCAAGAACTGGTCGAGCTGGCGCTGCGCCTCGGGAGCGGGCAGGTAGCGCTCGGTGCGACCGGGGTAGCCCAGGATCGCCACGAAGTCGCCGGGGCCCACGCCCTCGGGGCCGACCTCGAAGTGGCGCTCGGGCACGTAGGGCACGTTGCCCTCGGCGTACGCGGCCGGCTTGCCGTCGGGGCCCACGTAGGCGCGCATCAGCGAGAAGTCGCCGGTGTGGCGCGGCCACATCCAGTTGTCGATCTCCCCGCCGTAGTTGCCGATGGCCGAGGGCGGCGCGTAGACCAAGCGCACGTCGAGCAGCTCGAGGTAGCGCATCAGCTGGTACTCGTGGCCGTTGTAGAACTCGGCGACCTGGCAGCTGCGACCGGGGTTGGCGGTCTCGCACTCGGCGACCAGCTCGGCGCGGGCCTTGTCCACGGCGCGGGCGCGGCGGGCCGGGTCGGGCTCGGCCTCGGCGATGGCCAGGAGCGTCGCGCTCACGTCCTCGATCGACTCGAGCACCTTGGCCGTGCTGCCGCGCGCGGGTAGCTCGTCGGCGAGGGTGGCGGCGAGGAATCCTTCTTTCAAGTAGTCGTGCTCGACCGAGCTATTGGACTGGATCGCTCCATACGCACAGTGGTGATTGGTGGCGATCAACGCCTTGTCGGAGAGGAAGCCCGCCGAGCAGCCCGAGAGGTTGACCACCGCACGCATCAGCCCGCCGTCGTCGGCGTTCCACAGCGCGGCTGGCTCGAGGCGCAGCCCCAGCCGCTCGAGCTCGGCGGCGGGAAGCTCGGCGATCTGCTTGGGCATCCACTGGCCCTCGTCGGTGCGCCCGGGCCGGCTCGGCGCCAGCACCAAGCCCAAGATCATCAGTGCGGCACCGCGATGAATGGAAGGCCTGGAGCGCAACATTCGGGACGAGACCCTATCATCAAGGAGGGCGGCTCGGGCACGATGAGCCGGTGAAACCCGGAGCGTCGGAGGCCGGTCCTACCGTGGGTCGTCTGCCGGCCGCCACGCAGCGGTGGTTGCTGGCTTCGGCTCGCCATGCGCTCGCGCAGGCGCTGGGTGTGGACGCGCCGCAGCCTGGACCTGCGCCGAGCGATCCTCGGCTCGACGAGCCCGCGCGGCTATTCGTCTCGTGGCACGATCACGGGCGGCTCGTGGGCTGCATCGGCACGCTCGAGGCGCGCACGCCTCTGCGGGATGCCGTGCGCCACTATGCCGTCCAGGCCGGGCTCCACGACCCGCGCACCCCCGCGCCGCGGCCCGAGGATCTGCCGCGGCTGCGCGGTGAGATCTCCGTGCTGACGCCGCCCGAGCCCATGGCGCAGGTGGGGCTCGCGGCGATCACCGCCGCGCTCGTGCCCGGGCGCGACGGGCTGGTGCTGCGCGATGGCGAGCGCCGAGCCGTGTTCCTGCCCATGGTGTGGCAGAACCTGCCCGAGCCCCGCGAGTTCGTGGCGGCGCTGTGCCGCAAGGCGAAGATCGACGTGGAGCAGCGCGCGGCGTTCGTACGCGGCGAGCGCTTCTTTGCCGAGCTGCTCGAAGAAGCCGAGGGCTGAGTCCGCTCAGCGGAACAGCGAGCCCCGGTAGAAGCGCAGCTCGGCGATCGACTCGCGGATGTCATCGAGCGCCCGATGGGTCTCGCGCTTGGTCGGAGGCTTGAGCTCGGGATACCAGCGCCGCGAGAGCTCCTTGATCGTGGATACGTCGACCATCCGATAGTGGAGGAACGCATCGAGATCGTGCATGTAGCGGCTGATGAAGCGGCGATCTTGGTGGATCGAGTTGCCGCACAGCGGCGAGGTGCCGGGCTGGGTCCACGCGGCGAGCAGCTCGAGCGTGCGGCGCTCGGCCTCGGCCTCGTCGATGGTGGAGGCGCGCACCTGCTCGGTCAGGCCGCTCTCACCGTGATGAGTCGTGCACCACTCGTCCATCGCCTCGAGCACCTCGTCGGGCTGGTGGACCACGATGTCGGAGCCCTCCACCAAGATGTTGAGCTCGGCGTCGGTGATGATGGTCGCGATCTCGAGGATCCGACACGTGTCGGGGTCGAGCCCCGACATCTCCATGTCGATCCACACGAGTGGCGCGTGGGCTTGGCTCGGTGCCGTGCTCTGCTCGGTCACGCGCAGACCTTACACGATTCACTGCACGCCGAGCAGATCCGCCAGCGCCTTGCGGACCCACGCGGGGTGGTCGTAACCCGTCGATGCGCTGAGCAAGCGCGGCGCGACCACCCGCGCCACCACGTGCTCGGCGGGGTCGTGGCTCTCGCTCGCGCGCTCGACCAAGTGCAGGCGCACGCGCTCGGGGCAGCCATCGCAGTGCGGCACGCGGCCGGCCTGACCGGCGTAGGCCTGCGCGATGTCACGGTGGCTCAGCTCGATCTCGTCGTCGACCTCGACCGCGTAGCCCTCGCGGTCGTACTCGCCCGCGCGCACCATGTGGTAGGCCAGACCCAGGAGCAGCTGGGTGGCGGCCTCGAGCGCCGCGCCCTCGCGCGGCAGCCCGTCGAGCTCGAGATCGACGCTGCCAAAGCGCCGCATCCCGCGGGTGCTCATGCGCACGAAGCCCTCGCCGTTGCGGGGGTCGGGGAACGGCACCACCACCACCTGGTCGGCGACGTTGCCCACGGTGGATTGCAGGCGACGGCGGGTGAACGCAGCCACGTCGACGGTCTCGCCCGTGTCGGGATCGTGGATCAGCGCCTTGCGATCGGCCGCGACGATGCGAACCAACGTCTGCAGCAGCCGCAATCCACGAACGCCATAGCGGTTGCGATAGTGCGCGCGAAGCACCAGCACGGTGCGCCGCGCGGGCAGGCTCTGGCGATCGGCCTCGGACAGCTCGCGGGTGGCGATGGGATCGTGCAGCGTCTCGGGCGAGATCAGAGGATCCTCGCCGGGAGGCGCCAGCGGCAGCAGGGCGATGTGCAGCCCCAGCAGGTCGCGGTGCCGGATCGCCTCGCGCTCGGCGGGACCAAACGAAGGATCGCTCTGCGGAAGCGGGGGCTCGGTGGCGACGAGCTCGAGCAAGAGCTTGACCTCGGGCTCGTCCTCGGCCCCGGGCAGCTTGGCCTTCACGAGCTCGGCCAAGCTCTCGCGCGTAGGGGGCTCACCGGGCGAGCCGGGGATCAGCAGCAAGTAGGCCTGGCTGGCGCGATCGGCAAACACCACGTGGTGGGCCGACTCCTGGTCCTCGGCGGAGGCGGAGCCCTCGGCGGCGGGAGCGGGCTCGCGGGTGGCGACGGGCGCGGGGGTGGACTCGCCCGACTTCGGGCTCTGAGCGCTGCCGTCGTCGCGCCCCGCCGGGCACGCGGCGAGCATCAGACACAGGGGGATGATCGAGCGCTTGATCGAGGGCCTGAGGTCGGTCATGCGGCACCTGAGTGGAGCGCGAGCAGGCGCGCGACGAGGGTCGGCTCGACGTTGCCCCCCGAGAGGATCACGCCGACGCGACGCGGCTGCTCGGGCAGGCCGCCGGCGAGCGCCACCGCCAGCCCGGCCGCCCCCGAGGGCTCGACCAGCACCTTGCCGTGCAGCAGCAGCGCGACCAGGGCAGCCCCGAGCTGCTCGTCGCCCACGCGATACGACCCGGCCACGTGCGCGCGCGCGATCGCGAAGTTGAGCGCTCCGACCTTCGTGGGCTTGAGACCATCGGCCAGCGTGGGTCCGGGGGTCACCGACACGCGCTCGCCCGCCTCGAGGCTGCGCCCCATCGCATCGCAGCCGTGCGGCTCCACGGCGTAGATCTTGGCCCCGGTGGGCGCCGCGGCCAGGCATGCGCCCGCGATCAGACCCCCGCCGCCCACGGGGACCAAGAGCGCATCGAGGGCACCGCCGCCGGTCCGCGCCGCGACCTCCTCGACGAGCTCGAGCGTGGCCGTGCCCGCGCCCGCCACGATGTGCGGATGATCGAACGGCTGCACCACCGCGCCGCCCGTACGCTCGGCCAGCTCGAGCGCGACCGCCTTGCGCTCGTCGGAGGTGGTGCCCGCGAACATCACCTCGCCCCCCAGCGCGCGCACGCCGGCGACCTTGATCCCCGGCGCATCGGTGGGCATCACGATGGTGGCGCGGCAGCCGTAGCTCTTGGCCGCCAGGGCGACCGCTTGGGCGTGGTTGCCCGAGCTGAACGTGATGACCCCGCGCCCGCGCTCGGCCTCGGACAGCTGCCCCACCGCGTGCATGGCCCCGCGCGCCTTGAAGGCCCCGATGCGCTGGAGATTCTCGGCCTTGAGCCACAGCTCGGCGCCCGCGAGCGCGTCGAGGGCGGCGATGCGCAGCACGGGGGTTCGGTGCACGCGATCGCCGATCCGCGCCGCCGCAATCCGCACGTGCTCCACGTCGAGGGCGGGGAGCGGGACCGTCGCGTCATCGGCCATCGGGGTGGCAAGGCTAGCACAGCGGGGCCGCTGCGAGCCGCTCGAGGGGGCCAGGCTCGCATGGTCGCCCGACGGGCCCGACGACCCGCCGGGGCGCGGCGGCGGTGGTTCGTGGCCTCGCCTCGTGGCCCTTGCCTCGTGGTACCGTCGGCCAATGCATTGCTCCTGGCTTCGCCCTGCGCTGCTGGTCTCGATGGTGCTCGTCCTCCCGGCCTCGGCCTCGGGTGCCACGGGCACTGGAACCGGAACTGGAACCGGAACCGGCACCGGCACGGGAACCGACACCAACACCGACACCGACGCGAGCTCGGGCACCGGTGGCGGTACGGGCGGCGAAGGATCCTCGGGCACCACCGGCCAAGAGTGCACCGAGTGCATCGACTCTACCGAGCCCGTGCAGATCATCAGCCCGGTCGACGGCGCCACCGTTCCCTCGACCGTCGACGTCCGCATCACCGCGCCGTACACCTGCACGTGTGATGGCTGTGCATGCAGCGCTCGCGTGCCGTTCAGCATCAACCTTCGCGTCGATGCCAGCACCACCGCGAAGTGCCAGAACGGCGACGAGGGCTGCAACACCGAGGACCAGACCTTCACCATCGAGCTCAGCCCCGGCGTCCACACGCTCGACGCGATCGCCGATCACAATGGTCAGGCGGAGTTCTCCGCGAGCATCGAGGTCACCGTGCTGGGCGGTGAGGACAGCACCACCGGGGACCCGCCGCCGCCCCCTCCTGCCTCTTCGTCCTCTGGCGACAGCTCGGGGAGCACGGGCGCGGCCGCGTCGGATGGTGGCGGCGGTAGTGGCTGCGGTTGCCGTAGCGAGCCCACTCCGAGCGGATGGCTCGCGGGGCTGCTCGGCCTGCTGGGCCTGGCCGTGGCTCGCCGCCGCCGCGGGTGAGGGCCGAGAACCCGTCGAGCAGGCCCGTCGGGCAGGCCCGGCGAGCAGGCTAATCGAGCAGCCGCGCCGCCCAGGTGCTCCAGCGCGCACGCTGCGTGGCGTCGGCGGGATAGCTGCGGTAGAGGCCGAGCGCCGCCACCATGCGCGCCCCCACCGGAGCGAGCCTCGCCGCCGCCCGAGGGGATCGCAGCAGCCGGCCCAGTCGCCTCGCCAGCTGCCCGGGCGAGAGGCGGGGCAGCGTCTGTTGGAGCGCCGCAATGGCGGTGCCTTCGTCGAGCAACCCCATATCGAGCAGCTCGGCCACCTCGTCGACGGTGAGCCCCGCAGAGAAGCGCCTGAACACGTCGTAGGCCGCGAACAGCCCGCCGTAGCGCTGCTGCCAGCGCGCACCGTAGGGCTCGGGCCCGCGGCCCTCGGCGAGCGTATCGGCCAAGCAACGCGCGGCGAGCAGCCCCGCGCCGATGCCCGAGCCATGCGCCGCAAAGACCTGCCCCGCGGCATCGCCGAGCAGCGCCACGTTGCCCTGCGCGATCACATCATGAGGACGACCCAGCGGCAGCGCGCGTGATCCTCCGGCCTGGCGCGCGCCGATCCATGGATGCGCGGCAACGAAGTCATCCAGCAGCCGCTGCCCCGAGGGATGCCCCTGCGCGGGGATGCTGCCGGTGAGCAGGCTGACCGTGCCGGGCTCACCCGCCGCGGTGGAGGGGGCCACGCGCACGGACACGATGGAGTAGCCGCCGGCCACACTGGTGAAGCACAGCGTCTCGTTCTCGCGCGCCTCGTGCTCGGCCAGCCAGCGCTCCGCCCCCACCGGATCGGCGAGCTCGTGGACCCACTGGGCGGCCGCACATAGATCGTTGCGATCGATCGCGGGCTGTCGCAGCAATCGCGCCCCGGAGAGCCCCGAGGCGTCCACGAACCAGCGCGCCTCGATCGCCTCCTCGCCCAGCGCGAGGCGACGCCCGTCGAAGCCGGTGATCGCCGCCGAGCCGCGCAGCTCGGCTCCTGCCGCGCGTGCGCGTGCTTGCAAGCGCTCCACCAGCCCGCGCATGTCCACATCGAGCAGGCCGTGCCCGATCAGCGTGAGCCGTCGCGGTCCCCAGCCCACCACCAAGTGGAAGGGGTGATCGATCCCACGCAGCTCGGACCCGACCGGAAGCTCGAACCCCGCCTCGGTGAAGCACCATGCGGGCACGCCGTTCACCCAGCGTGCACCGGCTTGCCGTAGGGGTCGACGATCGACGCAGACGGTGGACAGCCCGCGCTCGGCACACAGCGCCGCCGCAGCAGCCCCAGCCGTGCCCGCGCCCACGATCGCGACATCGTACATGTCGCGGGTGACTAGCATCCCGGCGGTCGGGTATACAGCCGTCCTTCGCATGATCATCGATTGGTTGTTGGTGCTCGGCGGTCTCGTCCTCCTGCTCGGCGGAGGCGAGGCGCTGGTGCGCGGCGCCAGCGGCATCGCGCTGCTCGCTCGCGTCGCGCCGGCCGTCGTGGGCCTCACCGTCGTCGCCGCCGGCACCTCGATGCCCGAGCTCGTCGTCTCCGTGCAGGCCGCGCTGGGCGGCAACCCGGGGCTCTCGATGGGCAACGTGGTCGGCTCGACCATCTTCAACGTGGGCGCGATCGTGGGGGTCACCGCGCTGTTCTTGCCGCTGCGCATCCTCGGCAACACCGTGCGACTCGAGTGGCCGGTGATGATGCTCGCGGTGTTCCAGCTGCACTTGCTCGCGCGCGACTCCACCATCGACCGACTCGAGGGTGGCTTCCTGCTGTCCGCGCTGGTCGCCTTCTTTGCCTATGCCGTGTGGGTGGGCCGCCGCAACGCGATGCCGGTCGAGCAGCCGGGCGAGGGCGATCTCACCACGGCGTCATTCGGTCGCACGGGCGCCGCCGCGGTCGCCTTCAACATCGGCGCCGTGCTCGTGGGCGGTGGGCTGCTCGCGGGCGGGTCCTCGCTGCTCGTGGAGGGCGCAGTGGGACTCGCCAGCACCATGGGGATCTCCGACACGATCATCGGGCTCACCGTCGTCGCCGCGGGCACCAGCGCCCCCGAGCTCGTCACGTCGTTGGTCGCCGCGAGCCGCGGCAAGGACGACATCGCGGTGACCAACGTCGTGGGCTCCTGCATCTTCAACGTGCTGGGCATCGTGGGCACGTCGGCGCTGATCCTCCCGCTCGAGGTACCCCTCGAGATCATCGAGCGCGACAACTGGTGGATGATCGGATTCTCCGTGCTCCTGTTTCCGCTGATGTACACCGGCATGCGCGTGCGAAGGGCCGAAGGCGCCCTGTTGCTGGGCGCCTTCGTCTTCTACATGGGGATCCTCGTGACCGCGGCGCTCTAGTGAGCCCCGCGGCGATCCGCTATTCCGACGCCCGCGCGCGGAACCACTGCAGGGCGGCCTTCTGCACCGCCTTGGCCACCTGCTTCCACTCGAGCCCGGCCGCCGCGAGCTCGGCCGCGCTCTCCTCGTGCACGTCCTGGCCGACCCACTTGAGGAGGTCGCCCATGTGGCGCATCTGCATCACGCCCCCGGCGACCTGGGCCAGCCCCTGCTCGAGCCGCGCCGGGGTGACCATCAGCGCCACGAACTCCTCGACACCGCGCGCAACCTCGGCGTCGAGCTGAGCCGGCCGCTTCTGCTCGTTCACGCGGTGCTCTTCGCCCTTGGCCTTCCACATCAGCGCGGTGTAGCGATCGCGGTCGGCCGTCCCTTCGTCGTCGAACTCCACGCCCTCCACCGGGTAGAGCACCACGCCCTCGCCCAGCCCCTGCAGACCGAACACCTCGGCCACCCAGGGATCCGTGGCCTCGACCTCGGCCACCATCGCGTCGATGCGCTGCGCCGCTTGGCGCAGGCCCTCGGCGTCGGCGAAGTCGAGCACCGTGGGCTCGCCGTGCCACGGCAGCACGAACACATCGGGGTGCTCGGGCAGCAGCGCGCGCAGCCGCTCGGGGTCGACCACGAGGCGCGTGGTCTCCCGGCTCGGGTCACCAAGCTGCACGGCGAACGCGGCGAACACCTTGCGCCCCACCCGGGAGATCGCCGTGCGTTTCTGGATCCCGGTGCCGCACCACTCGCCGTGCACCACCGCGCGGCCCATCCTCGCGTGGAGGCTGGCGCACCAGTCGAGCTGCTCCGTCGCGTGAGCCCAGGCGGCGAATCCGTAGTTGTCCTCCTCCGGCGTCAACATGCGCGTGCGGCTCTGCGCCGCAAATCCGTCCGGCAGCGCATGGACGGCCGCGTTGGTGCCGTCGACCTTGATCTTGGCGCGGTACGTCACGCGCGGCAGCGGCTCGCCCGTGGCCTCGAGGCGCCCCTGCAGCTCGAAGCGCAGCCCGTGAAGCTGCTCGATGCTCGCCCACTTGGCGAACACACCTTCGCTCGCGGACGGGGACCGCTTGCAGTAGCGATCGGTCAGGTCCTCGCCGGGTCTGGCGTCGACCAGCCCAAGCGGCGTGCCGAACGAGTCGATCCCGCGCATCCGGACCCTGCGAACCGTGGTCCGTGGGTCGAGCTCCGCGCCCACGCGTGCGACCGCGACCACATCGCCCACCGCGTAGGTGTGCTCCTCGTTCGCGATCACCACCAGCCCCGCGACGCCCGGTGCATCGAATCGATAGATCCGCAGCACATCGGCATTGGGGTGATCTTGAACGCTGACTACGGTCATCGCGAGAACGGACATGGTGGTACCTCGATCGATCTTCGTGGGGTTGTTCGTAGTGTCTCGTGGGTGAATTCGGCCTTCGAAAGCAGAAGAGCCACCAGGTCTCCCAGGTGGCTCCACGCACGCTCGATGGCCGAATTCTTCGGTTTCAAGCAGGTGGAG
>JBFIJN010000335.1:0-9799 GCA_041600735.1 Nannocystaceae bacterium
CTGTCCGCCTTTCCAACACGGACGCCGATCCGCGCTATCATCGAGGGGTCCCTCAATCCGGAGACACGTCACTTGTACGCCACCATCCGAGACGAGCTCATCGCCGAGGGCATGCTGAAGGGCGAGGCCAAGGGCATGGCCGAGGGCGAGGCCAAGGGCAAAGCCAAGGGCATGGCCGAGATGCTCGAGCAACTGCTCGATTCCCGGGAGCTCGGGCTCACCGATGAACTCCGCGAGCGCGTCGCCGGCTGCAAGGATGAGTCGTTGCTCCGACGCTGGTTCCAGCGCGCCATCACGGCCGCGAACGTCACCGACGTCTTCGACGACTGATGGGCACAGCACCCGACCGGCCAACGGCGTAGTCGCGCGTGCCGCTCGTCGCACGACTATGACAGGGCCGAGCAGGGCTGTACGTCGATCGAGCCCGAATGGGCGACTTGGTGCCTTCGGGGGCCATTGTTCAGCGGGTCCGCACATGGACGCAGCGCTCCATCCCTCGAGCTGCCCCTGAACCAGCCCCGAACCCCTGCTCGAGGCGCGCTGCTCTCCCAGCGCCGCGGTCACGCTATGGTTGCTGTATGTGCTTACTGCGAGTCCATGCGACGTTGCTCGTCGCGCTTCTGCTGTGTTGTTGCGTCGATCGGGTCGAACCACGGGCAGGCTGCGCGTCGGGCCCGGTGTTCGTGGCGACCGTCGAACCCTGCCAACTTGCGGTCGCGGGCGCCGACGGTCCCACCACGGCGCGGATCATTCGAATCGCTGCAGACGACGGCATGCCATGGACCCGGTTTACCCTCGGGAGCGCAGGTCGGATCGTGTTGTTCGCCGAGAGGCAGCCTGAGCTCGTCGTCGCGCAGCTCGGGCCCGACCTGGAGCTCGAGTGGTCGCACCGGCTGGGCGACGGAGACCTGGATATCGAGCTCGGACCTCATGCAACGAGCGACGCGGGCCTCGACCTGGTCGCGGCCCCGGGTGGTGCGACGCCGTGGTTGGTCCACGTCGACGACGACGGGGCCTGCAGCGAGCGGACCGAGCTGCTGCTCGATGGCCAAGCAAACGCAACTGTGCACTCCGTCGTGCGCGACGGCGACAACGTGGTGCTCGGCGGCCTGACCTACGCATTGGAGAGCAGGCGCGCCTTCATTCAGCGTCGCACGTCGACCGGGGCCCTCGTCGCGGAGGTCGAGTTGCTCGCCGACTACGGCTACATCGAGCGTCTGGATCTGTTTACCGGGGGCCCCGAGCGCTACGTGGCGTTCTCTTCAGAGTACGTGCCGTTCGGTATCTGGAGCTCCTCGTTCGGCAGCCAGTGGTTCGACGAATCGCTGGCCCTCGTGCCCGGGGGCGGACCGGTCAGCCAGTTCTCGCTCGGCTACCAGAACGACACGCGCGGGCGTCTGTACGACGTGGTCCGGGATGAACATGACTATGATGCCGTGCCACCCCCCAAGAGTCTCTCGGTCGCCCGCCTCGCGAGCCGCAGCGAGCCGGCCGGACCATCGCGGTTGCTGACGATGCCCGATCTGCAATGCGAGGGAGTCGAGGTGACTGTGCGCGACGAGCAGCTGCAGGTCGTGCAATGCAACCCCAGCGACGAGCTGTTGGGATTCACCGCGAACGGAGATCCAGCGTGGACGGCCGAGCTCTCGTGTCCACCCACCACCGAGCTCGAGCTCGGACGAATGCACTTCGACATCGACGGCCGCTTATGGATCGAGGGCACGGAAGACGGGCGGAGTGTGGTGCTGCTCGTCGAGTGGTAGCAGCGTGGCTCGACCACCCCGCCCGCGCCCGCCTACCCGAGCCCGAGGATCTCGTAGGCGCCATCGTCACTGTAGTGGACGAGCTTTCCGTCGAATCGCAGCTCACACAGGCCGTCGGGCGCCGAGAGCTCAGCCACCATCTCGAGCTCATCGGCTTGGCACTCGAAGACCTTGATCGCAACCTCCGAGGTGAGCACCACGAAGCGACCGCCGACCACGAGGTAGTGTGCTTCCACTGCGGCCGAGAACGCTGGAGTGAGGCGGTCGCCGTCTCGGCTGCAAGCATGCACCACCATCTTGCCCTTGCTCGAGACACAGAACAGCAGTCTTCCGTCGGCCAAGTAGGCCGGCCGGGTCATCGTGTTCGATTCTAGGCCGCTGGTATCGAGCGGACGTCCCGCCCCGCTCTCGAGATCGACCTCCCAGAGCTGGTCGGGGAGCACCCCCAACAGAGCCTTTCTGGCATCGGCTCGAAAGCCCGGTTCCGACGACGGCGCCACCTGATCGATCATCGTGATGATGCCGCTCGAGGGTCGCCAAACTCGCAGCCTCCGCATGGGCGCGAGCTCCTGCGCTTTCGTTCTCGCGGGCTCGTGCACCATGGTCCAGTACACGCCCGGAGCTTGCGCGATTCGAAACGGAGGCAGACCTCCTTGCGTTAGCTTCGTGACGAGCTCTCCAGACGGCTCGAGGTCATCATCGTCTCGCAGATCGGTTGCGTCTCCGATTCGGACCAACCGAAGCTCGATGGAGACGGCCACACCGCTTCCCTGCTTCGGTTTCGCCATCGTCGGCGAAGCCTAGCACCGGCCCGCCACGGCCAAGGCAGAAGAGTGGCCGTCGGATGGCTCCATCGAAGTCTACCTGGCACGCCATTGCGCCGCGGGGATCCAAGACTTCGCGCCCAGCGGAGCCGCGCGAGGGAGAGCCGGCCGAGATCGTGGCGGGCTACGAGGTGGTCTCCAGGCGGATCGAGCCGCTCGGGATGGTGTCCTTGTGGCCGCAGAACCGATGAGCATCGGCAGGAGGGTCGTGCTCGTAGGCGGTCAACGGGTAGGATCGTGGGGTGATGCGCTCGCCCACGCCTGCCGATCGGCTCGTCGACGTGCACGGTCGGCCGTACTCCCTGCGCTTCAGCGCGGAAGCCCGCTCACGGGGTCGCGCACGCCAGCTCGAGCCGAGGGCTCGCCCGCATGCCCGGAGCGCAGCGCGAGCGACTGCTCGAGCGCGAGCACCAGCGTTCGCTCCGCCTCGAGCGTGGGATCGCGGAGTGCACGAAAGCGCCCCGCCAGCGCGTGCACGAGCTGGTAGGCACCCTCTTGGTCATTGGCCTCGTTGTGCAGCCGAGCGGCTTCCTTCAGCACGGTGGCCTCGTCCACGAGCAGAGCACCGCGCACCAACCCCACGCTCGCGTCTTCCAACGCAACGGTGGCGAGGCTCGCCGTCGTCGTGCGGCGCTTGCCCCCGAGCGGCGTGAACGCGAGCTCGATGAAGGCGATGGCATCGCCCACCGCGGGCATCACCCTCGGTAGCGCGTCGCTGCCGGCGGGCTCGACCGCCACGTAGATCGCCCCCGAGCGGCGGCTCAGGAACACCGTGGCGATGTGAAGCTCGAGCGATCCGTCCGGCCCCCACTGCAGCTTGTCGCCCGGGATCCCATAGATCCCGGCGAGCTTCAGGCCCTTGCCCGGGCGCACGCGCAGGTGCAGGTCGTGGGCGAGCTCGGACACCATGGTGTCGAAGTCGTCCTCGAACTTGCGCTTCATGGTCGCCGCATCGGGGAAGAAGAGCAGGTTCCCGCCGCGCACACTGCTGATGGCCGTGGCCAGCTCGGCGCCGAACTGAAGCCCGACCCCGATCGTCGTCATGCCGATGCCGTCGTTGGACGCAGACCGAGCCATGCTCATGAAGCTGTGACGGTCGGTCGCGCCAACGTTGGGGCGCTCGTCGGTGAAGAGCATCACGCGGGTCGTGCCCTCGAAGGCTCGCGCGCTGCGCCGGGCGAGGCGGAACCCGACGCGCAGGCCCTCTTCCATGGCGGTGGATCCGTTGCTCTCGATGCGGTCGATCGCGGCTGCCAGCACCCGTCGTCCTGCAGGGTCGGCGCGCGTGGGGAGGACCAGCGTGTCCACCGTGTCGCCGTAGAGCACGATCGCGAGCTGATCGCGCGGCCCGAGCTGGGCGAGGACCTCCCTCAGGCTCGCCTGCACCAGCGGCAGCACGTGCTGCATCGAGCCGGACTTGTCGACCACCGCCACGAGATTGAGGGGCGCACGTCGAAACTTCTTGGCGTCGATGTTCGAGGAGAAGCCCAGCTGCCCGAGGGCTCGCACGTTCGGCTGGGCGAGCAGCCTCACCGCCGTCGCCTCGCCCGTCGCGCACAGCAGCTGACGACAGCGCGCCTTCTTGCCGAGCGGCAGGTCATGCTCGCTGAACAGACCTTCGGGCGTGAAGACGTTGGCGTGCGGGATCTCGCCGGCCGCGACGCGGTCGCGGAAGAAGGCGATGTCTTGGGCCCCGCCCGGTGTCGCCGAGAGCATCTCGCCCGAGAGGGCATCGTCGGAGAAATCGTAGACCGCGGGTGCTGATCGCTCCCGTCTGCGCTCGTCGTCGGGCGGCTGCCCCCAGGCGGTCCAGGAGAACGAGAATGCCAGTGAGAGGGCGAGCCACGGTCGTACGGAGCACATCACTTGCTCCTTGGCCGGGTCGGGGCATTCTCGTGTGCCCAATCTGCAATTCGTAGGCTCGACCGCCCCGCCCGGGCCCGCCTACCCGGGGTTGGGAGGCACACAAACCATCAACTGAAGGTGGAAGTCCTCGCCAACGTTGGAGCAGAATTCCTCAGTGCTGGTTGTGGTCCCCGTTCTCGAGACCTTCTTGGTGGCGCGGTTGAGAGGGGTCGTCCAGTAGGCGCACGCGGCTCGGTCACCCGTGGTCGTGACCTCTCCGTCGGTCCACCGGTCGATTTCATGGACGATGGCGGTCGCAGCGGCCGAGGAGGATCGAGCACGAGGCATGCTCGAGCGGCGCGCGGCCCAGCAAGCCGAGTTGCTGCGATCCGGCGCCACGTGCAGCAGCGGCTCGAGCGGCTCGAGCCGGGATGGTGTACCTGGGGCCGCAGAACCGGTGAGCATTGGCAGGCGGGCCGTGCTCGTGGGCTGCCAACGGGGTAGGATTGCGGGGTGATGCGCTCGCCCACGCCTGCCGATCGGCTCGTCGACGCGCGCGGTCGGCCGTACTTCCTATGGGACGTCGATCTGACCCTCGAGGCGTGGCTCGCCCGCGTGCACGGATCCGATTCCGACGACGCGGCCTATTGGCTCGCGCGTGCGCTGCGGGACGCGAAGCCGGATGACGTGCTGGAGTTCGTGGACTGGGACCGGATCGAGCGCGACTGGCCGCGCATGGCTCCGTTCCTGGGGCGGCGCAAGGCGTTCTGGGCGTGGTGGCTCGCACAGGTGGGACGTGCAGTCGACGCTCAATAGCTTGCAGGAGCGCGTGCTCGGGGTGGTCGCCACCGTAGGTGGTTGGACGCTGACCGGTGGTGGAACGTCCTGCCCATCATGGTCTCGCCTCGTGTACGCGCCGCACGGCGAGGGAGAACGCAGCGCACGAGCCCTGACTCAACCGCCCCCGGCCAGCGTCTCGCGCAACCGCTCCGCCAACCGCAGCGCCAGCGCAACAATCGTCAGCGTCGGATTCGCAGCCCCTCCGCTAGGAAACACCGACGAACCAGCAATGTGAAGGTTGCCGACCCCGTGCACCCGGCAGTGCCGATCCACCACCCCGCGACCAGCATCGTCAGCCATCCGCGTGGTCCCCATGTGGTGCCCCCACAACAAGATCGTAGGCCGCCGCTCGAGATGAACCCGGTCGCGCTCGTCATCGGACAGCTCGAGACCATAGGTCACGTCGACCTGCCGTAGATCGCTGTGACCGAGAAACGAGCGCACGCGCCCGAGGCCTCTGCGGTGTAACGCATGGCCAAACGCCTGCACGGTGCGCTGGAGCGAGGTGCAGTCGAGCTCGTTCATGCGCCACTCGAGTCGAGGCGTGGGCGTATCGAACGCATCGCGGTCGTCGGTCAACACCACGCGATTGTCACGATGCGGCGCCTGCTCGGCGCGCACGAACAGCGAGGTCTTCTGCGCAGCGGGCAGGCAGGCGCCCTCGCGAGCACCACCGCGCGCGCAGTCCAACCAGAACCCGGCCGCAGTGACTGCATGATCGACGGCAGAGCTCTCGGACGTACCCCAGCGCCGACCGGCGCGCGCGAGCTGGATGCCGGCCTGCAGGAGACCTTGGGCGCGCTGCCGAGCAGGGCTGGCGAACATGGCTCCGAGCTGGACGTAGCGACCCTCGAGGCGGTGGCCGGCGTAGAGGTCGAGCTCCCAGCCGGGCCACAGCACGGCCTCGGCGACGGTGAGCTCGGGGTGATCCATGTAGTAGCGACCCACGAGATCGCGGGCGTTGCCGAGGCCCTGCGCGTGGGTGTGGTTCGACATCAGCAAGAGCCGCGCGTTCTCGATGCCGCCGGTGGCGAGCACGAAGGCCTTGGCTTCGACCTCGAGGCGCTTGCCGGTCAGCGTGCGGAGGATGGCGCGCTCGACCTGGCGCTCGCTGGCGCGCAGCTCGGTGCAGGTGGCGTGGGTGAGCACGACGACGTCGTCGGCGTCGATCAGCGCGTCGCGGTGCTGCTCGCCAAAGTGGACGCCGCGCTTGATCTGGTAGATGCGGGTGCCAAAGCCGTCGGAGGCGAGGGAGAGCGGGAGGCGAGGGAGCTCGGGGGCGGGGCTGGGGTCGCCGCCGCGGGCCCACGGGTCGAGGCCGAGCTGGGCGCAGGCGCGCTCGTAGAAGGGGTGCAGGGTGTCGCCGTCGATCGGCCAGCCGCTGTCGGGCACCCACGGGCGGACGGTGAAGGTCGCGTCGCTGAGCGGGAGGCAGAAGCCGGTCCAGTGCGAGGTGGTGCCGCCGAACACCCGCACGCGCGAGCGCATCAGGTAGCCGCCGCCGATCGTGGGGGTCGCGGCCGCGTTGAGCAGATCGGTCTCGGTGGAGCGTTCGAAGCCGCCGCTCTCGACGAGGAGCGTGCGCAGCCCCGAGCCGGCGAGCGAGATGGCGAGGGTGATCCCGGCCGCGCCCGCGCCGATGATGCAGACGTCGGTCTGCAGCATGGCTCGGTCGTGCGTGCGCGCGTCGATGTGCATCGTGGATCCGCGCGGGGCTCAGCCGAGGGCCGCGAGCGCGTACAAGCGGCACTCGGTGCGCGTGAGCTGCCAGCCCTCGAGCTCGATGATGTCGCCGCGCTCGAGGTCGCGGTGCAGTGATGCGTCGAGGTGGGCGAGCCAGGAGGACTCGGGCTGCGCATCATCGAGGCCGAGCGCATGTCGCAGGGCCTCGCGATCGTCGTCCTCGGGGTGCGCGGCGAGGTAGTGGCGGCCCAGCACGGCGAGGGCCTCGGGGAACACGGCCGGGAGCGCGCGCGGGGGCTCGGGCAGGGTGGAGGTGGTGCGGGCGCAGGCGATGAGCGGCACCAGCGACGCGAGCGCCCGAAGCACGAGGCGACGATCCGCGTCGGGCGTGTCCTGCACGATGGGTCGAGTGTACGGCACGCCCGGGTGGTGCCGCGAGCCCGGTGAGCCCGACGAGCGCCGCGGCTACGGGCAGGCGTCCATGCCCCCATTGTTGGCGCAGGGGATGTTCGCGAGGGGGAGCGCGCGGCAGTCGTTCGTGGGGTCGAGCGGCGGAGTGCTCAGCAGCATCGCGCACCTCGGGGTGGTCAGGGCCTGGGCTACCGAAGGCATGTTCGAGAGGAGCACGTCGCACGAGCTGGTCGAGCCGGTGATGTCGAAGGCGGTCCAGTTGGTGGTCGTGCAGCAATCGGTGTAGGGCAGGATGTCGCTGTTCGAGTCCATGTACAGCGGGGTGAGGCACGCCTCGTCGATGTTCACGTTGTCGATCGAGACGTCTTGGGTGCCGCCGTCGAGGCTGATGCCGACGAAGCGGGCGCGCGACCAGCCGTCGGCGATCGTCATGCCGATGTTCGAAAGCATGTCGCCGCCGTGGTCCCACTCGGAGTGCACGCCGCGGCGCACGTCGGGGCCCACACAGAATTGCTCGAGCAGGGTCCCGTCGTTGCCGCGTTCGAAGCCGATGCCGGCGCCCCAGCCGTCTTCGTTCGAGCCCTGGTGATCGACATCGATGTCGCGCAGCGTGACCCCGGTGAGCGGGCCATTCGGCTCGGCGACGATGAGCCCAGACCAGGCCACGTTGCGGATGCGGGCGCGCTCGAGGGTGGTCGGCTCGCCGATCCAGATCCCGTGCTCCTGCGTTCCAGGGCAGTAGGCGCCGACGGGCGGGTCATCGCCACAGTCGAGGTGCGCTCCCTGGCTCGACCACGCGGGGTCGGCGATGCCGTGCACGGCCAGATCGCGCAGCTGCGCTGGATCGGCGGCGACGTCGGGGGGCGGACCGGCGCAGCCTCCGGCCGCGGGCCAGCCGAGCTCGACGGAGATGCCGAAGCGCTCGAAGTTCAGCATCTCCACGCGCTCGACGACGAGGCCGTCGGGGCGGCTCACCGCGATCGCCCGCTCGACCACCTCCCACCCGCGGAACCAGCAATCTTGCACCTTCATCCCCCGCGAGTGTCCCCAGTTGGCGAGCGCCACGGTCGGGCTACTCGCGTTGGCCTGATACGCATAGTCCGCGTTGGTGATGTCGAACACGAGCCCGTGGAACTCGGACCCGTCGAACTTGGCCGCGTGCGCGGGATTGCAGTAGTTGCCGCCCGCGACCACGCCGAAGGTGAGGATCGCCTTGCCGGAGTTCTCGGCCCACAGCCGATGCGCGCGGCCGAGCGAGAGATAGGGCGCATTGGTCGGGTCGACGACCACGTCATCGAGCCCGCTGCCGAGGTAGTAGCCATCCTCGAGGATGATGTCCATCGGATGGCCGGGGTCGAACAGCACGGCCGCTTGCAGCTCGCCCGCGTTGCTCACGATCCGACACTCGTTCGCCAGCGCCTGCGCCGGCGAGCACGTGGGCGCGGCGTACTCCTGCGGGGGCGTCGGCGGGTCGATCCCAAGCTGCTGGGGAATCCCGCCGCCCGCGGGATCGGGCGTCACGCCACACACGGGCTCGTCGAGGGTCCAGCGACCGGGCACGGTGTAGGGCGGCGGGAACACGTCACCCGGGCCCTCGCGCCACGCGAGGCGCTCCTCGGCGGCGGGGTCCTCGACCTCGAGGCACGCGCCGAGGGCGAGGATCGAGACGAGCGGGAGCAGGGCAGCGCTACGCAGGGCAAGGGAGCGAGGCATCGAAGGGTAGGTGCCCGCCACCGCCCGCTCGGATCACGGGCGCCTTCGATTGCGTTGCACCGCACGCTCGACGGGGTCTGGGCCCTACGACGGTGTGATGTTGAGCACCCACGCCCCGGTGCTGCCGGCGTAGCCGTCGATCACCACCAGGACCGCCTGACCGGCGCCCATGTTGATCGCCAGCTGCGACTGCAGCCCACCGCCCGCGTCGTCGTTGCAGAACAGCTCGCTCATGCAATCGGCGTAGAGCCCGAGCTTGGTGTCGTACGCGGAGCCGAAGGTATCGAACGTATACGTGGCGGCGGCGGGGGCCGTGAACGTCACGACGCGGTCGTTGCCCCCGGCGCCCCCGCACGAGCCGTTGAGATCATCATCGTCGCCGGTGGTGTCACCGCTGGTCACGGCGGGTCCGGTGGCGCTGCCGATGTCCTCGTCGGAGCACGCGAACGGACCGCCCATGCAGCCCGTGGTGTCGAACGACAGGCAATCGCCCGCGCACGCCAGCATGCCGCCGCCGGGGAAGCCCTGGAACAAGCACGTCTGGCCGTTGAGGTTGGCCCCGTCGCAGACCTCGGGGGCTTGGACCACGGCATCCCCACACACGGGGGGCATGATCGGCGCTGCGCTGACCTCGAGCGTCCAGTCGCCCGTGGCTCCGTTGTAGCCGTCGACCACGATCAGCACGCGCTGGCCGGCCGTCATGTCGAGCTGGAGCTGCGA